>NZ_JAINZY010000010.1:0-404194 GCF_019890715.1 Nocardia coffeae | reverse complement strand
CACGACCACCCGCACACCCTGCTTCACCAGGCCCGCAACAATCTTCGGCACCAACGCCACCCGACGCTCACCCGAATCGGTCTCACGAACGACACCGACGCGCGTGCCCTCTCCGGCATTCGGCGGCGCTGCACCGACTCCGACCTGCGTTGTCTCCACTGCCGGAAATCCTTTCTAGAGATCGAGAGCTGATACATCGGGCGAAGGCCGGACATGACCGTCGCGAATCGCCGGATGAAAATCGCTGTCGCACAACCGAACAGTCACCGGAACGGACCACCCGCCGGTCGGGACGCATCCGCGGTCCCCGCCACCACGGAGTCGTCCACGACGGCCTCGACCCGGTCGAGGTTCTGTGCCCAACTGTCGCCCGGCACACACCGAAACACGATCCGAACGGTCATCGACGTAATCGGGGTCGCGTTACGCCGATCATCGAGCAGTTTTCGATCACCGCGCACGCCACCGCAGCCACCGGACCCGCACCGATGCCGCTGACACCGCCGCTGACCTGTACGACTCCGCCGTCCAGCCGTTTCATGCGGGTGACCGTAGCACAAGTCCGAACACTTTTATAGACACTAGTCCAGACACTAGAACTGCGGTCTCGCGATGCTCCACCACAGTCGTCTCGGCAATTCCCCCGGGCGATCGAAGAGAGCAGGAATCAACCGCACCACCCCAGCCTGCGACCGATCCCCGAACCTGCACCTCAGCAAGCCTGATCGGGGGACCAGCCAAAGTACCTGTGCCCGACTCGAATCCGGGATGAACAGACGAATCCACAACACGAAAGCCCAGCTGCCGCCGCATATTTCCGCGAATCTCCGGAAGCGGAGCGGTAGCCAAGCGCGCGCACTGATGCCAGACTGCCCCGGGGCGAGACCGTCTCACTGGAAGAATTGCTATCGCGGAGGAGGGCTCATGCTCAGGGTTGTGCAGTGGGCGACCGGTGGCGTCGGCAAGGCCGCGATCGAGGCCGTGCTGCGGCATCCGGAACTCGAACTGGCCGGATGCTACGTCCATTCGGAGGACAAGAACGGCAAGGATGTCGGGGAGATCCTGGGCATCGATCCGCTCGGGGTCACCGCGTCGAACGACATCGACGCGATCCTGTCGCTCGATGCCGATGCGGTGGTCTACACCCCGCTGGTGCCGAATACCGAAGAGGTCACCCGAATTCTGCGCTCGGGCAAGAACGTCGTCACCCCGGTGGGCTGGTTCTATCCGGGTGAACGCGATGCCGCGCTCGCGCAGACGGCCGTGGACGCGGGCGTCACCCTGCACGGCACCGGGATCAATCCGGGCGGCACCACCGAACTGCATCCCCTGGTTCTCTCGGCGATGTCCTCGGCGGTCACCTCGGTGCGCGCGGAGGAGTTCTCCGATATGCGCACCTACAACGCACCCGACGTGCTGCGCTGGGTGATGGGCTTCGGCGGCACACCTGAGGAGGCGCACAAGAGCCCGATGCTCGGCCTGCTGTCCGGCGGCTTCACCCAGTCGGTCCGAATGTGCCTGGACACACTCGGTTTCGCCGAGGCGACGATCGGCACCTCGCACCAGGTCGCGGTCGCCACCGCCCCGATCGACTCGCCGATGGGCGTCATCGAGCCGGGAAAGGTTGCCGCCCAACGGTTCCAGTGGGATGCGACGATCGGCGAGCAGGTCGTGGTGCGGATCGCGGTCAACTGGCTGATGGGCGAGGAGAACCTCGAACCGGCGTGGGAGTTCGGCCCGCAGGGCGAGCGCTACGAGATCGAAATCCACGGGGATCCGGACACATTCGTGGTCATCCACGGCTGGCAGCCGACCAGCGTCGCGGAGGGCCTGCGCCGCAATCCGGGCATCGTGGCCACGGCCAACCATTGCGTCAACTCGATCCCGTACGTCTGCGCCGCCGAGCCCGGCATCAGAACCTGCCTGGATCTGCCGGTGGTCGCCGGACGCGCGCATCCGGATCTGGCCGCCACGCAACGCTGACGGCCGATTGCCGAACAGGGTCTGCGGTGTCGGTACACACCTGACCGGCCGATTGTGATGCCTCCCAATCGGTCCGGCCGGACTCTGCCACCTACCCAGGAACAGCCGAACCGGGCGCGCCCGCAACAGGTCCGGGTTATCTTCGCCCGATGGTGCGCAGTGTGAGACTCTCCCGCCGCGCCGCCCTGCTCGCGGGCGGTGCGCTGGCGATCGGCCCGTGGACGCGAGCGTTCGCACGGGCCGATCAGCCGACGTGTCCGTCCCGCTATCCGGGCTATTCCGCGCAGGACTGGGCAAAGCCGTTCTCGCGCTTCATGGCCGCCCACACCCTCCCGGCGCCCGACCCGGTGCAGCAAGCCTTCGCCGGACCGCCCGTCCCGGCCACGCGCATTCCCGACGTCGCCGACCTCACCCGCGATCTCGCGCCGACGGGCTACTTCCCGATCGAGACCGGCTACGGGCAGACCGCGACCGGAATCTCCTGGGTGGCATGCCATACCGAGATGCCCCGGGTGACCGCCCGGATGTGGGATTGGTGGTTCGGGTGGCATTCCAGCGATTCGGCCCGGTACAAGCTCTGGCACCCCGACGCGCACATGTACGCCTCGATCGCCGTCGACAAAACCGCCGCGCCGGTGCCCGATCGCAGCAGGTACGTCGGCAACGTGTCCTATGTCGACGAGTACATCGGCCCGAAACTCCAGCAGCTCGCGATCCGGTTCGACGACCCGGTCGAGCACGGATTCACCGTGCCCGCCGGGCATACCGTCGTCTTCGGCCGCGTCGGCAGCTCGGTCGCGCCCGTGGACCTCGGCTGGCTCGCACACCAGGTCAGGCCGGTGCCCGGCGGCGTCGAGATGCGCAGCCGCTTCTACCTGAACCTGTACGGATTACACGCGCCCGATGCCGGACAGGCACTGTGCGCCACCGAACGCGGCGCCTCGGTCGATCCGCGCGACGTCGTTCTGGGTATGGATGTGGCCCGGAATCTGCTGATGCACTGCGGACAGGAGATGCACCACCTGTCCCGATTCCTACCGGAGCTGTACCAGGCGTTCGGTCACTGACGGACCGAATTCTCCACGCCTGCGGCGAGATACGTCTTCAACGCGGACAACGTCTCCGCCAGCAGCGCGTCCAGCGAGGAATCCGCGTCCTCCAGCCACTGCTCGTACGCGCTCAGCGCGAGCGCCAGCGTCACCTGTCCGGCGGTGCGCGGCAACAGATCTCCGGGATCCAGGCCGAACCGCCGTGCCACGAAATTCGTGATCACCGCACGCCACTGCTGATACTGCAGTACCGAATGCGCTTGCAGGGCAGGCGTTGCCAGGATCAACCGCATCCGTTGCCGATGTGAGGCGACCGCGGCGGGATCCAGCCGGTTGAACTCGATCACCGCCCGCTGTACCGCCTCGTGCACCGGCACGTCCTCGGGCATGTCGTCCAGATGTCCCGCCAGATGCACGAGGCTGGCGTCGAATTGTCCCCAGGGGATGTCGTTCTTGGATTTGTAGTAGCGGAACAGGGTCCGGCGGCCCACTCCGACCGCCGCGGCGATGTCGTCCAGTGACGTCGCGTCGAAGCCGCGCTCGGCGAACAGGCGGAAGGCCACCGCCTCGATCGCTCCGTGATCGGTGGCCGGGGGTCTGCCCGGTGACTTGCGCACTCGGTCGCTCACTCAGCGAAGTTAGCAGAATTCGTCGATCCCCTTCCATTATGGCCTCCGGTGCCATTATTATCCAGATCACACATTCAGCACTCTGAAGGAGCGTCATGAGCGAGCACAACCGCACCGATTACGGCACGGCCGCCCAGCAGACCCAGGCCGAGGTCCAGCTCGACCCCGCAGCCGACAGCCTCGTCGAGGACGTCTCGATCGATGGCATGTGCGGTGTCTACTGAGGTGAACGAGAACGCCTGTGCCGATGGGGCGTTCGATGCCCGGTCGGCGTGGCAGCTGGCTCCGACGGTCTCGCTTCGCAGCGAGCCCTTCGGGGCGCTGGCCTACGACTTCCACACGCGCAAGCTGTCGTTCCTGAAGTCGGTGCAGCTGGTCGGCGTCGTCGAACAGCTCGCCGAATGCCCTTCGGCGCTGTCCGCGATCGACCGCGCCGGCGTTCCGGCGAACGAGCAGCAACGGTATGTGTCCGCGCTCGCCGCCCTGGCACGCAGCAATATGATCACCCCTCGAAAGCCGGAGGCCCGCACTCCATGACGACTCTGCTTCCCGAACCCGCCCCCGCTCCCGCGCCCGTCCCCCGGTTGATCGAGCAGTTCGAACGCGGGCTCAACGCCCCGATCTGCCTGACCTGGGAACTGACCTACGCCTGCAACCTGGCCTGCGTGCACTGCCTGTCCTCGTCCGGACGCCGCGACACGCGCGAGCTGAGCACCGAACAGTGCAAGGCCGTCATCGACGAGTTGCAGCGCATGCAGGTGTTCTACGTCAACATCGGCGGCGGCGAGCCCACCGTCCGCAGCGACTTCTGGGAGCTGCTGGACTACGCCGTCGCGCACGATGTCGGCGTCAAGTTCTCCACCAACGGCGTGCGCCTGACCCCCGAACGCGCCGCGAAACTCGCCGCCACCGACTACGTGGACGTGCAGATCTCCCTCGACGGCGCGACCGCCGAGGTCAACGACGCGGTCCGCGGCCCCGGATCGTTCGATATGGCCACCCGCGCCCTGCAGAACCTGGCCGATGCCGGATTCCGCGACGCGAAGATCTCGGTCGTGGTGACCAGGCACAACGTCAATCAGCTGGACGAATTCCAGGCGCTGGCCAACAAATACGGCGCAACGCTGCGGCTGACCCGCCTGCGTCCGTCCGGCCGCGGCGCGGACACCTGGGACGAACTGCATCCCACCGCCGCCGATCAGCGCGTGCTCTACGACTGGCTGATGGCCAACGGCGAGTCGGTGCTCACCGGCGACTCGTTCTTCCACCTGGCCGCCTTCGGCGAGTCCCTGCCGGGGCTGAACCTGTGCGGCGCGGGGCGCGTGGTGTGCCTGATCGACCCGATCGGGGACGTCTACGCCTGCCCGTTCGCCATCCATGACACCTTCAAGGCGGGCAATCTGCTCACCGACGGCGGATTCAACCGCGTCTGGCAGGAATCCGCGCTGTTCGAGGAACTGCGTAGGCCCACCGGCGGCGGCGCGTGCGCCTCCTGCAACTTCTACGACTCCTGCCGCGGCGGCTGCATGGCCGCCAAGTTCTTCACCGGTCTGCCGCTGGACGGCCCGGATCCCGAATGTGTGCAGGGATACGGCGAGTCACTGCTGGCCGACCGCACACCCGGCGAGACGCCCAAGCCCTCGCAGGACCACTCCCACACGGGCAAGAAGAAGAAGGCGGTAGCCCTCGGCATGCCCATCAGCATGCCCAGCCGCGCCTGCTCCGAAAGCCCCGTCTAGACAAGGAATCCCACAGATGGCCAACGCCTGGTTCGAGACCGTCGCCGAAGCACAGCGCCGCGCTCGTAAACGTCTACCGAAATCCGTGTACAGCGCGCTGCTGGCCGGTTCCGAGGCGGGCGTGTCCTACGACGACAACCTCGCCGCGTTCCGCGAACTCGGCTTCGCACCGCACGTGGCGGGGTTGTCCGATACCCGCGATCTGTCCACTTCCGTTCTGGGACAGGATATTTCGATGCCGGTGCTGATCTCCCCCACGGGTGTGCAGGCCGTGCACCCCGAGGGGGAGGTCGCCGTGGCCCGCGCCGCCGCCGCCCGCGGCACCGCCATCGGGCTGAGTTCGTTTGCGAGCAAGCCGCTTTCGGATGTGCTCGAGGCGAATCCGCAGACCTTCTTCCAGTCGTACTGGATGGGCGACCGCGACACCATGTCCCGCCGCCTGGACGAGGCCCGCACGGCCGGTGCGAAGGGCCTGATCGCGACGCTGGACTGGTCGTTCTCCAACGGCCGCGACTGGGGTTCGCCCACCATCCCCGAGAAGCTCGACTTCAAGGCCATGCGGCAGAACGCGCTGAGCGTGCTGGCCCGGCCGCGCTGGGCGTACGAATTCGCCAAGGCCGGAACGATTCCCGACCTGACGACGCCGAACCTCACGCCGCCCGGCGGGAAAGCGCCGACCTTCTTCGGCGCGTACTACGAGTGGATGCAGACCCCGCTGGCCACCTGGGACGACATCGCCTGGATGCGCAAGGAATGGGACGGCCCGTTCATGCTCAAGGGGATCTGCCGCATCGATGACGCCAAGCGCGCCGTCGACGCCGGTGTCACCGCGATCTCGGTGTCCAACCACGGCGGCAACAATCTGGACAGCACCCCGGCCCCGATCCGGTGCCTGCCGGCCATCTCCGGCGCGGTCGGCGATCAGATCGAGATCGTCCTGGACGGCGGAATCCGGCGCGGCAGCGACGTGGTCAAGGCCGTCGCCCTGGGCGCGCGTGCGGTGATGATCGGTCGCGCGTACCTGTGGGGCCTGGCCGCCAACGGGCAGGCCGGTGTGGAGAACGTGCTGGACATCCTGCGGGGCGGAATCGATTCCGCGCTGCTGGGCCTGGGCAAAACCTCCATTCACGAACTCACCCCCGAGGACGTCATCGTGCAGCCGGGATTCACCCGGACGCTCGGCGGCTGAGGATGCCCGCGCTCGCCGCCGCACGCTACCCGGACCTGCCCGAGCGCCCGAGGGTGCTCGTGCCGGTCGGCGCGACCGAGCAGCACGGCCCGCATCTGCCACTGTCCACCGACACCGTCATCGCGACCGCGGTCGCGCAGCGAGTGGGCGAGCGGACCGGCAGTTGGGTGGCCCCGGCGGTCGCGTTCGGCGCGAGCGGCGAGCATCAGGGGTTTCCCGGGGTGTTCTCGGTCGGGACGACCGTCCTGACCGAGATGATCGTCGAACTCACCCGTTCGCTGGCCCTGTGGGCGGGTGAGGTCGTGTTCGTCAACGGACACGGCGGCAATGTCGGCGCGCTGCGCGCGGCCGTGGAAACCCTTGGCGCGGAAGGGCACAACGCGCGCTGGCTACCGTGCGCGGTGGCCGGTGACGCGCACGCCGGACATACCGAGACCTCGATCATGCTGTATCTCTCCCCCGGCGACGTCGCGCTGGACAAGGCCGCCGCGGGGAATGTCGAGCCGTTACCCGAGCTGATGGATCGCCTGCGGCGCAACGGGGTTCGTGCGGTGTCACCCAACGGCGTACTCGGCGATCCGGCCGGTGCGAGTGCGCGGGCGGGTGCGGAACTGGTCGATCGGATGGTGCAGAGGATTGTCGATGAGCTTGGATGAACGCCCCGAACGGGTCGCCTTCGTGACCGGCGCCGCACGCGGCGTCGGCGCGGCCACCGTGCGCGAGATGGTGCGCCGGGGTTACCACGTGACCGCGGTCGATGCCTGCGGGACCGGACCGGCTTCGTCCGGGGTGCGGTATTCGCTGGCCTCCCCGGCGGAACTGACCGCGGTGGCGGCGACGGATCCGGATCGGATTCTGCCGGTGGTGTGCGATGTGCGTGAGCCCGAACAACTTCGGGACGCGGTCGAACAGACACTGTCTCGATTCGGGCGGCTCGATGCGGCCGTCGCCGCGGCCGGGATCATCGCCGGTGGGCAACGGCAGTGGGAGGCACCCGAATCCGATGTGCGGGCGTTGCTCGAGGTGAACGCGATGGGAGTGTGGAATACCGCCGCCGCGACGGTTCCGGTCATGCTGGCCGGGCCGGATCCGGCGGGCTGCCGATTCGTCGCGGTCGCCTCGGCGGCGGGCGAGCGGGGTCTGTTCCACCTGGCCGGGTACGCGGCGAGCAAGCACGCGGTCATCGGGATCGTGCGGGGCCTGTCGGCCGATCTGGTCGGCACCGGAATGTCGGCGGTCGCGGTATCGCCCGGCGCGACCCGCACCGAAATGCTCACCGCCACCGCCGCCCTCTACGACGACATCGACGATCCGGCCGAACTCGCTGCGCACCAAGGTCTTCGGCGAGTGCTCGAACCCGAGGAGATCGCCGCGACCATCGTCTTCTGCTGTTCGGCGGAGGGTGCGGTGCTGAACGGGTCGGTGGTGCGGGCCGAGGGAGGCTTCGGCACGTGAGCGGCTCGTCCGGGCTCGCCGTGGGCACCGTCATTCGGCTCGGTTCGACCGTCCGCAGATTCGCCGACGGGCGGCTGCTGTTCGGCGGCAGCCCGACCAGGCTGTTGAAGATACGTCCCGCTGCCGCCGCAATCCTGGGCGACACCGGCGAATTCACCGTTTCCGACACGGTGACGGCGAGCCTGGCCGGTTCACTGCTCGGACTCGGGCTCGCGCAGATCGCCTCGGCCGGCCAGCCGGTGCCGCTCGATCAGCTCACCGTCGTTGTGCCGGTACATGATTCACCCCACGCCCTGCGACGGCTGCTGGCGGGCCTCACCGGCGTGCGGGTGGTGGTGGTCGACGACGCCTCACCGGATCCGCTCGCCCACGCCGAGGTCACGAAGGAGTTCGACGCCACACTCGTGCGACTGGAAGTCAACGCCGGTCCGGCCGCCGCGCGCAATCTCGGTTTGCGAACGGTGACAACACCTTTCGTAGGTTTCTGCGATGCGGACACGGTACTGTCCGCCGACGAACTGCAACGCCTGCTGACCCAGTTCGCCGACCCGCGTGTCGTGGCGGTCGCCCCGCGCATCCTCGGCCTGGAAGCTTCCGACGCGAACTGGATCACCCGCTACGAGAACACCCGTTCCTCACTCGACCTGGGCCCCACCTCCGCTGTCGTACAACCGCTTTCGCGCGTCGGCTGGGTACCCGCGGCCTGTCTGCTCGCCCGCGCGGACGCGCTCGGTTCCGGCTTCGACGAATCCATGCGCGTCGGCGAGGACGTGGATCTCATCTGGCGTCTGACTCGCAACGGCTCGCTCGTACGCTATGTCGCCGACGTGACCGTCCGGCACGAACACCGCCGCACACCCGGCCCGTGGCTCACCCGCAAATACCTCTACGGAACCAGCGCCGCTCCCCTCGCCGACCGTCACGGCGAACAGGTCGCACCGGCGGTTCTACCTCCCGCCCTCGCTCTCGCAGCGACCGGACTCCTCCTGCAAAACCGTTGGGCCACAATGCTCTCGGCCATCGCATTCCTGACCCACGCCAGGCACATCCACCACCGCCTGCGCCGCGTCGCGGCACCGCCACAGCTACATGCCGAACTCACCGCCCGCGCCGCCACCGACACCCTCGGCCAGATATCGGCACTGCTGCTGCGACACTGGTTCCCGATAACCGTTCTGGCACTGCCGTTCTCCCGCCGAGCCCGCCGCGCCACAGCCGCCGCGATCCTCGTCGACACCATCACAGAGCTGCGCTCGCATCCGCCATCCGGCAATCCCGCGACTCACCTGCCGGCCCGCAGGCTCGACGATGCCGCCTACGGGTTGGGCGTCTGGCGTGGAGCCCTCCGGCAAGGTTCTCCGAAATGCCTTCTCCCCCACATCACTCGACCCCGACGCGGGACCGCATAGGCGTCCGCGTCCGCCGCCGGGAACGTCCGGGTCCGGGCGGAAAGAACCCGGACGTTCCACCGCACCAACCGCGAGAACTGCGCTCTCGCGGATTCGACGGCACAGTACGGATCATCGACCCCGAGGGGCTGCCCTACGATCGGCCGCCACTGTCCAAGGCGTACCTCGCCGGTCCGACCGATCGCGCCGCACTCCACCTCGCGCCGACGCCGATCGACGCAGCGGCACCCCGATGACGCCGGGCATGCGTGCCCGCTACGCATTCTGAATCCATTGCGTCGCACAATAACCCGCGAGCGTAGACCGGCAATCGGCCAGCGCTGATTGCCGGTCACCGTGCAGACCGCGAGCCGGGGACGCGTGTGGGCCCGCTACTGATACCGAGCCGCATAAGCCGGCAACGGCGGCTCGGCGACAGTCCAGTTCGCGGGGTTCAGCAAACCGACCGACGCCGCTGTCAGAGTCGCCTGAAAGCCGGTCGCACCCGACCAATCCACCTGGGGTAGTGCGAGTTGTGAACACAGCGAGTGATCGATACGGGCGGCGTCGGCCGGACCATGGTGCGCCAGCGTATCCAGCACCAATCCGTAGGCGGCCGAATCGATCACAAGCAGCCCATGATCGGCGAACCGGCCGGGGCAGACATCTTGAACCATGACGGTGTGCACGCCCGGCAGGGAGGACGCAGAGGGCTGCGGATACACGACTTCGTCCTGATACGAGGCGATGGAAGTGTAAGCCGGGCCGCTCGGGAGCGGTGCGTTGCGGAACGCGTGCATCAGATGCGAATTACTCCGCAGCTGCCACGAGATCGGCGAACACCGACCTCCGGCACACAGGCCGTCGGACAGACCGGTACCACCGAGCGGCGCGGCCAATCCGATCACGGTGGACGCGGCATCGGCGACCTCGGGCCAGAACTTCGCGATCCAGAAGGCCATGATCCCGCCCTGACTGTGCCCGACGATGGCGATCGGCCGACCGGACACCCTGTGGGCATACAGAGCCGCATACGCGGCATATTCCGCCGACGTCGCAAAAGGCCCGAGCGCGCGGTCCGGCAGCGCCACGGTGCAGACTCCATAACCCGCCGCGGGAAGCGCTCGCTCGTAATTCCAGGACCACACCTCTCGCGGTGTGCCACCGGTGCTGGGGATGAGCAGCACCGTCGGCCGCCCCGATCGAGCGCCGTCATCGCACTGCACAGCGCGCGCCAACTGCTCCGCGGGCACAGTGAAACCAGGGCCCAGCCCATCGGCCAGGGCAGCCGGAGCTCCGGCCCAGCCCGCTACGACCCCCGCCGCCACAGCGGCAATCAGGAGACGAGCTATTCGCATTCGGTACTCCCTGAACATCTTCGGTCAGGTCATGACCGGCCCGACACAGCCGATCAGCGCAATCCGGGTCCCTGCGTGACGCCTCTCACCAATATGCCATGCGGGCACTCATGGCCCCGCGCGAGGTCGAAGCGAATAGTGCCCGTGGCGAAGCAGGCGACATGATCGACGCGATCTCGCGGACATTTCGCGCCCACGATTCCGCACGCGGATACGACGCATCTCGAAGATGCGATACGCAGTTCGGCGACTTGGCCGCGGGAGCGCGCCACGGGTTTTTGCGCCGTAGCTAACCGTCGTACGAGCGTGAAGCTTTGCCGACCGTGCCTTCGGTTCGAGTCGTCCAGCGAGGGCCTCGACGATCTTCAACGCCGGCATCCCGCATCGGCCGGGCGCCCCACCCTTCTCTCGGCAATACTAAATACCAGGTCAAATGCAGTTTTCGGGCACCGAGACGCCTGGATCCCACCTCATGGCCGAGTCTTTCGACATCTCGATGTCGGTGATCATTCACTTGTTCAGATCCCATCTCGACACTTTCATCTAGATGAATGAAGGCGTGACGCAATCAGCTGCGTGTCGTCGGCTACCGGTCGGCAACACATACAACCTTCGTGATATCGGTGATTACCAGGTGGCGGATGGTGCCCGGACTGGTTGGGGCCGCCTGTTCCGCTCCGACGCGACCCGGTTCACCGCGGGTGCCGACCTGGCCGATCTGGGCCTGCGGACAGTGATCGATCTGCGCGACGACGTCGAGGTGACGGCGCTGCCCACCGGTCTCGACGCGTTCGTTCCGAACGTCCTGCGCCGTGCACTGGACCCTCGGTCCTTGGTGTCCGCGCTGTCCGCGAACTCGCCGGACCCACTCGGCGATCTGTACGTGGCACTCCTGCACGAGCGGGGCGCCGAACTCACGACGATCGTCGCCGACCTGGCTCGCCCGGGAGCGCTGCCCGCTCTGGTGCACTGCGCGGCGGGTAAGGACCGCACCGGCGTGGTGATCGCACTCGTACTCTCCGCCATCGGCGTGCCGGACGATGTCGTGGCCACCGATTACGCGCTCACCGCCGACTACCTGACCGCCGAATTCTTCGCCGCGCTCCCGACCGAGTCCGGTGCCGCGGACCCCGCCGACGCGGCATTGCACGGCGCCCGGCCCGAGTCCATGACCGCGATGCTGCGCGTCCTGTCCGCCGAATACGGCGGTGCCCGTGCGTTTCTCACCGGCCACGGCCTGCCGAACGAGGCCATCGACCATCTCCACACCGCTCTCACCCACTGAATCAAGGAGTCACCCATGAAGATCGTGCAGATTTCCGACACCCACCTGACCGCGTCGGGCGGTCCCACCACCGATGCCTTCCGGCTGCTGGCGCAGCATCTCAACGAGGAGGTCCGGCCCGACCTGGTGGTGCACTCCGGCGATATTCAGGTCCTGCATCCGGACGACGCCGCCGACCGTGCCCACGCCCGGGAGCTGCTCGACCTGATCAGCGCCCCGCTACTGGTGGTCCCGGGCAATCACGACATCGGCATGCCCGGCCTGAATGCCTGGGCAGGTCTCAACGTGACCGATGACCGCGTGGCCGCGCACGAGGCCGCGTTCGGCCCCGGCCACTGGCGCCACGACACCGAGGAGGCGATCCTGCTCGGGATCAACAGCGAAGTGCTCAGCTCGGGCCTGCAGCTCGAGGCCGACCAGTGGCGCTGGTTCGAGCAGACCCTCGAGGACCTGCCCGCGGGCCGCCCGGTGCTGCTGTTCCTGCACAAGCCGCTGTGGTCGGTGACCGACGAACCGGTCGACCATCAGGTCGACGTCGGGCCCGTCGCCCGGGATCGCCTCCTCGGCCTGCTGAAGCGGATCGATCTGCGCGCGGTCGGCTGCGGACATCTGCACCGCTACCGAAATGTGCAGCGGGACAACGCGATCGAGGTGTGGGCACCCGCCACCGCGTTCCTCGCCCCCGGTGAGGACGACCTTCCGGAGGCGCGCGAGGAGCTGGGCTACGTCGAGTACACCGTCACCGACGGCGCGGTCAGCGCCGAGTTCCGGCTGGTTCCGGGGATGCCGCAGATCACCACCGACGACGTTCCCGAGATCGCCCAGGCGATCGAGGCCATGACGGCCGCGGTCTGATGGCCACCCTCGAACTCGACGGGATCGTCCGTCGTTTCGGCGACACCACCGCGGTCGCCGACGTCTCGCTGGTCACCGAGCGCAACGAGTTCCTCGTGCTGCTCGGCCCCAGCGGCTGCGGCAAAACCACCCTGCTGCGCATGATCGCCGGACTCCTGCCGCCGAGCGAGGGCCGCATCCTGGTCGACGGGCGCGACGTCACCACCTTGGCGCCGCGGGAACGCGATCTGGCGATGGTGTTCCAGAACTACGCGCTCTATCCGCACCTGACCGTCGAGCGGAACCTCGGCTTCGGGCTGAGCGTGCGGAAAACCGGCAAGCAGGAGATCCGCAGGCGCGTCGACGAAGTCGCGGAGCTGCTCGACCTAGGCCATCTGCTGCGCCGGCGCCCGAAGGAGCTGTCCGGCGGGCAGCGCCAGCGGGTGGCGCTGGGTCGCGCGATGGTGCGCGAGCCGATGGCCTTCCTGATGGACGAGCCGCTGTCCAACCTGGACGCGAAACTGCGGTCGAGCACCCGGACCCGGCTCATCTCACTGCATCGCCGGCTGGACACCACCTTCGTCTACGTCACCCACGACCAGGTCGACGCGATGACCATGGCCACCAAAGTCGCTGTGCTGAACCAGGGTCGGGTCGAACAGTTCGGCACTCCGGTGCAGATCTACGACGAACCCGCCTCGGCGTTCGTCGCCGGGTTCATGGGCTCGCCGCCGATGAATCTGCTGCCCGCAGAACTCGTTACGGGGCCCGACGACCGGCTCGTCCTGCGCGCCAACGGAATCGAGGTCGAGTTGCCGTATCGCGCCGGGGGCGACCCGGGCGTGCGCGAGGTGCTGCTGGGTGTGCGCCCCGAACACCTCGCGCCCGTACCCGCCAACCATGACGGCCCCACTCTGCGTGGGCGAGTCGATATCGTCGAGAACCTCGGCAACGAGGAGATCGCCCAGGTCGAGGTCGGGGACCTGCGGGTGAGCGTCCGCGGCGCCAGGCCGATCCATCTCGTGCCCGGACAACTCACCACCCTGGCGGTGCGTCCCGAACACATCCACCTCTTCGCACGGCAGAGCGGCCTGCGCCTCACCTGGGAGCCCGAACCGGCCCCCGCCCTCGCTTCCTGAAAGAGATCTCCATGAAGTACCTTCGCGCCCTTCCCGCACTGGCGCTCGCGCTCGCTGCCGCACTCTCCGGCTGCGCCACCGTCCCCACCTCCTCCGGCTCGGGGCCCGGCGCGGCGACCTCGATCATCCCCGAATTGGCTCCCGGACAGAAGGTTTCGATCCGCTGGGAGAGTTACAACCTGTCGAGCGCCGGCATCTTCGGCGACACCACCCGCAATCTGGTCGCCGAATTCGAGCGTCTGCACCCGAATATCCACGTCGACGCCGTGCCGCCGCAGGGCGGGACGAACGAGATCGCGCAGAGCGTGCAGCGACAGGTCGTCGCCGGTCACCCACCGGACGTCGCGCAGCTGACCTTCGCCGACCTCCGGTACGCCGCCAGTGATCTCGGCGCGCAGCCGATCGACAAGCTCGTGGGCCGCGACGAGGTCCGGAAACTGTTCACCGACGGGCCGCACCCGTACGCGCCCCGGACCGCGGTGCTCGGCGACGTCGACGGCACCACATACGCAATCCCGTATGTCTTCTCCACACCCATGCTGTTCATCAACGCCGACCTGTTCCGCAAGGCCGGTCTCGATCCGGCCAACCCGCCCAAGACCTGGGACGAGGTCGCCGCCGACTCCGCCGCCATCGCCAAGGTGCCCGGCACCAGCGGCGGGTCCTACCTGGCCTGCCTCGACGGACCCTCCGGCGGCGACTGGTGCCTGACCGGCATCGTGCGTTCCGCGGGCGGGCGGCTGCTCTCCGAGGACGGCAAGACCCTCCCCTGGACCGACCCCAAGACCGTGCAGGCGTTCGCGGGCGTGCAGAAGATCGCCCAGGCCGCACCGAACGCACTGCCGAATCTCTCCGGCAACGACGCGCAGGACGCCTTCCTTCGCGGCAACCTCGGCATGCTGCTGACCTCGGCGGCCCTGCAGAACGCGATCCTCAAATCCTCCGCAGGCAAATGGCAGGCGGCCGCCGCACCCATGCCGGGCTTCGGCGCGACACCGGCCGTGCCCACCAACTCCGGATCCGGGTTGTTCATCATGACGAAGGACCCCGCCAAGCAACGCGCCGCCTGGGAGCTGATCAAGTTCCTGACCAGCGCCGAGAGCGAGACCACGATCACCTCGAACATCGGTTACGTCCCCCTGCGCGCCTCGCTGATCGACGATCCCGCGTACCTGAAGTCCTTCGCCGACGCGCACCCCGGCTTCGTCCGGCCCAACGTCGCGCAACTCGACCGGCTGGAGCCCTGGGTGTCCTATCCGGGACCGAACTACCAGCAGATCCGCACCCTGCTGAACAAGGCCACCGAGGAGATCGTGTTCCGCGGCGCCGACCCGAACGCGACCCTGTCCGCAGCGCAGACCAGCGCTCGAGCCCTCATGCCGAAATGACCGCCCTCCTCGACCGGCCGGCCCCCGGACGCTTCGTGGAACCGGTCCCGCCGCCGCCCCGGGATGACCCGCGTCCGGTCGCCCGCAGGCCGCTGCTGCGCAGGCTCGCCAGCGGCGCGACGCCCTACCTGTACCTGATACCGGCCCTGGCCGGGCTGGTGGTGTGGGTGTACTCGCCACTCGTCCAGACCATCGAATTGTCTTTCTACGACTGGAATCTCGTGCCCACCACCCCGGCCCGCCCGGCGGGCTGGTCCAACTACGTCGAGGCATTCAACCTCCCGCAATTGGGCCGGGCGACGGTGAACACAGTGGTGTACCTACTCGCGTTGCTGCCCTTCACCATCGTGATCCCGGTGGTGGTCGTACTCCTGTCACAACGCGTGCACGGCCGGGCCCGCGCCTTCTACCGGACCGCGATCTTCGCGCCGTACCTGATCGCCCCGGTCGTCACCGCCATCGTGTGGCGCTGGCTGCTCGACCCGAACGGCGGGCTGGTCAACCAGATCCTCGGACTGTTCGGTATCGCACCGATCTCGTTCCTGCGCGACCCGAAGTGGGCCATGTGGTCGATCGTGGTGATCGTCGGCTGGCAGCTGCTCGGCTTCGCCGTACTCGTCGTCTCCGCGGGTCTGTCCGGTATCTCCGACGACTACGCGGCCGCGGCCCGCACCGACGGAGCCACCGAACGCCAGATCACTCGGCGGATCACGTTGCCGCTCCTGTCGCCGACGCTGCTGTTCATGGCCACCCTGACCGTCCTGGCCGCCGCGCAGCTGATGTTCCCGATGATCCAAACCCTCACCCAGGGCGGGCCCGGCGACTCCACCACCAACCTCTACTACCTCCTCTACGACACCGCATTCGGCTCGTTCGACGTCGGCCTCGCCTCCGCCGCCAGCGTGCTGTTCTTCCTGGGCTTCGGGCTCATCGCCTGGGGCGCGGTGTGGCTGATGGACCGCTGGAGTTTCCATGACGACTGATCCGATCACCCAGCCCGCCAACGGGTTGCGCACCCGCCGATTCGAGGCGGTCGGCGGTCACCTGGTCCTGGCCGCGATCGCGGTGTTCAGCCTCGTGCCGATCATCTGGATGTACCTGACCGCACTGCGCCCGCGCGACGACGTACTGGGCCAGTCCGTACTGCCCACCGGGATCAGTCTGGACAATCTGCGGGCCGCCGCCCATCTGCTGCCGCTGGGCAGCCTGATCGGCAACACCGCGCTCATGGCGGCCGGGGTCGCGGCCTGTCAGTTGTTCACCGCACTGCTGGCCTCATATGCGTTCGGGCGCTGGCGTTTTCGTGGCGAGCGGGTGCTGTTCCTGGTCTTCGTCGCCACCTGGCTGGTCCCATTCCAGGTCACCATGCTGCCCAACTACGTCATGTTGTCCGACCTGGGCTGGCTGAACACCCTCACCGGTGTGATCGTCCCGCAGATCACCGCGCCGTTCGCGGTACTGCTGCTGCGTCAGCACATGCGCTCCTTCCCCCGCGAGCTGCTCGACGCCGCCCGCATGGACGGCCGCTCGCACTGGAACACGCTGTGGACCGTCGTCGTGCCCTCGCTGCGCGGACCGCTTGCGGCACTGGCGATCCTGCTGTTCGTCACGGCGTGGAACGAATATTTCTGGCCGCTGCTCGTGCTGTCCAGACCGGACTCGGTCGTCCAGATCGGGCTGCGCAGTCTGATCACCGAAACCGGAACCGACTATGGTGCAATGATGGCCGCCGCCGGGGCTCTGTGCCTGCCCATCCTCGCCGTCTACATCCTGCTGCAGCGTCAGGTCGTCAACGCCTTCGTCCGGTCCGGGCTGAAATGACCGGCACGCGCAACGGCCGACAGGGCCGCACCCCGGTCTACCGCCAGGTCGAACGCGAACTGCTCCGCCGAATCCGCGACCGCGAACTCCTGCCCGGCGAACGGCTCCCCACCGAACCCGAGCTCGCCGCGGAATGGGGAATCAACCGCCTCACCATCCGACAGGCCGTCGCCGAGCTCGCGCGCGCCGGATACGTCACCGTCCGGCAAGGATCGGGCACCTACGTGGCCGAGCCGCCGATGGTGATCGACCTCGCCCTACCCTCGATGCCGTCCACGGACGCCGACGCCGGCAGTACCGCGGCGATCGCCGAGACGGTCGAGCAGAACCAGACCGAGACACTGATCGATCTCACCGATCGCGATACCGCGGGAGACGCCGCCGAAGCACTCGACGCGGACGGGCCCTTCACCCGGATCGACACCCTGATCCACAATGGCAACCAGCCGTTCATGGTGGCCAGCTACTGGATCGAGACCCGCCGGGTCCCGGGCTTCACCGCACAGATCGCCGAGCGGGTTCCGATGTTCCAGATCCTGCAGCAACGCTACGATCTGCGACTCCGGCACTCCTGGCGTTCACTCACCGCAACCCTCGCGAGCACCGAGGACGCGGCGCTACTGGAAGTACCCCCGGGTAGTCCGGTGATGCTCCGCTGCGGCGTCAACGTCGATGCCGATGGGGTGCCGACCATGTACCTGCGCCGCAGGCTCCGCGGCGACCGAATCCGATTCATGATGCATTACGACACCGACTGACCCGCGGGTCGGCTGCCTCTGCATTTTCCATATCGAAAGATGTCGGTGTTCGCAAACCCGGCCTGATACACGCTGCCCAAAAGCATCTGCGAGCAGCTCAGCCGGAAAGAAATGGCTGATCAGCACAGTCTGAGCCCGCACACCGGCGCTGCGATGCCGCGCGCACGCACAACCACGACGAAGCCAAGGAATCGATCGACAGGAAATTCTTCTGGCTCAGTTCTTCTCGCCCAAAAATGGGCGAGAAAGCAAGAAAGCACGATGAGGAACCAATGAAATCAGCATCAGCGAACCTATCTGATGGCGCGCGAATGTCCAAGTCGACCAAAGGAACCCGTTTTGCGGCGACCGCGATCCTGATATCGGCCGCGCTCGGCGTTACCGCCGCCCCCGCCGGTGCCGCGCCGGCGCCCAGCGGCACGGTCGACTACCGCGCCACGACGAACGCCCACTCCACGATCATCTCGACCGACGCCGGCTCCATGACGGCCGACAACGGCGTGTTCAAGATCAAAGCGGCGAACGGAAAAGTGTTGGCCGGCACCGACCTGTCGTTCCGGGTGGACGACTTCGTGTTCCCGATCGCCGCGCAGATCCACGACCGCACCGCCACGCTGACACCGCAGTTCGACCTGGCGCACGCGACCTACAAGCCGGTGGACCTGCCGTACCAGGACTCGGCTCCCTGGAAAACTCCGTACGACCGTGAACAAGCCGCCTGGAATCGCATGGCCTCCACGGTGGGGACGGGCGCGACGGTCGGCACCTTGGTCGGCGGGGTCGCGGGCGGTGCGGTCGGATGCCTGCTCGGCGGGATCGCCGGCGCGACCGTTGCTGCCGCGACCATCGTCGGACTGTTCGGCTCGTTCATTCCGGCGGCCGCTGTCGGGTGCCTGGGCGGAATCCTGGCCGTGGGCGCGCTGGGCACTCTCGCGGGACAGTTGCTGGTGACTGCCCCGGTGACGGTCATGGCCGCGATCCAGTACTTCACGACCATCACTGCACCGATGCCCACCTCACCAGCGAAGTAACCACACACCACCGGTCAACAGAGGCTGACGAACAACGGTCTCGCCCAGGCCGGTCGGCTGGCCCCGACAGGAGTGCGGACACACTCACCTCGGGCCACCGACCGGCCCCGGGGCAGTCGGCAACCACCCTAACCCAACTGTGCAACACGCATACCGCTGTGAACTGGAAGGACTCCGACCGAGGAGTCCCCCTTCTCGGACCGGACGCCGATACTACTGCTCGACGAGTCGGCGGTTGAACGTCTCCGGTCCGGCGGCCACGGAAACAATTGGTCATAGGTCCAACGCAAATTGGTCGATAGTTCAGTTCCGCAGAAGTAGTCGGGATCGCCAATTCGTCAGGAATCACCCGGGGAATCGGGCGGCCACGCGTCGCCCCACTGCACATCTCGTGCGCGGCGGTACGTTTCGGCCTGTCTCTTGGAGACGAGCGTCGGGACGACGCCCTCCTCGGCAGTGCAGACCTGCAGCGTGACCAATCCCTTGCGCTTGAGGGGATGCCGGAGGATACGGCCCCGAGCCTGGAGGTGCGGGGTACGGGAGGCGATGACGTAGGAGAACTTCTCGTCCTCGTGGCCCAGTTCGGCGCCTTTGAGCCTGCGGTGCAAGGAAGTTCGGTTGATGCGGGCGCTGAAGTGGCACCAGTCGGAGCCCTCGGCGAGGGGACAGGGCATCCGGTGGGGGCACGGAGCGACGATCGTGAGACCGGCGGTCATCAGGGATTCTCGGGCGGCGAGGATCCGGCGGTGGCCATCCGGGGTTCCCGGCTCGATGACGAGAACCACGTCCGCGGCCTCGGACGCCTGTACGACCACCGCCGCTTGATCCGTGTCCGAAAGTTCGCTCAGCACATAGGAAATGGCGGCCAGGTCCGCCCGTCCGGGCGTCCGCAGGTCCGTGACCATACCCCGACGCCAGACCGCCGAACGGACCACGGCCTCGGCGGCCCCCGCGGCGAGACGTCGTCCGAGTTGCAGCGCCTCGTCCACCTGATCCAGCACGACGGCCTCGGTCAACGAGGGAAATGCCGACGCCGACGCCCACAGCGCCGCGCCCGTGCCACCACCGATATCGAGGAGGGACCGCGGCTGAAAGTCCGGTACGAGCTGGTGAAACCGGCCGAGCGCGTTGCGAACCGCCGCCCAGGTCGCGGGCATGCGGTAGGCGGCGTAGGCCGTCACGTCGGCAGACGAACCGAGAATCGGCGCTGCGGCGGGGCGAGGATCGCGGTACCGCGAGATCAACCGATCGACCGATACGGCCAATTGCCGCTCGGGAACTCCCGCGCATGCCCGTTCGAGCCCCTGGACGAGTTCGACAGGCAGATCCACCCTGAACATCCCTTCATATGCGCCGGCCGGACCGCCATTCTGTCAGGCGGCACACGCAGGCCCAGCACACGACCCCACCCGGATGCTCAGCGATCCCGCCCGGTCGATTCAGCGATAGAGGCCGAACAGCGCACGGCAGGCGGCTTCGACGATCTCCTCGGGAGTCGCCTCGATCGCACCGTCCAGCCAGGCGGTGATCAGTTCGGCCATGCCGCCGATGAACAGCAGACCGGAGGTTTCGTCGGCCATCCGGCTGCGCCCCGAGTCGCCGATCCAGGAGCGCACATCGACCGCCGATTCGTGGGCCAGGTGACGCAGCAATTCGGTACGCCTGCGGCGCAATTCGGGTACCGCCACCGATTCGACGATCGCGACCCGACCCTTGCGCGGGTCCGCGACCAGCAACTCTACGAACGCGGAGATCGATGCGCGCATACGAGCTTCCGGATCAGCCCCGGCGGCGTCGGCGGCACTGCGACTGATCTCCTCGATTTCGACCGCGATCTCGTTCAGCACCGCTTCGAGCAGCGCATCGAGTCCGGTGAAACTCTCGTAGAAGTAGCGCTCGCTCAGCCCGGCCGCAGCACAGACCGCGGTCATCGTGGTCCGGCTCGACGGATCGGCCCACACCGTCAGCCCCGCCTCGAGCAGGCGCGATCGGCGCTCGGTCGCGCGCTCGGCGGCGGTGGCTCCGCGATAGACCCCTGACTGCACGGCCATGGCCTCAGCATGCCACAGCGAAAACGAACATCAAGGTTGACAGGACACCCTTCCTGAATCAGGCTATGCGTGAGCGGCATCACAGAAAGCTGAGGAATCCTGATGACAGCCGGCACCCTGGAGACCAGACCGATCCCGACCCTGCGCCGCGAGGACCGCGGCCTACCCGTGATCGGAACGCTGCTGGAGTACACCAAAGATCCACAGGCCGTATTCCAACGCGAATGGGATCACTACGGTCAGGTCGCACCGATGTATTCACTCGGGCGAACCTCGGCACTGCTGCTCGGCCCCGACGCATGCGGTGCGGCATTGACGAACAAGGACGGCGCGCTTGCCAACGGACCGGCCTGGTCGCGGCTGGTCGGCCCCTTCTTCCACGGCGGGCTCATGCTCATCGATTTCGACGAGCACAAGCGGCATCGCCGGATCCTGCAGCAGGCGTTCACCCGTCCTCGGCTGCAGGCATACACCGAGCGCTTGCACCCGGCCATCGAAAAGGGTGTGGCGCACTGGGATGCGGGCGAAGCCTTCCCGTCGTACTGGAAGCTCAAGCAGCTGACCCTCGACATCGCCGCGGATCTGTTCATGGGCGGCGCCGCCGATACCGGCCCGGCCGAGATGGAGCGCGTCAACAAGGCGTTCATCGCCTGCGTGCAGGCCGCCACCGGGATCGTGCGCGGCAACGTGCCGTTCACGCGCTGGGGCAGGGCATATCGCGGTCGCAAGGTGCTCGAGGATTTCCTGCGGCACTATCTGCCGGCCAGGCGAGCCGAGCAGTCCGACGACATCTTCTCGGTGCTGTGCCATATCGAGGACGAGGACGGCACCCGGTTCACCGACGACGACGTGGTGAACCACATGATCTTCCTGATGATGGCCGCGCACGACACCTCCACCATCACCACCTCCACGATGCTGCAGTATCTGGGCCAGCATCCGCAGTGGCAGGACCGGTGCCGCGCCGAGGCGCTGGCACTGGGCCCGGCTCCGTCGATGACCGAACTCGAGGGTCTGGAGTCCATCGATCTGGTCATGCGCGAGGCGTTGCGACTGCGCGCACCCGTCCCGGTCCTGGTCCGTCATGCGGTGAAAGACACTGCGATCCAAGGGGTTCGGATCCCGGCCGGCACCGATGTGGTGATCGGCATCCAGTTCACCCACCTGATGTCGCAGTACTGGTCCGATCCGCATACCTTCGATCCCGACCGCTTCGGCCCCGAACGCCGCGAGGACAAATCGCACCGTTTCGCATGGGAGCCCTTCGGCGGCGGCGCACACAAATGTCTCGGCATGCATTTCGGTGGGCTGGAAGTGAAGTCGATCATGCACCGCCTGCTGCGCGACTATCACTGGAGCGTCGATCCCGGCTACGTCGCGCCCATCGACTACCACTCCCTGCCGTTCCCCAGCGACGGCCTGCCCATCACCTTCAGACGCAACTGAGGATCAGCCGCTCGGCCCGACCTCGGTGCACCGGAATGCGCCCGAAGCCGACCTCCGCCGAGTTCCGCACCCGGCGAAGGTCGGCCGTCGGCGCTACATCGCCCCGCTGGTGACCGCAGCGGAACCCGCGGTGAGGCCCGCCAGAGCACGCGGCAGTGGTCCACAGTGCAGGACACCCAGCCGCTGGGTGGCGCGGGTGAGGGCGACGTAGAGTTCGGCCGCACCACGCGGGCCGTCGGCGAGGATGCGTTCGGGCTCGACGACGAGCACTGCGTCGAATTCCAGGCCCTTGGTATCCGATGCCGTCACCGCTCCGGGGACATCCGGTGGTCCGATGACGACGCCGGTGCCCTCACGACCCGCCTCCTCGCGGACGAATTCCGCTATGGCCGAGGACAATCCGTCCGCATCGACCTGCCGCGCCCAAGGCTGTACGCCGGAAGCCCGGACCGACTCCGGCGGCCGGACGCCGGGCGCGAAATCGGCGAGCAGTGCGGCGGCCACACTCATGATCTCCGCCGGGGTGCGGTAATTCACCGACAGCGACCGGTACGCCCAACGCCCCGGAACGTACGGTGCGAGCATCGCGTCCCAGGATCGCGCGCCCGCGGGCGAACGACGCTGCGCGAGATCGCCGACCACCGTGAACGATCTGCCGGGACAGCGGCGCATCAGCACCCGCCAATCCATTTCCGACAGTTCCTGCGCCTCGTCGACCACGACGTGCCGGTAGGTCCAATCCCGGTCCGCCGCAGCACGTTCGGCGAGCTCGCGGGTATCGCGTTCGAGGAACCGGTCGGCGAGATCCTCGGCGTAGAGCAGATCGGTGGCGTACAGGTGATCCTCGTCGTCCATCGAATCCTCGCGGCCCGTCATGAGATCCAGTACGCCCGAGGCGTATTCGGCCTGCGCACGGCGTTCGCGTTCGGACGAATCATCCTTCGTCTCGTGCGAGCCCAGCAGATCGACCAGCTCGTCCAGCAGCGGTACGTCCGACACGGTCCAGGCCGCACCGTCGGCTCGCCACAGCGCCTCGTCCGCGCCTGCGGCACACAACCTTTCGGATGAGCTGTACAGCGATGCCAGCAGTTCCCGCGGCGTGAGGATCGGCCAGAGTTCGTCCAGTGCGGTGAGGTATTCGCGATTCTCCGAGAGCTCGGCGAGCAGATCACCCCGCAACTGCTCCCATGCCTCGCGATCTCCACGGGTCAACCAGCCCTTGCCGATTCGGCCGATGGCGCGTTCGGTGAGCACCCATTCGACGATCTCCCGGAACACCCGGCGGGCCTCGTTGTGCGGCAGCCCGCTCTCGCGCGCCTCCTGGATCCCCCACTGCGCGGTCTCGGCGTCGATCCGCACCGTCACATCCGCCAGCTCGATCGTGATCGGATCCTGCGGCAGCCGTTGCCGGTCGGCGATCGCGGCGGCGAGCACGTCCAGGATCTTCAGCGAACCCTTGAGCTCGGCCGCGTTCGAGGTGTCCTCGGCGGTGACGTGCAGACCGGGCACGAGGTCACCGGTCGTGGTGAAAACCACATCCGATTCACCCAGCGACGGCAGCACCCGGCCGATGTGGTTCAGGAACGCCGAATTGGGCCCGACGACCAGCACACCGTGCCGCTCGATCTGCTCGCGCTGGGTGTAGAGCAGATAGGCGACCCGATGCAGCGCGACGACGGTCTTCCCGGTCCCGGGCCCGCCCTCGATCACCAGCACACCCGCATGATCGAGCCGGATGATCTCGTCCTGTTCGGCCTGGATCGTGGCCACGATGTCGCGCATCCCCTCGCCGCGCGGTGCGTTCACCGCCGCGAGCAGCGCCGCGTCCCCGCGCTCCCCCGCACCGGGCCGGCCGAACACCTCGTCGGTGAACTCGACCAGCTGCCGCCCGCGAGTGAAGAACTGCCGACGCCGGCGCATGTTCTCCGGTGTCGCCGCCGTGGCGACGTAGAACGCGCGCGACGCGGGCGCACGCCAATCGAGCAGCACCGGCTCATAGTCGTTGTCCGCGTCCAACAGCCCGATCCGCCCGATGTACGCGTGCTCGCCCGATACGGCGTCCAATCGGCCGAAACACAGTTTGTTGTCCGCCACGTCCAGTCGTTTCACCTGGGTGGCGAGTGTGCGCACCTCCACGTCGCGGTCCACCGGGGACAGTCCGTTCCCGCGCAGCGCCGCGCTGTAGCGCCGCTTGGTCTGTGCGCGCTCGGCATCCAGGCGCGCGTACAGCCCATCCACATAGTCCCGTTCGGCTCGCAATTCCTCGTCGTACCCCTGTGCCGCCACACGCCCCTCACTTTCCCTGACCCGACTACCTGCAGGTTGTCGCCTCGGCCAGCGATTGTGCAGCATGTACGGGGCCTTGCCGCAAGCCCCGGTGTGCGTTGTACAATAAAACGGGAAGGAAATGGACGGGTCTTTTCGAACTCGTATCCGTGTGCCCCGAAACACATCTGCGGCAAGAAATCCCGAAACACATCTGCGGCAAGAAATTCCGATCATCGAGAAATTCGGCATCGCTGTCGTCGTGCGCGAATGCCCTTCCCGTACAGACGGTCCGGGGTGTCTCGTCGGATGATCAACGGCCACAAGCATGTCCGGGCAACAACGATCGGCCCGCTCGCGATTGCGGCGGGCCGATCGTCCTGCGGAGTCCGTCACGCGGCGTCGCGCGGAACCTCACCGAAGACGAGCGCCGGATCATCGGGCAGCCAGTTGCCGTGGAATCCGGCGGGCACCCGCTGCGGCAGATGAATCTCCGCCACCGGTCCCGCCGCCAGATCCTCGGCATCCAGGATGACCAGATCACTGCGATCGGTCGCCGGATCGTAGACATAGGTCAGCAGCCATCCGGGACCGCCGGGCCGATCGTCGGCGGGAGCGAAGGATGCCTCGGACGGATTGCGCCCGCCGGAGAACACGTAACTGGTTGCGGCACCGGACTGCAGGTCGTAACGGTGCAGCGCCCCGAGCCCCTCGGATTCGCCCGTCCACGCCGATGAGACCGTACTGGTGACGTGCCCGAATCGCGCGGGCAGACCGGCCAGCCGGTCATCGATGCGCGGGAATTCCGCGTGGCGATCGTCGATCGGGCGCTCGGTGACCGTGCCGCGGTTCAGATCGATCGTCCAGCTCCACAGACTCCCCCGGGCGTTCATGTCGACGCCGTCACCGAGCCGGTCGTACCGGATGACCTGCAGAGTCAGCACCTGCCCGCTCGGATCCTCGTACGCGTTGAGGCCGTGGAAGACGTAGCAGGGCTCGATCTCGAACCACCGGACCGGAGCGTCGGGATTCGCCCGGTCCAGAACACCCAGGCGCGCACCGTATTCGGGCTGCCAACCGTAGGGCATGCCGGGCGCGCCCGCCCGGATCCGCGCCGAATCGAAAACCACCGGCAGATCCATGAATACGACATGTCCGGAGGTGAGATGGAAATCGTGCATCATCGTGGGGGCGCCCACGTCGATCGGCTGGGTGAAGACCAGATTCCCGTTCGCATCCGCGCGGTGATAGGTCAGGAACGGGCGTTCGGTCGCGCCGTAGCCGAAGAAGTGCAGTTCACCGGTGGTCGGGCAGATCTTCGGGTGGGCCGTCATCGCGGTGTGCAACCGGCCGCCGAAGTCGTAGGTGCCCACGGTGTCGAGTTCGTGTCCGGCGCGCATGTCGATCTCGTACGGGAGCGAGGATTCCACCAGCGCGAAGGTGCGTCCGGCATGCCGGACCACATGCGTATTGGCCTGTCCGAACGCCAGATCGCGGTGGCCGGTTCCGTTGTCCCGGTGGGGATCCGCGGCGAACATGGCGGTGCGGACCCAGCGATTGCGATACGCGACCGCACGACCGCCTTCGAGCCGCACGCCGTGCACCATGCCGTCCCCGACGAACCAGTGCGCGGAGACGCCGGTGCGCGGATTCGGGCCGTTGCGCAGATACCAGCCGGTCAGCTCTGGCGGGATGGCGCCGGATACCGGCAGCTCGGTCGCGCTGAGTTCGGTGGTGACGGGGGCGAAGCCGCCGAGTAGGTGGGGCGCCGTGGTGGTCATCGAAAGTGCTTCCTTCTCGAGTGAATCGGGACGGGTCGGGGATCAGGCGATCGAGGGATTCGCGGCCTTGGCGGCGGCCTGCGCACGTGCGGTGTAGCGCAGGGTGAACAGCGCCGGGAGCGCGAACGCGGCGACCTGCACCACGGTGCGCGGCGTGTCGGTGTGCGCCAGGATCGCCAGCAGGATGCAGCCGATGGTGAAGCTCGCGGCCCAGACACCGGTGATGATGTAGTTGACCCGGATGAATGCCGGATTCGACCACAGCTCCGGCGGGGTGGACTGCTTGGCGATCGGCAGCGTGAACGGTGTGCGGACCAGCAGGGAGACGCCCGAGACGATCATCAGCACGCCGCTCGAGATCGCCGGTGAGTACGGGTGCAGCGGGGTGTTCGGGTCGGCGAACGCCAGGATCGTCAGGGCGATGAAGAACGCCGCCGAGCCGAGGTCGATAACCATTCCGGTCACGCCGCGACCGGCCCTGACCAGTCGGAATATCTCGATCAGCGACATGCAGGCGGCGATCAGCGCGGCCCACTGCCAGTAGTGCGACGGCACGACCGCGTACACGATCCAGGGGGCGAAGGTGCGCAGGAAGGACATGATGAAGTCTCCGGATATTTCGTAGCGGACATGTTGGTTACGGATATTCCGGTACCGGAACGTGTACTCATCCTGATACTCCGGTCCCGACATGTCAAGTCCGTAATGTAGGGTGCTGTCATGAGCCTCAGACACGCCCTGCTGGGTCTGCTGGCGGATCGCCCCGCCAGCGGCTACGACCTGCTGCAACGGTTCGCCGGATCGCTCGCGAACGTATGGTCCGCATCGCAGACCCAGGTGTATACCGAGTTGACGAAGCTCGCCGGCGAGGGGTTGATCACCGCCGCGGAGGAGGGTCCGCGCCGGCGCAAGGAGTACGAACTCACCCCGGCGGGCGACGCCGAACTCAAGGAGTGGCTCCGCGCGGCCCCCACACGTCCTCCCGCACGCAACGACATGCTCCTGCGGGTGTTCTTCCTGGGCCGCCTCCCGCGCCAGGAGGCCCTGGACCATCTGTCCGCCATCGAGGAACGCGCCCACGCCCAGTACGAGGACCTGGTCAACCTGGAGAAGACGACCGAATGGAGCGGCAACGACTTCTCCGAATACGGCCGGTTCGCCCTGGAATGGGGTCAGCGCTACTGGACGATGAACCAGGAATGGGCGCAATGGGCCCGCGAGCAGATCACCGGCCGACACCGGACCCGCTCGGCGGGCAGTTCCGCACCGAAGCAGGGGTAGCACCGAAACTTCCACCGGCGGAACGGTTCCGGCACATCGACAGAGTCCGCCGCTGATACTCCCGGACACCGCGCTGCCGCGGACATCCGGACACCGCGGACAGCCCCGGCGCGAATTCCGCTGCCGCCCAGGAATACCGCGTCGGGGCATGGCAACGACCGGAATCCGGTGTGCCATGGGCAATTCGGTGGATACTTCCATCTGGACGAGAACGACCTGTCGGCCGTAAAATAGCTGACGGCGCCACCCTGATCCCACCACGACCCATCGGGACGCACTCCCCATAGCCATCATTCTCGGCGCGCAGGGCCCTCCCGCCCCCGACTATCCGAATCATCCACGGAGACAGCCGCATCGAAACTCATGCGGTTGCGCCGTGCCCAGGTGCCGATCACACGACACCGAATCACAGATCGCGGAGACTCGTCATGGCATCGGAAATCCAAGAGTATGAAGGGGCTTCGCCGGATGCGGTCCGGCAGCACTACGACGTCGGCACCGAATTCTATCGACTCTGGCTGGACGCGGGCATGACCTATTCGTGCG
The DNA here is from genome assembly GCF_019890715.1 of Nocardia coffeae. Taxonomy (NCBI): domain Bacteria; kingdom Bacillati; phylum Actinomycetota; class Actinomycetes; order Mycobacteriales; family Nocardiaceae; genus Nocardia; species Nocardia coffeae. Next base: position 375,778 of record NZ_JAINZY010000010.1, on the reverse strand, counting down.
CGCTGTGGACCGAGGGCGACGACCTGGACCGCGCCCAGCGTCGCAAACTCGACTACCTCATCGCCCAGGCCCGGATCACCGGCGCCGAACGGGTCCTGGACATCGGCTGCGGCTGGGGCAGCCTGGCCCGTGCGATCGCCGATCGCCACCCGCAGGCCCACATCACCGGGCTCACTCTCAGCCGCGACCAATACGACTACGCCCGAACACATCCCGCGGATCGGATCGACGTCCGTCTGGAGCACTGGAACGCGCACGGCCCGGACCGGCCGTACGACGCGATCTTCTGCGTCGGCGCGCTGGAGCATTTCGTGCGATTCGGGTTGTCGCGCAAGGAACGCACCGACGCCTACCGCGCGTTCCTCATGCACTGTCACAGCATCCTGCACCCGGGTGGCGCGCTGGTGATCCAGACGATCGGCAAGGGCAACCGGGCGCTGGGCCCGGATTCACTCACCGACGTGCAGTTCCTGGCGAACGAGATATTCCCCGAATCCGAGCCGCCGCGGCTGGCCGAACTCGCCCACGCGGCAGAGAAACTCTTCGAATTCCGTTCGCTGGTCAACGATCGCCTCGATTACGCGCGAACCTGTGCGGAATGGCTGCGACGGCTCCGGGCACAACGCGTCGAGGCCGAGCGGATCGCCGGGGCCACCGTCACCGAGGCATACGAACGCTATCTGGAGGCCTCGATCCGGCAGTTCGAGGCCGAACATCTGGTGCTGTACCGCATCGCGCTTCGCAAGGTGCCAACCTGACCGGCCCGGCGTCACTCCCCTGCTGAATCCTGTTGTTCCAGAATTCTTTTGGGGTGCATGCCGTCGACCGCACCCATGAACGGCGGATGGATGCTGTACCCCAGCATCCGCCGCATATCCTCCGACACCGCCCGAACGGTGCGGCGACCGACGGCCAGTGTGTACGCCTCCTGCGGCCGGAGCCAGGGCTCGCAGTACTGCGCGGTCAGGCCCAGACGTGCAGCGGCCGAACGGTTCTCGCCGCCGCCGTGCCACAGCGTGCCCAGATAGAACGCGCACGATCCGGCGGGCATCCGCGCGACGAGCCTGGCATCGGACTGCGACGGTCGCCGTTCGCCGTCCCAGCGATGGCTGCCGGGCAGCAGCACGGTGCCGCCGTTGTCCTCGGTGAACTCGTCGATCGCCCACATGGTCGCGGCACTGAGCGCCGGACGTGGCCGGGGCACGGGATAGAAACCGTCGTCGTGATGCGGCAGCTGCGCCCGCTCACCGGGCAGGATTTCGATCGCCTGGAGCTGGGAGAGCAGATAATTCGGCAGCAACAACCGATCGAGCAGGGCCAGCACCCGGGGATGCTCGACGAGCCCGTCGCAGGCACGCGTCTTGTCGACCAGGTTGTACACCCGCCTGGTCCGCTCCCCCTCGAAGGTATTGCGGCCGGTCCGGCCGAGCAGCGGCGCGAGCGCCGCACGCAGCCGCGCGCACTCCGCAGGGGTGATGAGGTTCTCCCAGATGACGTATCCGTCCCGCTCGACGGCCGCCAGATCCGCCGCCGCGACCGCGGGATCGATGGTCCCGGCCGCGCTGACGGTCGCTCGATGCCGTCGCGCCAGATCCACCCGCAGATCGTCCAGACCGGTGATCACTTCGACGGAATTCGGCGGATGTGGGGAGGTCACGGGATACTCCTCACGCAGTGCGGACGAACCGATCGGCCCACATCATTGTGAAGTCCGCTGCCCGGTCGCGCAAGACATCCCCGACGAATCATCAACGCGTGGAAGCGGATCGGTCGAGTACGTCAGCTCGTCCGATCCGCTGCCCACGCCGGCCGTCAGCGGTAGACCACACTCCTGGCGCCCACCATGCGGATCATGCTCAGGATCGGCAGGCCGATCACCAGATGTTCGATCCCCGTGGTGATGCCGACCCATATGTCGTCGGAGAGCACCAGCGGGATGATCACCGCTGCGGCAGTGAGGATTCCGACGATCCAGGTGAAGAACAACCCGGGCGTGGGAGTGCCCATGCGCAGCAGGAACCACAGGGCTCCGGCGAGTATCGCGCAGAGGAAGCCCACCACCGCGAACCAGTACGCATCCTCGGCCATCGGGTTCCACACCCCGAATTTCCCGCTCTGCGTGACCTTGGTGGCGATGATCTGGATGACCCACGCACACAGCCAGGCAGCCAGCGCCGTCACTACCGCAGCGGCCAGCACGCCTCCGATGAACTTGCCGGGGTCCAGTTCGGGCCCCTGGCGCTGCCGCGGCCGGGGCGGCCGATCCGGGTACTGCCGCGGATCCCCGTACTCGGCGTATTCCGGGTGGCGATCCGGATACTCGGGCTGCCGATTCGGATATTCGGGCTGTTGATATCCGTACTCGGGCTGCTGATAGGCGTCGTACCCGCGATCCCGTCCGTAGCCGGGCTCACGATAATTCCCCGGCTGATAGCCGGGTTCGTACCGTGCCGTGTGCTGGTCGCGCGGATCCCTGGGATTCAACCGCCGATCACCTCCGTTGAAAAGCATGCGTGTGCGTCGAGTGTAGGGCCTGACCCTATTCCTCGCTGAGAACTTCTACCCGCTATCGAGACTTGTTACACACCACCATGAACAACAGCCGTGAACGCGACGATCAAACCGGTTACGGCATAACGAATCCGGGCGCACATTACCGCCTTCGAGAATGATTCGCGATCTACCGGCCCCTGCGGATGATTCCCGATCGTCACCGCGTCGAACAGGAGGGTTGACAGGCGCCGAATCGACCTACTCGACGATACCGTCCGGAATCTATGCGGCGACATCGTTTCACCGATCGTCGGTTGGACGGAATTCCAGGAGGCAGCGTTGATCGGTCAGATCCACGACGGTGTCCAGCGTCAGCCGATGCGGGGCCGTGAGGGTGCGGAATTCTTCGAGACGACGTTCGCGGCCGCCGTACATCACCAGCATGGCGAGGTTGAATTCGGGAGTTGCCCGGAAGTCGCCGATCGGTTCGATGATCAGCAGACGGCTCGTGGGGCGCATGGCTTCGAGGCAGCGGTCGAGGATGCGGTGAGCGTGGGCGTCGTCCCAGTCGTGCAGGATGTCGACCAGGAGGTAGGCGTCCGCGCCGGGTGGGAGTGGGTCGAAGAAGCTGCCTTCGGTGACCTGGGCTCGGTCCGCCAGGCCCTGCGCTTCGAAAGCTCGGCGCGCGTGCGTGGCAGTGGGCGCGAGGTCGAGCAGGTGGCCGTGCAGGCGCGGGTGCGCGGCCAGGATCGCCGCGAGCAGCGCGCCCCGTCCGCCGCCGACGTCCACGACACTGCCGAATCGCGACCAGTCGACCCCAGCGACCAGCTTCGGAATCTCCTCGCGCAGACGGTGATTCATCTGCCGGTCGAAGGACTCACGCAGCCGGGGATGTTCGGCGACATCGGCCCAGAAGTCCTGGCCGTAGCGACGCGGATATCCCGCGCGGCCGGTGGTGACGGTGTGCGCCAGTTCCACGAACGCCAACTCCGAGCGGCCGCCCGCGGCGTCGAGGTGCAGTAGATCGACGAGGCCGTTCCCGGCGTCCGCGCGCAGATTCGCACCGTATTCGGTTGTGCGATAGCCGGATCCGATCGGCTCGACGATGCCGAGCGTTGCCAGATGAGCGAGCAGCAGATCGAGTGCGACCGGTGCGACGCCCAACTCGTCGGCGAGCTCGTCCACCCGAACCCCCTGACCGACAAGGCGATCCGGCAGCGCCAGGGTCACCGCCACGCGCAATGCTATCGGCGTCGCCAATCCGGCCATCCGGCGGATCGACTCGACATCGTCCTGTCCCATGACAATCCACTGTGCCGCACCGGCCTCGACCGGATTCGACCGGTCGCGGTCACCGATAGAGGTTGATCGCGAGCAGCGCCGTCCAGAGTACGACCACCCAGACGTCGGTGCCGATCCGCAGCCATCGCGGTGCGGTGCGCACCTCCATGAATTGCCGGATGATCAAGCGGGACTTGATCATTCCGAGTGCGACGATGACCGTCACGAGAACGCTGTCCAGTACGGACCCGTCTCCCCGATTCTCGGGGGTGAGGCACCACGCGAGAACGGTGATCGCCACGAGCACGAGCCATACGAGCGCGATATTGCGCACATCCGGCCGCAACCTGCGCACGGGGGTGGTGGTCTGGGAGTTCACGGGTCACCTCATGAGATAGAGAATGGCGAAGATGACGACCCACAGCAGATCCACCATGTGCCAGTAGGTCGCGCCCTGCTCGACCAGCTGTGGTCGCCGCAGATCCGGATTCCGCAGTTCACGCAGGACGATTCCGAGAATCAGCAGGCCCAGGACGAGATGGGCGAGATGGATTCCGGTCAGCACGAAATAGAAGCTGAAGAATTCGTTCGAGACGGTGAATCCGTGCGTGATCTCCTGATGCCATTCGAAAGCCTTGAGCGCCACGAACAGCACGCCGCAGACGCCCGCCGCGCCGATCAGCCGTTCCGTCGTCCGGACGGCCCCGCGCCGGACTTCCTGCACCGCTATCGCCACGAACATCGAACTGGTCAGCAGAACGACCGTATTGGCAACGCCCACACCGAGATTCAGATGCCGCTGCGCCTGCGCGAACTGATCCGGCGAGCGGTCCCGGAACACCATGTAGACGATGAAATAGCAGCCGAAGAAGAACAGGTCGCCCAGCACCAGCACCCACATGTCCAGGTCACCGGGAAGCCTGCCGGTGACCGGGGCCGCCGATTCCTCCAGCGCGTCGGATGCGTCTCGATCGGATATCGTCATCGCGCGTCCTCACGGGCGTAGAGAGCAGGGGTGCCGGGCGTTTCGGCCCGGCCCGCATTCCACATGGTGGGCAGCAGACAGCCGACCCAGATCCCGAAGATCACCACCGCGATATAGAAGGTGATCATGCCGTTCCAGGCGAACGCGCCGGAATGGAACACCCACATCTGTGTGGCCAGCACCTCGGTGACGATCTGCCAGATCGAGATATAGGCGAACCACTTGGGAAATATCCGATTCCGGTCGTAGAGAATGGCGATGGCGATCACCGCGTAGGCCGCGGTGAAACAGCCCAGTGAGCCGTTGTAGGACAGCATGCCCAGGTCGTAGAGCAGATGCAGGATCCGCGGCTCGCGATCCGGCCGGAATGTCGCGGTGAGCCAGCAGACCAGCAGAACGTGGAATCCCGGAATGGCGCCCACGCCCATACTGGCGATGTAGGCGTAGGACAGCACCGATCCCGATGACATCCGTTTCATGAAATATCCGATGATGCCGTTGGAGATCGCCGCACCTCCGGCGATCACCAGCAGTATCGCGAAGCCGATTCGAATGGTCGCATGATGCTGGGCGAACCAGTGCGCCACTTGTATATCGGTGACATCCGGGCGTGGCGGCGGCGTGGCCCGGCCCATGAAGATCACCCCGGCCGAGAGCGCGCCGTAGAAGACGGCGAAAACCCAATAGCTGATGTAGACGTCCGGGCGCATTGCGCGTGCGGGCGTCGTGCTCTCGGCCGGATCGTCCGAGGCGGTGGACGTCACGGTGCTCATACCGACTCCCGGGCCTCGCGACGGTAGGACGAGCGCAGCACGAGGAACATCACCACGACGAACACCGCGAACGCGATATTGCGCAACCAGAACGACACCGCACCGTTCCACGCCAGCGGACCGTCCCGGAACACCGCCGCTCCGGCAGAAGGGGCCATGAGCACGGCTGTCACCAGCGAATAGTGCGCCACCCATCGGGGGAACACCGGATCGCGGTCGTCGTCGAAGTAGATCGCCAGCGCCAGCAGCACGAACTGGGCGACCAGCATGCCGATGGGTGCGATGAAGAAGATCCAGGCCAGATCGTTGAGCACCTGGATGAGATCGGCGGATCGGTCCGTGCGGAACGCGGCGACGGCGAAGAAGATGTCCGACAGCGCGAACAGGGTCGCCCCGGCGACCACGGCGGACAGATACGAGAACGCGAAGATGTGGCTCTGGCCCCGCATCCGCTGCATCCGGGCCAGGATCAGCACGAAGAACGGGACGATCAGGATCCCGCAGAGATTGAATCCGACCATGCTGAACCGGATCATCGCCGTGTGGTCGCGGTAGAACTCGGCCACCTGCGTGGCGGTCATATTCGGCGACATCGGCGGAAAGAAACCCGGAAACGCGGCGAACAGCACCAGCAGGACGGCCGCGACGGCGGGAGTCGACCAGAGGATCGCCTGCTGGGCTCGCAGATTCGTTGCCGCCGAGCGGTTCTCGTCTTCGAGGAGGACTTGCATACCGCATTCCTTTCCGCCGGGCACGCCAACCGCATCCGGAGTGGATGCTCCGGCCATCGCGTGTCCGTGGCGGAAGCATCCCAGCATTCCTGACGGTAGTCAATATTTGCCATGACTGTATGCTGCTGCTATGCCGACAGTTTCGCGAGACTCGAAGCCTGACCATGGTCAATCGAGAGCTGTTCCGACGCAGGCCCGCTCCCAGGCCAGCCGGAACGCGATCATGCAGGCGGCGCTGGCGCTGTGGCGTACGAAGGGTTTCGCGGACACCACCGTCACCGACATCTGCAAGGCCGCCGGCGTGTCGAAAGCGCTGTTCTACGTGTACTTCTCACGCCGCGAGGACGTTCTGCTCGCGGTGGAGGTGTTCACCGTGCACGATGCGCAACTGGCCGCCGAGACGGTCCTCGCGCGCCCGTACGAACTGGTCGAGCTGATCGCCGCGGTCATCGGGCCGCTGGAGAGCCAGATGCGCAACTATCCACCGGAACTGGTCTTCGAGACCATCCTGGAGACGTACCGGCTCGAGCGCCGCGCCCTCGCCGACGGCACCGCCCAGGATCAACTCACGGTCCTGTTCCTGATCCCCTTCCAGCAGGCGCAGCGCGACGGAAAACTCCCCGCGCGAACCGATGTCGCCTGTGCCGCGCGGATCGCCCAGACGCTGCTCACCGACTGCATCAGACGTTGGGCCGCAAGCGATTTCGGCAGCGAGTCACTCACCGAGCCCCTGGCCCGGGAGATCACCGAACTCGTCCTGGGCACGAATCATTAGAATATTCGGATTCCTGCCGCTTTTCGCGAATTATTTCTTCGTAGTCCGGATCGTGCCGCCGAGAAACCATCCGAGTCGCTCGCGCCGACACCCCGGGCCCGAGGTCAATGGACTCCGCTGCCGATGGCGGCGATCACATCCGGATCCGTGCGGCGATCTGCGGCGGGATGGATCCACATCACATTTAGTTAGTAGTTAGTAACTGCTAACTTGTCACTATGGCCGAACGGATGAGCGGAACCGAACGACGAGCCCAGGTACGGGCCATCGCAGCGAAAGAGTTCGCGGAGCACGGGTTACACGGGGCGTCGACAGAGGCGATCGCGAAGAGTGCGGGGATCACGCAGGCGTACATCTTCCGCATGTTCGGCACGAAGAAAGCCCTGTTCCTCGAGCTCGTCGAGGCGGCCTTCGAATCCGTCAGCGACGGTATGCGAGCGGCGGGCGCGGGAAAGGCCGGGCTGGAAGCACTCTCGGCGATGGGCGGCCAGTACTTCGATCAGCTGACCGATCGGACCGGGCTACTACTGCAACTTCAAGGCTTCGCCGCGTGCGGCGACCCGGAGGTGCGCGACGCGGTACGAGCGTGTTTCGCGCGGATGTGGGGCACGGCCGAGGACGGCACCGGCCTGGAACCGGTGACCGTGAAGACGTTCCTCGCCTTCGGGATGCTGCTGAACGTCGGCGCCGCAATGGATGTCGAGCAGGTCGACGCGGCGTGGGCGGACGGTGTCCGCACCCGAATCCAGTCGGGCCTGTTCGCGCACGTCACCACCGAGGCGAACCGGTGAACACCCGCCTCGACGGACTCGGATTTCTGCTTTCCGTTGCCGCGCTTGCCATCGCCTGGCGGGTTCTGCCGATCGAAGCGCCCGGGGAGCGGCCCCGGATCGACGTCGCCGGCGCGCTGCTGCTCGCTCTCGGGACACTCGGGCTGCTGCTCGTCGTCGCCGAACCTTCGTTGTGGGCGACCGCTTGGTTGGCCGGTGGCATCCTCGTCGGCTCTCTCGCAATTCTGGTCCTCTGGGTGATCGTCGAAATGCGCGCCGCCGCACCGCTGGTAAACCTGCGATTGCTCGGACAACGTCCCGTCCTGCGCGCGAATGCGGCGATGCTCATCGCCGGGATCGGGCTGTATCTGCTGTTCAGTCTGCTCACGCGCTATGTGCAGACACCCGCGGGCGCGCACTACGGATTCGCGCTGCCCGGCGTCGCCGCCGGTGCGGCATTGATTCCCTTTTCCCTGCTGGGGTTCGTCGCAGGCAAGTCGCTGCCGTATCTCGTCGCTCGCATCACCGAGCGGTGGGCGTATGCGCTGTCCACCGTGATCGCCATCGCCGCCGTCGCGCTGTTCATCGCCGCCGACCGCTCGTTGCTCGCCGTTCTCGTCTCGATCGCCCTGCTCGGTTTCGCGGTCGGCGGGGTCTTCTCGGTGATGCCCAAGCTCGTGCTGGTCGGCGTGCCTGGAGTGGAAACGGCAAGCGTGCTCTCGATCAACCAGATCGTCCGCAGCATCGGGTTCAGCACCGGCAGCGCGCTGGCCGGATTCCTGCTCGCCGCCGCCACACCGGCCGGGTCCATGCTGCCGACCTCGGACGGCTACATCACCGCGGCGCTGTGGGCGCTACCCCCGCTCGCCCTCAGCGCGCTGATCATCGCTGTGCGCCGATCCCCACGTCGACCGGCTCTACCGTCGACGGCGTCATGACTCGCGCCAACCGGGAATCCGGTGGTCACGTATCTCGAAGACGGACAGCGGGATTGCCGCGACCGGAGTCCGCATCGCCGAACCGATGCGGCGACCCCTGGCTCAGATCCGGGACGGCATGCTGTCCCATCCACGCACCGCGGAGGACGAGGAGAAGATCGCCCGGTCGAGATCGACCTCCCAGTCCGGGAAGCGATTCATGATCTCCTCCAATGCGATTCGCGCCTCGAGCCGAGCCAGTGCATTACCGAGGCAGAAGTGCGCGCCGACGCCGAAAGCCAGATTCTGGCGGGGCTCCCGGGTGATGTCGAAGACGGCGGCGTCGGGGCCGAAATGGCGCTCGTCTCGATTAGCCGCGCCGATCAGCGTCAGGATCGCGCTGCCCTCCGGCACGGTCCGCCCATGGAATTCCACATCGCGGGTGACGTAGCGCGCCGCCTGCAGCGCGGGTGGTTCGAACCGCAGGATCTCCTCGATCGCGCCGGGCAGCAGGGTGCGATCGGCCACCAATCGACGACGTTGGTCGGGATGTTCGGACAGCAGTTTGCCCGACCAGCCGATCAGCCGGGTGGTGGTTTCGGCGCCGGCCACCGCGACGACGTTCATGAACATCAGCAGTTCGTCGCGCCGCAGTCTGCGCCGCTCACCGGTCTCGTCCTCGAATTCGACGGTGAGCAGTTCGGTGGTGAGATCGTCTGCGGGATGGGCGATTCGCCAGTCCAGGAAATCGGCGAACACCTGGCCGTCGGTGATCGGGCCGTCCGGGTTGTCGGTCATCTGGCCGCCACGCTCGGTGCGCACGAACCGCTCACCGTCCTGCTGGACCCGGCGCTGATAATCCTCGGGGATACCGAACAGCATGCCCACGACCCGCAACGGCATCACCGCCCCCAGATCCTTGACGAAGTCGAGCGAATCGCCGCCCACCAACGGATCCAGGCAGCGCACAGTGAACTCGCGGATACGGGACTCGAGTGCGTGGATCTTGCGCGGAGTGAACGCCCGCGACAGCAGTTTGCGGTGGATGTCGTGGATCGGCGGATCCTCGAAGATCAGCACACCCGACGGAATCTCGATACCGGACTTCAGGATCTCCAGCACGACGCCCCGCGCGGAGCTGAAACCCCGGTGATCGATCAGCGTATGGTTGACGTCCTCGAAGCGGCTCAGCGCGTAGAAGTCGTGAATCTCGTTGTAGTACAGGGGTGATTCGTCACGTAACCGGGCGAACATCGGGTACGGATCGGCGTTCAGCTCGGTGTTCCAGGGGTCGTAGTACAGCTCGTCGGTGGTGCTCGCGGTCATCGATAGTCCTTGTCGGCGGGCCCGGCGCTCAGATCGTCAGGCCGTGCTTCTCGAAATGGCGGCTCAGCGCCTGCATGTACTCCTCGCCGTGGAACGGGCCGCGCGCGCCGATGGCCGCCTGCAGGAACGGGCCGTACTCCTCGTCGTTGACGTAGGTGGACCAGTGGGTGATCTGCGCGTCCTCGTTGGTCTCGACGAAGCTGATCGAGTAGAAGCCCATGGTGGCGCCGTCGATCGAGGAGGTGCCCTCCCAGCGGTACCGCATGACGAATCCGTTGTCGGCCGCCCAGAGCTTGTACTCCACCGGCTTCCAGTCCGGGAAGACCACCGCATACGCCTTGGCCTCGACCGTGGCGGCCAGATCGAAGGATGTGGCCACATCCTTGAGCACCAGTTCCTGCTCGGCGACGAAGTAGGGCGAGGTGTAGACCGCGTCGTCGGTGAATTCCCACTCGTCGTAGGTCTCGCCCTGCTGTACCTGCTGCAGGACGTATTTGTCGCGATAGCTCTCGGCCATCCGGCGGTGCTTGGCGATACGGTCCTCGGGCTTCATCGCGGACTCCTCCCGATCTTCCTGTGGCGGTGGATGTTTCGAAATATACACAACTGTATGTGAAATACGACTCTGTATTCGAGATTTGGGGACGTAGCCGACGCCCGTGATCGGCGACCTGGGAGGATGGGTTCGTGGCAGAACGATGGACACGACAACGACGCGTCGAGCACACCCGAACCGTGCTGCTGGACGCCGCCGAGGAGGTCTTCGCCAAGCAGGGGTTCGGCGGCACCGCTCTGGAGGACATCGCCGAGGTCGCGGGCTACACCCGCGGCGCCATCTACTCGCATTTCGGCACCAAGGAAGAACTCTTCCTGGTCGTCATCGAGCGGCATCTGCAGAACTTCCTGGACGGCTTCGCGGATGTGATCACCTCCTTCGACAACCTGCACGATCTGGACGTCGGCAAGATCGCCCAGCGGTGGCGGGAGCTGACCATCGCCGCACCGGACGCCGCCGCACTGGGCCTGGAATTCTCACTGTTCCTGCTGCGTAATCCGGACGCCCGGCACCGGTTGGCGGCCAAGCGTGAGGAGACCGCGCGATCACTCGCCGGGTACATCACCGATCATGTGGAGCGCCTGGGCGGCACGTTGCGGATGCCCGCCGACACGCTCGCGCACCTGCTCATCGCGATCAACAACGGCATCACCATCAACGGGCATATCGACGGCGCCGACCTGTTCGAACCCTTCCTGCAGATGGTGATGGCCAATGTCGTTCCCGGACAAGCCGATCCGGATCAGCCCGAGGCCGGTAACTCCATCTGCAAGTAGACCCCGATGCGCCGGATCCGGGCGTCCGCGGTGAACTCGTAGACACTCGCGGAGTTCACCACGCTGCGGAATTCACCGATCCGGCTGCGTTCCTCCAGCTCCAGGAAGACGATCCCCGAGGCTTCGGTGATTCGTCTGAACGAGCAGTCCCAGTCGGCGGAAGACGCCCAGCCGGTCAGGAATTCGGTGTACTCCGACCAGTTCTGCACCTCCTTGAAAGTGCCGACGCGCACGAAGTTCGGCACGTCCACCAGTTCGGCCAGCGGCGCCCATCCGTCCGGGCCGAAGCCGGGATCCTTTGCCGCCCTGACCAGTTCGCCGACGATCTGGCCGTACCGCAACGCGACGCGCGACAATCCGGTGTAGCCGCCGATCACGGCATCGATCTCACTCATCGCCGGCCCCTCGGCTCGCACCGGCCAGATAGCGGTCGATCACCGAGTGGTAATGCGCGATGACGACCTCCTCCTTGACCAGCGACATCGATTCCAGCCGCCGATTGCGCAGCCCGGCCTGCTGGCGCGGCATCTGCTCGTAATCCTGTTGCAGGGCAAGGAAATACTTGAAGCTGCCCGGTTCGGTGACCTCGATCGGCGCGGCCTCGAAGGCGCCGCGGTGCTCCTCGGGCAACCACATCACGCTCACGATGTGCCAGACACAGCGGTTCGGGTCGCCGTCCGGATGCGGCTCGGCCATGATGACCGTCGCCTCGCCCGCGCGAACCGTCATGAAGAAGTTCGGGAAGAGCACCCAGCCGTGGTTGTCGCTCATCTGGGCGTCGGTCAGACCGCTCAGATCCAGGCCCATACCCGAGAGCGTCTCGCGGGTGGCGCGTTGCAGGAGAGTTCGCGCGGTGACTCCCTCGGGAAAATCCAACTCTCCCTTGTCATCCCGATAGGACGCGACCAACTCCTGGAAGCGCGGCAGGGCCGCCTGCACCGATGGGAAGGTCTCCGGAAGTTCCAGAATCCCTTCGACCTGTTCCTCGGGACCGTACTTCTCGGCGTTGGCGACCTCGAACGGAGCCATCGAGACGCTGTGCTCGTCGAAGAATTTGTACCGGCTCTTCGCCGGATCGATCATGATGACGCGCAACAGCTGCGGATGGATACCCGAGATGTGATACCCCTCCTCGAAGGCGTCCATCACGACTTTCCAGTTGCAGTTCAACGCCTCTCGCACATCCAGAACGGTGACCATCTCGTCCAGATGGTAGGGCGCGAGCAGCTCGGCGACCTCCTGGCCGAGGTATTCGAGCAGAGGCGCGGCCTCGGGATCGGGATTGAGGAACAGGAATCCGCCGAAGCAGTCGACCGACACCGGCAGCAGCGACAGGCCCTCCTTGTCCGGGGAGGACACGACGTTCTCCTGCTCGCGCAGCACACCGCGAAGGCGACCGTCCAGGTCGTAGGACCACAGATGGTACGGGCACAGGAAACGTTTCATATTCCCCTGCCCGGTGCACAGCAGATTGCCGCGATGCCGGCACGCGTTGACGAAGCCGCGAATCACCCCGTCCCGGCCCCGCACGATGACATAGGACTGGTCGAGGATCCGGTACTCCTTCCAGTCGCCCGGATTCGGCAGCTCACTCACCCGCCCCGCGACCCGCCACACCCGCTGCCAGATCCGTTCGCGCTCACGCTCGGCGAACTCGGCGCAGGTGTAGCGATCCGTGGGAATGCTCATCCGGAAACGGCCGAAATCGATGTCGGCCAGCCCCGCCCCGGCATCGACCCACTCCCCCGGCTTCGTCGACTGCATCTCCGTCCTCCTCTGCGGTTGCGGCGCGCGATGGTGATCGCCACCACAACTGTACAGAGATGTATCTGAGATACAAGGCTGTATATGAGATGAAAAAGGTTGTCGGTGAGGGTCGTTAGAGTGGTCGCACCTCCGGTTCCAGGCGAGGAAGGACGGCATGACCAAGACCGATTTCCGTAAGACGCTGGACTCCTATCGAGCCAGGTCCGGGCAGCTTCGCGTGCTCGAGGTCCCGCCGCTGCGCTACGTCATGGTCGACGGCCGGGGCGATCCGAACAGCTCGCCGGAGTTCACCGCGGCGGTCGAGGCGCTGTATCCGGTGGCGTACAAACTCAAGTTCGCCAGCAAGCAGGATCTCGGCCGCGACTACGTCGTGATGCCACTGGAGGGACTGTGGTGGTCCGAGCAGATGGAGACGTTCACCTCCGCCCGAGACAAGTCCCGATGGAACTGGACGATCATGTCGATGGTTCCGGACTGGATCACCGGCGAGATGTTCGAGGCCGCGGTCAGCGCGGCCGCGGTGAAGAATCCGGCGGTACCGGACCGGGTACGACTGGAGACCCTCGACGAAGGCCGCTGCGTACAGACATTGCACATCGGCCCGTTCGACGACGAGGCCGAGACACTGGCCCGGATGCACCAGGAGTTCATCCCCGAATCCGGCCTCGCGATGACCGGCCGACATCACGAGATCTACCTGAACGACTTCCGCAGAACAGCCCCGGCCAGACTACGCACCATCCTGCGCCAGCCGGTCGAGGCGATCTCACGTTCCGAAGTCTGAACGGTGTTCCGGGAGAAGGGATTCCAGACCAGAACCCGAGGCGAACAGGGCGAACGCCTCGGGTTCGGTCCGGTGAGAACAGCTCAGGCGGCTGTGGCGATGTGCTCGGCGGAGCCGCCGATGACCGCCGACTCCGCACCGGTCAGGGTGCGAATGAATGCCAACTGCGCCTCGCGGCCGTGTGCTGCGGCGCGCTCGAATTGTCCCGGCACGGCACGGGTCCAGACGGTCCGAGCGAGGTTGAAAGGTATGCGCAGCAACGGATACCACGGCACGGCGGCCGGAGGCAGTCCCAGTTTCCGCATCGCACCGGACCCCAGGAACATGGTGGCGATCGACAGGTGCTGGGAGCGCGCGAGACGGCGGCGCGGTCCGGTGAGATAGCGGTAGTGCCAGCCCAGGGGCTCGTCGAGCATGGGCATGGCGAGCTGCGCCGAGGTCTCGTCGGGATTGGTGATCGCGGTCATCGTGTGGAACAGGATGCGCACACTGTCCCGGAAGTCGTTGGGCAGGAAGCGTTCCTGCACACCCATCACCCAGCCGACGTACCGGGTGAAGTGCGCCATGGCGTCGGCCTCACTCGGAGTCACCAGCATGCCCAGGCCGATCGCACCGACCGTGGGCGCGATCAGCGCGCCGACCATGGTGGCGGCCATATCGGTCTGGTTGATCGGCAGTCCCCACTCCTGCCCCTGCCAGTCCGGCATGGCCGCGACATGTCGGCGGACCATCGAGTGGATCATCCGCACCCGGACCGTGGAGCGATAGCCCAGCCCCCGCGGCAGCATGCCGCCCGCGGAGGAGACGTCCAGCGCCCACTGCGTCGTCTCGGCGAAGCGCTTGGCCGGCCCCTTCTCCAAAGCCCCTGTGCGCAAGAGGGTTTTGTTGAAACCCGAGGCCAGGTAGCCGCCCAGGAACGACATGTCCCGCGCGACGTAGAGCGCGTCGCGCCCACCCAGGCTCATCACCCGCTCGGCGCGCCGGATCTTGTCCCAGTCCACCCAGTCCGGCACGGCCTCGACTTGGTCGAAGAACTCCCGTAGCGGACCGGGCGCGTCCGGCACGGCCGCGATCCCCTCGCTCAGCGCCTGCTCGAACAGCGGCCGCGTGGTCGCCATCCCCTCGCGGTACATCCAGTCCACCAGCTCGTCCATCGGCTCGTCACCGATGGTCAACGCTTCTCCCAGTTCCCGGAACTGGGCGGGAGTCGGCTCGCGCAGACCGAGCACCCGCGCGAACGGGCCGAGTCCCGCCCCGGGGACGGACCGCGGCGCGGCGGGGTGCCGAGTCGGGATGGTCGAATCCATGATCTCTCCTTCGCAGCAGATGTCAGCACGTCGATCGGGGCTGCGCGCCATACCCGTCATACTTCTGGCAAGATCCTCTACCAGAATAGCAAATTTGGCAAGATCACTTTCCAGAAACCGCCGCTGATCGGCGCCGCTCACTCCACCGGAGTTGCCGCCCGGCGACGTCGCAGGACGATCAGCCCGCCGACCGCGAGAACCAGGACGACGAGTCCGGCAATGAGATAGGTGGGTCCGCGCAGCGACTGTTCGAGGCTGTGCCAGTTGGCTCCGACGGCATAGCCCGCCACGGCCAGCGCCGCGGTCCACGGCAGGCAACCGGCGAGGGTGTACGCGCCGAAGCGCAGCGGAGGCATCGCGGCGATCCCTGCGGGCAGGGAAATGAAAGTACGGATACCGGGGAGCAGGCGCGCCCAGAACACCGACATCGCGCCGCGGCGCACGAACCAGTCCTGGGCGCGGTCGATCTCCTCGGGCCGCAGCATGATGTAGCGACCCCAGCGGTGCAGTGCCGGTCGTCCGCCGTAGCGGCCGACCAGCCACGCCACATAGCTGCCGGCGACGTTACCGGCGGTACCCGCGACCACGACCGCGACCAGATTCGGATGCTGACCGCTGACCGCACCGGCCGCCAGCGCACCACCGAGCATCATGGTCACCTCGGACGGAATCGGGATGCAGGCCGACTCCGCGGCCATCAGCACGAAGATCGCGACGAGTCCATAGGACAGAATCAGTTGCTGCACAATGCCTCCCGTCCACAGGTGCGGACAAGGGACAGGTCGGCAGGCGCCGCCGGGCAGCTGGGCACAGGTCTGGTCGGTATCACACCGTCACACTCGCCGACCGCCGCTGAGAGCACGCTGAGATCGCACTGGGCTCTGGTCCGTGCCTTCACCGGATTTCTCAGCGGGGACACAGCAACGGATCATTACCGTCGCGGACCGTGACGGAGATGACTGATTCCGGTGTCGGTGCAACCCGCCGGATGCTGAGCAAGGTGCCCGAGGTCACGGTGTGGTTCTGGATCATCAAGATCCTGTGCACCACCGTCGGCGAAAGCTTCGCGGACTGGATCAATATGACGCTGGGCGTCGGATTGAACCTCACCGCAGCGCTGTTCACCGTCATTCTGGTGGCGGTGCTGAGCTGGCAACTACGGCTCACTCGCTATGTGCCGTTCGCGTACTGGCTGACCGTGGTCGTGCTCAGCGTGACCGGCACGCTCTACACCGACATCCTCACCGACGGCCTGTCGGTCCCGCTCGCGGCGAGCACCAGCGTCTTCGCCGCGATCCTGGCCGTGGTGTTCGGCATCTGGTTCGTGCGCGAACGCACGCTCTCGATCCACTCGATCCGCACCACGCCGCGCGAATTGTTCTACTGGCTGGCCGTTCTGGTCACCTTCGCACTCGGCACCGCGACGGGAGACTGGACACTCGAGCTGACCGGCTGGAGTCCCGGAATCTCGGTACTGCTGCCGGCCGCACTGATCGCCGCCATCGCGCTCGGCCGTCGACTGGGCGCGAATGCGGTGCTGTCCTTCTGGCTGGCCTACATACTCACCCGCCCGCTCGGCGCGAATCTCGGCGACTGGCTGGCCTCCCCCACCGCCGACCACGGCCTCGGCCTGGGCACCGCGGTGACCAGCGTGTTGTTCCTCGTGGCCATCCTCGCCACGGTCCTGTACCTGACCCGCACCCGCCGCGACACCATTGCCGATGAAAACTCTTCGCCCACAACGACTCCGACCACCCAACCGTCCCGGGAACGACTGATGCTCGGCTACTACGCGCTGGTCGCGGTCGCCGCGGGCGCACTGCTGGTCTGGGCGTCTGCCCAACCGCACGCCACCGCGAGTGGCACCGAGGAGGCCGCACCCGCTGCGGCTTCGACAGCCCCCGCACCGGTCCACGCCCACTTCCCGCCCGCCGAGATCGCCACGTTCCGCACCATCACCAGCGATACCCTCACCCTGATCCAGACCGGTCACCACGGTGCGGCGAAATCCCGGATCAAGGACCTGGAAACGGCCTGGGACCGTGACCAGAACACTTTGCAGCCCATGGACGGAGGGTCCTGGACGACCATCGACGGCCGGATCGACGACGCGCTGCACGCGGTCCGCGCCGACACTCCGGATCAGACGACCGAAATCCGGACCCTCACCGATCTGCTCACCACACTCGGTTGATCCACTCCGGCCCACCGCGGGATTTGTTGCCCCGGAAATTCGGCTACACCCGGAAATTCGGCCTACAACCGGCCGAGCCGCTGATTCGGCGCACGAGGAGGCGACGGATCAGCGGCTCGGCCGATTCTCAACCAGCGTTCTTGTACGCCTCCACCACTTCGGCCTGGATGCGGCCGCGAGTGGAGACCGAATAGCCGTTCTTGCGCGCCCAGTCCCGGATCGCGGCGGTCTGCTCCCGCTCGGCCGAGGAGCGGGAGACTTTCTGTCCCTTACTCTTCGGGACTCTTCCGGCTTTACGCGCATGCGGCGTCCACTGGTCGAAGATGCCGCGCAGTGCCGCAGCATTGAGCACCGACAGATCGATCTCGTATTCCACGCCGTCCAGAGAGAACAGCACGGATTCCTCTGCCGGTGACTTACCGTCGTAGTCGTCCACGAGCTCGACTATGACCTTGCGGGCCATCGAAAAAATTCCCTTCCGTCGGGGTGAATCAACCAGAGCGGCAACCTTATCCCAGCGCCGATGACGCCGGACAACGGCATATGGCGGCCGGGGCGGGCAACGACCGAGCACGCATTATTCTGATCAGATGACCGATCGAGTGCCCTCCGAAAACGATGCGCTCAGACGGTGTCGTCCCGCACGCGACCATGGCCGGAATCCGGATCCGGCAGTACTGGTTTCGACGGTCATCGCTGCCTCAGCTCGCGCTCGCGACCGAGCGGCCGACCCGGTGGATGCGATGAGCGGTATCGATCCGCGATCACCGTTGCCGAAGATCCACCCCGCCAGCCCAGCGTGGTGATCGGCAAGACGCTGAACCCGTCGACACCGCGGCCAGGCAGAAGCCCGTTGTCCAGCAAGTAATCCCGCCACGACAGGGTGGCCGGACCGTCCTGGGATTCCGCAGCCGCGCGGAAGATCGAGCCGGCGGCCGACGTCGCCGGTGCACCGCACACCTCGGACCGCAGCGGTGCGCGCGATGGGGCGGATCAGCTCACCGCGACTCGAACAGATCCGGCAGACCGTCCGAGACGCGGTCCGGGAACTCCGGGACACGTTTGGCCAGAAAGGATTCCACGCCTTCGCGAGCGTCCCCCGACGCACCGCGCAGGTAGATGGCGAGGGATTCGGCGCGATGCGCGATCTCCGGACTGTCCGCACCGAGCATGCGCCAGATCAGCTGCCGGGTCAGCGCCACCGAGACCGGCGCGGTGCCGGTGACCATCTCCCGGGCCAGTTCGAGGGCCCGTTCGAGCACCCGATCGGCGGGCACGACCTCGCGCACCAGCCCGCGTTCCAGGGCCTCGGCCGCAGGCACCATCCGGCCGCTCAGGGTCCATTCCAGTGCCGTGGACACGCCCACCACGCGCGGCAGGAACCAGGTCGAGCAAGCCTCCGGCACGATCCCTCGACGGGTGAACACGAAGCCGAATTTCGCTGTGTCCGAAGCGATTCTGATATCCGCGGGCAGGGTCATGGTCACCCCGACACCGGCCGCGGCGCCGTTGATCGCGACGATCACCGGCTTGTTCGACCGATAGATCCGCAGCGATACCCGGCCGCCGGTGTCCGCGGGCGCGCCGCCGGTGTCCGGGTCGTCGTCGAGGACGAACGTCTCCCCGCCCGCACCGAGATCGGCTCCGGCGCAGAACGCGCGGCCGGTGCCGGTGAGCACCACCGCGCGCACCGAGTCGTCCGCATCGGTCTCGTCGAATACCGCGATCAGACGTTCGCACATCGCGGCGGTGAAGGCGTTGAGCCGATCGGGGCGATGCAGCCGCACGATCGCGATCGGTCCCTCCCGTTCCAGCAGTACCTGGTCGTCGGCATTCACATCGGTGTCCGAGCTCATCGCACCCTCTCGAATCGGTCTGCCGCATCACGGCATCGACCGCGACGCGAGGTATCAGTCAGCGTACCGCCGTGTTGGCACAGTGCCAATTACCGCAGAGAAGCCCGTGGCACACGCGGCGCCACGGGCCCCGCGATCCGGATTCAGCCGATCAGCGCCAGATCCTCCTCGGTGAGCCGGATGTTCGCGGCGGCGATGTTCTGCTCGAGGTGCGCCGGATCCGTGGTGCCGGGGATCAGCAGGATCGACGGCGACCGGGCCAGCAGCCACGCCAGCGCGATCTGCTGCACGGACGCGCCGTGCCGGGTCGCCACGGTGTCCAAATGTTCGGTCAGCAGCGGCTGGAATCCGCCCACCGGGAAGAACGGCACGAACGCGATCCCGGCCTCCTCGCAGGCGTCGATCAGCGCATCCGCATCGCGCATCGCGACGTTGTAGGCGTTCTGCACGCAGACGAACGGCGCGAGATCGCGAGCCTGATCGAACTGCGCCCGAGTGATGTTCGAGATACCCAGATGGGTGATCAGGCCCTCCTCCTGCAGTTTCGCCAGGGCGGTCAGCGGCTCCTCGAGCGAGCCCTCCGCGGGTGCGACGGCTTCACCCATGCGCAGATTCACCACGTCCAGCCGGTCCACGCCGAGGGTGCGCAGATTCGCCTCGACGCTCTGCCGCAGGCCGTCGGGGGTCAGCCCCGGCGGTATCGCGCCGGCGAACTTGGTGACCAGCACCAGATCCTCCGGATACGGATGCAACGCCGCATGCAGCAGTTCGTTGGCGTTCACCCCGTCGCGGTCGTAGAACTGCGAGGTGTCGAAGTGGTTCACGCCCAGTTCCACCGCGCGCCGCAGCAACGCGATCGCGTTCTCGCGGGAAGGCTGCTTACCCTCCGGCCAGCCCGTCAGCTTCATGGTGCCGAATCCGACCCGATTCACCCGGAACGATCCCAAACGGCCTTCGCCCGCCGCGCGGGCCGATATCGTCTGTGCTTCAGTCATGGTCATCAGCCTGGCCGAGCGGCAGATGCGGTGTCCGCATTCGGCAACAAGCTGCCACGCGTTGACGACCAACGCGAACATCACGAGACTCGAATCATGGCCCAGACCCAGTCGGTCACCGTCGTGCGCGGTCACCAGGAACTCACCGAGCGCGCCGCGCACCTGTTCGAAGCCACCACCGTCAGCTTCGACTGCGCCGCCAAGGATCACGCGACCTGGCACAACGGCCGCCACCAGACGCTGCGTCCCACCGTCGCGCTGCGCAAGCTCTACTTGCCCTCGGCACTGCTGGACCCGTCGCTGTCGCAACATCTGCACACCATGGTCGAGCGCGGCGCGGGAGTGCGCATCACCGACGACGAGATCAGCGAGACGATCCTGCTGGACCGGCGAGTGGCCATCCTGGCCGGGGACACCTCCTACGGACTGCGCAGCTACAGCATCGTCACGGTGCCCGAGGTCGTGCACGGCGTGGCCTCGCTGTTCGACGCGACCTGGCGTGCGGCTACGGATTTCGCCACCTACGACCGCGACCTGGACGAATTGCGCAAGCTCGCGCCGCGCATCCTGGACCAGCTCAACACCGGTGCCACCGACGAGGCGGCCGCCCGCGTGCTCGGGCTGTCGGTGCGCACCTACCGCCGTCGCGTCGCCGAACTGATGAGCGCCCTGGGCGCGAGTTCGCGTTTCCAGGCCGGTGCGCGCGCCCAGGAGCTCGGTCTCATCTGAGTCCGGCGTACCGGTAAATTAGAAAGACAAACTTGCAAGTTTCAACTGTGCAACCTAGACTTCACTTATGCGAGGCGACGAGGAGCTGCTGACCACGGCCACCGCGGTGCGCCGGGCGATCAGCCTGCTCAAGCGGCGCACCCGGGAGACCCAGACCCGGGATCTGAGCCTGCCCGAGACCGCGGTCATGGCTCGCCTGGATCGCAATGGGCCGGACAGCATTTCGGGTCTGGCCCGCTGGGAACAGATCACCCCGCAGGCCATGGGCGCGACGGTCGGCGGCCTCGAATCCCGCGGCCTGCTGCACCGCATCCCCGACCCGGACGACAAGCGCCGAGGACTGCTGTCCCTCACCGAGGCGGGCACCGAACTGCTGCGCGCCGCGCGCGACGACCGAACGAAGCAGATCGCCCGCGCACTGGCCGACAACTTCACCCCCGCGGAGATCGCGGAAATCCGCCGAGCAGCGCCGCTGTTCGAGCGGATCGCCCAATTCCTCTGACCCCCTTACCCTTTCACCGCATCGGCAGCCGAGGCCGATGCCTGCCCGCGGCGTGCCCGCACGCCGTTGCGAGGTACCACCATGCCCGAAACCCTTTCGGCGACGACATCTCTCGCCGAACGCCCATTCACCTGGCGGTTCACCGCACCACTGTTCGTCGGATCGGCCCTGAACCCGGTCAACACCTCCCTGATCGCGACCGCGCTGGTGCCCATCGCCGCGGGTGTGCACGTCTCGATCGGGCAGACCGCGGCGCTGGTATCCGCGCTGTATGTGGCCAGCGCGATCGCACAACCCACCGCGGGCAAGGCCGCCGACGTATTCGGCCCGCGACGCGTCTTCCTCACCGGAATCCTGCTCGTACTCCTGGGCGGGCTGGTCGGCGGTTTCGCCCCGACGCTGTCGATCCTGCTGATCAGCCGAATCCTGATCGGGCTCGGCACATCCTGCGCGTATCCGACAGCCATGGTGCTCATCCGGCGTCGCGCCCAGAGCGCCGGCCTGGCCCAACCGCCAGGCGGCGTGCTGGGCGGCCTGCAGATCGCGGGGATCGCCACCGCCTCCCTCGGACTGCCCCTGGGCGGCGTACTCGTACAACTCGCCGGATGGCGGTCGGTCTTCTTCGTCAACGTGCCCGTCGCGCTGATCGCGCTGGTGAGCACGCTGCTGTGGGTGCCGAAGGACGAACGCGATCGCACGCGGCGCTCCGCACGCGAGATCGCATCGCTGCTGGACGTCACCGGAATCATCGGATTCGCGGCGGCGATGAGCGCACTGCTGCTGTTCCTGTCGCATCTGCCGACGGTGAACTGGGCTCTGCTGGCGACCACCGTGACGCTCTGGATCGCCGAGGCACTGTGGGAGTTGCGTGCGGCCGCACCGTTCCTGGACCTGCGGCTGCTGGTCCGGAACATGGCGCTGACCCGCACCTACATCAGATTCGGCATGGTGTTGTTCTCCTCCTACCTGGTGCTGTACGGCATCACGCAGTGGCTCGAGGCCGACCGTCACCTCTCCGAACTCGCCGCGGGTCTGCTGCTGTTGCCGATGACGGTGATCGCCGGAGTGGTCATCGTGCCGATCTCGCGCCGCAATCTCGTTCGCGGACCGGTGATCTGGGCCGCGGCGGCCTGTATGCTCGCCGCGGTCGGCGCACTGTTCCTGGCCTCACCGGCATGGCTGGTGCTGGTCGTCGTGATCACCGTCCTGCTGGGATTCGCCCAGGGCGCGGCCAGCAGCAATCAGCTCGCCCTCTACCTCCAGACGCCCGCCGAACTCCTGGGCACCGCATCGGGACTGATGCGCTCGTTCGGCTATCTCGGCTCCATCGCCTCCTCGGCGATCACCGGAATCGTGTTCCACGACAACGTCTCCGACTCCGGTGTCGCGACGATCGCCTGGATCATGATCGGCGCCAGCGTCTTCCTGCTCGCACTCACCGTCCTGGATCGCCGCCTGCCCCGCACCGCGACGAACTGAATCCGTCCACACCTCTTCGAAGGATCACCATGCCCATTACGACCATCGACCCGACCTCCGCACTGCTCGTCATCGACCTGCAGCACGGACTCGCCGATGCGCCCACCCTCGAACCCGTCGCCGAGATCGCCACTCGCGCAGGGGAACTCGCCGACGCGTTCCGGCGGAACGGGCAGCACGTCGTACTGGTCAACGCCGTCGGCCGCGCCCCCGGCCGCACCGAGCAGGGCGCGCGGCACGACCAGAAGTTCCCCGACGGCTGGACCGACCTACTGCCCGCACTGGGCCGGACCGAGAGCGACCACGTCGTGTCCAAGTCCCGCTGGGGCGCGTTCCAGGACACCGGCCTGCACGAACTGCTCACCGGCCTCGGCGTGACCCAGGTCGTCATCGCCGGTGTGGCAACGAGTTTCGGCGTCGAGTCGACCGCACGCGCCGCCTACGACCGCGGCTACCACGTCACCATCGCCACCGATGCGGTCACCGACCTGGACGCCCGTGCCCACGCCCATGCGCTCGGCCACATCTTCCCCCGGCTGGGCGAAACCGGAACCGTCGCCGAGATCGCCGCCACCCTCCCCCGGTAACAACGAAGCCTCGAGCCACAGATCTCCCCATCGCGAACGAGGATTGCCCCTGGCACGCCCGCCGGCGAGGCATGATCGCTCGACGCATCCACATCCCGCGACGTCCCGACCTCACTCGGCCGGAACGTCGCGGGATCCGGGCAGGTTGTCAGCTGGGGTGCCAGCTCGCAAAGGGGCGGGACGGCGCGAAAGAGATCGGCAGGGTGGCCAGGGCGCGGTGGAAAGGCCCTGGACGCCACACCAATTCGCCGGGATCGACCGAGAGTTCGATCTCGGGCAGGGCATCGAGCAGTTGGTCCACACCGTCCTGGGCGATCAGGTAGGCGGACTGACGTGCGGGGCAGGCGTGCGGGCCCGCGCCCCAGGCCAGGTGCGATCGGTTGCCGGTGTAGTCGCCGCCGCTGATGGCCGGGTCGTTGTTGCACGCCGCGATGCTGATGATCACGGGCTGGTGCGCGGGCAGCCACACCTCGTCGAGCAGCACCGGCTGGCGCGGATAGGTCATACAGAAATTCGCGATCGGCGGGTCCAGGAACAGCACCTCGTCCAGCGCGTCACGGGTGGACAGGCTGCCACCCAGCAGGCTGCCCGCGAAACGATCGTTGGTCAGGATCAACAGCAAAGTATTGACGATCAGGTTGTGCACCGGCTCGACACCCGCGCCGTACAGCGGCACGAGTTGCTCGATGACCTCCTGATCGTCGAACCCGGCCGGATGCTGGACCAGTCGAGTGGTCACATCGTCACCGGGCTCGGCGCGCTTGCCCGCGACCAACTCGCTCAACGCCTCGATCAGCATGATGTTTCCGGCCGCGGCATCGGAGCCCTCGAAGATGGTCATGACGCCGGTGGCGACCCGCCGGCCGATATCGGGTGAGCACCCCAGCATCGCGTTGACCACCTGGAAGGCCAGTGGCCGTGCGTAATCCGCGATCAGATCGGCCGAGCCGGTCTCGCAGAACTGCGCGATCAGCGGCACCGCGATCCGCTCCACCACCGCGTGCAGACCGTGCAGGTCGACCGCCGAGAGTGCCGCGACGTTCGCATCCCGGTAGCGCCGATGTTCCTCGCCCGAACTACGCATCGCATTGGGCCGCCAGGCCAGCATCGGCTTCACCGGGCACTCGTCCGGGACATCCTTCTCCCACGCCCGCGGATCGACCGGAAAATGCGCGGGATCGTGCAGGATCTGCACCGCGGTGCGATAACCGATCACCAGAGTGGCGGGAACGCCCGGCGACAGCTCGACCGGCACCAGCGACCCGTAGCGTTTGCGCATGTCCTGGTAGCAGTCGTGCGGCATGGCGGCGAATTCCGGGCTGTACAGGGCGATGCGGTCGCTGTCGGTGTACATCGGCGGATTGATCATTCAGGCTTCACCTCGACCTCGGTCCGGTCGTGCAGATCGACGGTGCGGCAGGTGGAGCCCGTCCGTCGGCGCGGATGTCTGTTCGTGCGTGCCGTGGTGCGACATATCCTCGATCAGGGTTGTAATCGGTTGAGCACGAGGGGGAACGGAGCACGATCGTATGCCACGACCTCGAATATCATTGAACCTCACCCCATTCCTGAGGCAGCAGCATAGCAGTGGTGATCAATTCCGCGACCGCACTGTCGAATCCGGCCGGGGCCGATATCGGCGGCAGGATTCCTCGTCTACCAGCGGGTAAAGTATGGGAGCAGGTCAGCGGTCGGATGAGATGGGGCGTGTGATTGCGATGGTTGGCGGCCACGTTGCGATCGCCGACCGCTTCCGGCGGCTGGCCGGTCGTATCGTCGCCGTCGGCTACCTGATGGGTCTGATACTCGTCGTACCCGATATGGGAGATCAGGCCAGGATGGCCGCGACATGGTGGACCCCGTTCGCCGTCGCTCTGGCGTTCGGTCCCGGACTCGCCATGGGCGCGTTGAGCTTTCATCCCGATTCGGTGTGGATGCGGCGGAGCGCGCTGCTCGCGGCCGTGGGTTATCCGGTGGCGACCGGGACCTGGCTGATCGCCTGGCGGCACATTCCGCTGCATGCCGATCAATGGCTCGCGGATGTCCCTGCGCTGGCCGGGCTGTCCGCGGCGATCGTCTGGCCCGCGTGGGCGAGCCTGCTGACGCTCGTCGTCGCGGCGACCACCGCCACGGTCGTCAACTACACCGGGCGCGCGCCGGAGGTCAACGTTCCGTTCGTGCCGGATCTGCTCTACGCCAGCGGATACAGCGCTCTGTTCGTGGCCGCCCTGCTGATGTTCATTCGCACCGGCCGACAACTGCAGACGATCCAGACCGAGGCGTTCCGCGGCGCCGCCTCGGCCGCGGCCATGCGCGGCCGGGCCGACGAACGCGCGCGATTTGCCGCGTTGACCCACGACTGGGTGATGTCCACACTGCTGGCCGCGGCCCGCGGCGGCGAACGGGACACCGTGCGGCGGCTGGCGTTGCGGACGCTGAACTACCTCGACGATCTCGAGCATCCGTTCGGGCGGGTGCTCGATGCGCCGGACACCGCCGCCCGGTTGCGTGCGGCGATCACGCACATCGATCCGAAGCTGCCGATCACCGTCGAGGTCGTGACCGACGCCCAGCGGTGGGCGTTCCCCGCCGCGGCGGTGAGCGTGACCGCCGCGGCCGCCGGTGAAGCGGTTCGGAACAGCCTGCGGCACGCGGGCGCCGGCGCATACCGTCATGTCTGGATTCACGTCGGCGACAATGGATTCCACGTAATCGTGACCGACGACGGCGTCGGCTTCGACACCGCCGCCGACCGCCCGGACCGACTCGGCATCACACTCAGCATCCGGGCCAGAATGCGGCAGCTGGGCGGTGGCAGCGCCGCGATAACGTCCCGTCCCGGCGCGGGAACCACGGTCCGGCTGGACTGGTCGGGACCACTGATCGATCGTCGCGCCGCCGTGAACGAATACGGCGGTCCGGTGGCGAGATCCCTTGCGCCGCTGAGTATGCGCACCCTACTCGGCATGCGCACGCCCGCTGCGCGGGTGCTCGTCGGGTGCTACCTGCTCGCCTATGCCGCCTCGATCGCCACCACCCCGGCGCTGTTGTCCGACCCGTGGCCGACCCTGGCCTGCGTGGTTCTGACCATGGCGGCGATGGCAGCGGTCCTGCTCGCGCCGGGCGCTCCGCCCTCCCTCGAAGTATCGCTGGCCATCCTCGTCGCGGGCGGTCCGGCGCAGTTCGCGATCGTCTCCGCCGTGGGCTCCCTGTGGCAGGACACGACCGCGCAGGAATGGTCGCTCGGCTCGGCCGGGGCGGTGTGCACGTTCATGTGCCTGCGCGGTCGCCTCACACTCGGCTGGCTCGCGATGATGCTTGTCTTCGCCGAATTCGCGTTCCGGGCCGGTCTGCCCGCCGGCGGCACGCGCGGGTTCACCGTCCCGTTCCTGTATCTCGCGCCGCTGGTCGCCGCGACGTTCTTCCACCGGATCATCCGCCCGGTCGCCAGCACGGTCCTGGATCTGCGTGCGGACACACTGCACCGGGTCTCCGTCGAAGCCGCCGAAGCGGCCGCGATCGCCGAGCGGGACCGGCAACTGCATCGACTCGGCGGACTCACCCGGCCCCTCCTGGAACAGCTCGCCGGAGCCGAGCCCATCGACGGCGTCCGGGACGAATGCGCCCTGCAGGAAGCTGAATTGCGCGATGCGCTGCGAGCTCCCCAACTCGCGTATTCACCGGTCGTCGCGGCGGCCCGCGCGGCTCGCGGTCGCGGTGTGGAAGTGCTGCTCTACGACGAACACGGATTCGACGACGTCACCGAGCCGGTCCGCCGGCGCCTTCGCGCGGTGGCCGTCACCGAACTCGACCGTGCCCGTGATGGTTCCGTCATCGTCCGCATCCAGCGCCCCGGCCGCCTGCCCCTGGTCACCATCGTCGCCAACGGTTCGAACGGCACGCGGCGCACCGAGCTCGATCGGGATGCCCGGCCGCTGGAGCGATCCGTGGGCGCCTGAGCGATCCGGCCGGAGTGCCGGTGCGCCCCAACGGGTTCGATGGTTCACCCGATCCGTTCGGACCGAGCGGACCCGTGCCCGGCTCCGCAGCCCACAGCCTCGCAGGACGAGCGCGCGGCGAGCATGCACGCCACGTCGACCAGCTTGAAACCGAGCCGTTCGGCATACAGATGCGCGATCTCCGGCATGAACTCGTCGGCGTCGTCGAGCTGTCCGGTGAGCACGATCTCCGCCAGCGTCATCCCGACGACGGCCTGCTCACGGGTGAGGCGCAGGCTGGTGGGCAGATACGACAGGATCCACATTCCGCGGTGGGCTTCGGGAAGGTCGACGCGAAAGGCCACCTCCAGGATCCGGTCGCTCGTGATCAGCCATTCGGCCTCGTTGATGGTCATATCCGACTCGATTCCGTAGGTCCGCCGGTATTTCTCCGGTGGTCGCCGCAAGAATCGCCCGCGCAGAATACGCACACAAGGATCCGGCGGCCCGTTCGCGGACCACGATGCGGTTCTGCACGCTACGCGCGCAGAACGACATCGGAAAACGACACGGCCCGTCTTCCGGGATAACCTGAGGGTCTCGGTGTGACCCGGGGACCGGTCGTCGGCGTGACGACCGGCCGCAGGATATCGGCCCGGCGGATACGGGCCGCTCACCCACCTGCGGATTCGGAGTTGCGCGGCGCACCAACGACATTGGTGACCAGATGAAGCCGCCGCTGTCGCGGATCGCGCAACGGCGGCACCAGCAGAGTGGGCATCCCGACCTCGACGGCGACACCGTCGCGGGACGCACGATCACCCACCATGAGCGTCTCCTCGGCACGAGTTCCGAGCAATTCCAGAGCCAACCGGAATATCGCTGGGTCAGGCTTCTGAACTCCGTGCTCATTGGACAATACGAAAGCATCGATCGAACCGAGCAGCCCCGCCTGCTCGAACATGGGCCGGATATCGAAATGAATATTGCTCAACACACCGATCCGGCAATTCTTCTCGATGAGCGAAGCGAGGGTCTCGGCGGCATCGACAGCGAAAATGTTGTACGCCGGATCGGAATCCACCGCGAACAACGCATCAGCGAGCTCGTCATCCAAACCAGCATCCGCGAACACCGCATAGTAGGTCTCCCGATGCCGCTGAGCACTGATGTTCCCCAGCGGCGACTGCAGACGATTGGGCTCCCCGGCAGCCCTGCGAATATCCCCTAACAACCCCCGCACCGCGCCATCATCATGCTCCCGACCAGCCCGCCGCAACGCCTCCCGCGCCCAACCCTCCTGCGTGAGCTCGGACACGAGCGTGCCCCGCCAGTCGAAAACAACGGCCCGCACAGGATGGGTTTTCGAATCCTCGTATATCGACACGACCGTGCACATTAGCTACCGGAAACCGGGGATCCGCCGGCCCGGCAACTCGGGGATCCGCAGGCTTCCACGGCCCCCGACCGCAGAAGGCCCGCTGTGCACCTGTATGCCCGACGAGTTCGATCAGCCTCTCGGCAGGAACCGGTTGCCGGTCGCCGAGTGCGCGGGTTCGGTTGTCGGGCAATGGAAAGCGACGTCACTCGACGCGGTGGCCCAGGGCTGCGGACAACCGCCGGGCGGTGTCGGTGAGGGCCTGGATCTTGCCCGAGTCGAGGTCGGCGGGCAGGGTGTGCACGGTGCCGATGATCGCCACGGCCGCCGCGATCGCGCCGTCGCGGTCGAAGACGGGAGCAGCGATCGCGCGGACTCCTTGGTTGACCGTGTCGCTGATGGCGATTCCGGTGCTGCGGGCGTGCTCGATCCGCTCGCGGATGCGGCTGGTGGTCGGCTCGCCGAGTTGGTCGAGCGTGTAGTCGGTGCCGTTGGAAGGCGCCCGGTAGGCCAAGAAGATCGCGGACTGGGCGGCATCCATGTTCAGGGTGCGGCCGACCCGGATGGAGATGTTCAGGACCCGATGCTCGGGCTCGTGGCTGCGCACCACGACCGGGCTGCGGCCGCCCCACACGCTCAACACGCTGGTCTCGGCTGCGGTGTCGGCCAGGTCGCGCAGGTAGGGGTCGGCGATCTCGACCACGTTGAGCCGGTTGAGGGCGAGCGTGCCCAGGTGGGCCAGGAGCGGGCCGAGCCGGTAGCCGCGGTCGCTGTCCCGTTCGAGCAGCCCGGCGCTGGTGAGCGAGCCGAGGTAGCGGTGCGCCGTGGTACGGCCGACACCCAGTTCGGCGGCCACCTCGGTGACCCGGATGGTGCGCTGGTCGTAGGAGAACATCCGCAACACCTGAGCGCAGCGGGTCACCACCTGGATGTCCGCGCCACTCGCCTCGGACGTGTCGCCGCTCATGATCACTCCCTATTTGTTCCGTATTGCGCAATAAGTACGGCACTAGTGAACCGCATTGCGGTCGAAGTGTCACGCAAGGGTGCGGATTTTCGGAAAACCGCTGGTAATTATGCCCATTATGTGGATTTTGATGTTCGCCAGGTGGTACAAACGTAGCCAGTTGTTTATGGGTGAGAGGAAGTGGCCATGCCCGCGATAGTCGATGTCCTGTGGGGTTCGGTGGACCTGCACGTGCACTCCGGTCCGAGTCCGTTCCCGCGGCGGTTCACGCACGCCGAGGCGGCCCGGGACGCGGGCGAGCGGCTGGGCATGCGGGGGATCCTGTGCAAGTCCCACCACCACAACACCGTCATGGACCTGCTGTCCATGCGCGACCAGCTCGCCGGGCTGAGCACCGCGGCCTACGGCGGGGTGGCGCTGAACAACCAGGTCGGCGGGATCAACCCGTTCGCGGTGGAGATGTCGCTGCGGATGGGCGGCAAGGCCGTGTGGATGCCCACCCTCTCCTCGGGCCGACACATCGACTGCCACCCGGAGGGCGTCGGCTTCCCCACCGCCACAGTGGATCTGAGCAATGCCAAGGTGTCCATCCGCAAAGACGACGGCAGCCTGCTCGACGAGGTCTTCCGGGTGCTGGAACTGGTCTCGGAGAGCCGCGCCCTGCTGTCGGGCGGCCATATGCACCCGGACGAGATCGAAGAGGTGTTCACGGAGGCCGTCGCCCGCGGCGTGACCCGCATGGTGGTCAGCCACCCGAACTACGTGATCGGCGCGGAGCCCGAGCAGGCCAACCGGATCGTCGCGCTGGGGTCGTATATCGAACACGAAGTATCGATGTACGACCCGAAGGGCACCAAGAAGTGGGACCCGCAGATCCTCAAGGAGTGGATCGACGCGGTCGGCCCCGAACACACCGTGCTCGCCTCGGACCTCGGCCAGGCCGGGCGGGAACTTCCCGTGGACGCCTTCATTCGCGTGGGCGAGATTCTGCTCGATCTGGGGGTGGCGGAGAAGGACCTGCAGAAGATGACCCGGGACAACCCGTCCTTCCTGCTCGGCCTGGACGACTGAGGAGGCCGAGATCATGTACACCGCAACGGATCCCCGTTCCACCCTCGCACCGGCCGCCGGTGCGCCGGCGGACGAGGACGTGGATATCGCCGCGCCCGAGTTCGCCGACTTCCGGGCCGACGCACCCGCCGAGACCACCGCACTCGGCTCCCGTACCTGGTATGTGCGGGCGCAGAACCTGGTACTCGCCTACACCTCGGCCAGGACCGGGGAAAGCCTTGTCCGGCACGGAGATCCGGCCGAATACGTGGTGCTGCTGCCGCACGCCGAGTCCGCGGTACGGGTGAGCTGGCAGGGACGGGAAGCCGAGCTGCGCGGGCAGGGCATGATCGTGGTCCCGGCCGGGGGCAGCGAAGTGACCGCCGAGTCCGACGCCGATCTGGTGCGCCTGTTCACCCCGGACACGCCCGGAATCGCCGAACTGGCGGGCAATGCCGCGTCCTACGCCCGGCCACATCCGCGGGTGGCCATCGAGGAGCCGTGGCCCGCGCCGGCCGACGGCGACGCGTTGCGCGTGTACCCGGTCGCGGACATTCCGCGCAGCAAGGACCGGTTCGGCCGGATCTTCCGCACTCGCTCGTTCATGGTGAACTTCCTGTTCCCGCACGAGGGTCCGCGCGATCCGGAAGCCCTGTCCCCGCACCACCACGACGAATTCGAGCAGATTTCCCTTGCGGTGCAAGGAGAGTTCGAGCACCACATCCGCACCCCGTGGACGCCGAAGCGCTCGCAGTGGCGCGAGGACGTGCACACCCCGCTGGGCAGCCCGTCGGTGGCGATCATCCCGCCGCCGACCGTGCACACCAGCCAGGCCGTCGGCGCGAGCACCAACCAGCTCATCGACATCTTCGCCCCGCCCCGCAAGGACTTCTCCGCGAAGCCGGGCTGGGTGCTCAACGCCGACACCTACCCCGCGCCATGACCGGCCTTCTCGACCGGCCCGCTGTGGGCACCTGGATCAAGCTGAACACACCGGCCAGCGTGGAGATCATGGCGTACGCGGGTTTCGACTTCGTCGTCGTCGACCTGGAGCACACCACGCTGAACCTGGAGACCGCGCAGACCATGATCGCGCTGGCCACCGCGTCCGGACTGACCCCGCTGGTCCGGGTGCCCGACCAGAGCCCCTCGACCATCCAGCGAATCCTGGACGGCGGGGCCGCCGGAATCCTTGTGCCGCATGTGGATTCGGCAGAGCAGGCCGAAGCCGTGGCGCGCGCCTGCCGGTTCCCGCCGCACGGCACTCGCGGCTCCGGCGCGACCGGCACCGCGGGCCGCTGGGGGCAGCTGCCCCGCGCCGATTACCTGCGGCACGGCAACGAGAACGTGCTGTGCATCCCGCAGCTGGAAAGCGAAGCGGCCGTGCGGGAAACCGGCAGGATCGCCGCCGTGGCCGGAGTGAACGCGGTGTTCCTCGGCGCCGCCGACCTGGCCATGGACATCGGCGGCGGCGAGCGCGTCCCGGAATTGCTGGCCCGGGCCCGAGAACAGGCCCGCGCCGCGGGAATACCCTGCGGCTCGGCGGGCGGGTCGGCGCAAGCCGCACGTCAGGCGTTCGACGCCGGGGACGCGTTCGTGGTCTGCTCCAACGACACCTCCATGCTCGCCGCCGCCGCGACCTCGCTGGTCGCCGCCGCGCGGGACACCAGCCCGGCCGCGTGACCGTCCACGCAGCCCATCCCATCACCCCCGGATTTTTCGAGTACAGACCGGAGAAACGCCATGAGCGACTCCTCGACGACGTCGTCGTGGGAAACCCAGCGCCGTAGCCTGCTTCCCGCATCGGTGATCGGCACCGTGCTGGAGTGGTACGACATGTTCGTCTACGCCCAGGCCGCGTCGCTGATCTTCGCCACCATCTTCTTCCCCAAATTCTCTTCGACCGCAGGCACATTGGCCGCGCTGGCCACCTTCGGCGCCGGTTACGTGGCCAGACCGATCGGTGCCGTCGTGTTCGGCCACATCGGCGACAAGCTGGGCCGCAAGAAGGCCCTCAGCTTCACCCTGCTGCTGATGGGCTCGGCCACCACGCTGATCGGTGTGCTGCCCAGCTACGCC
This sequence comes from Nocardia coffeae, assembly GCF_019890715.1. NCBI lineage: Bacteria > Bacillati > Actinomycetota > Actinomycetes > Mycobacteriales > Nocardiaceae > Nocardia > Nocardia coffeae. Next base: position 342,783 of record NZ_JAINZY010000010.1, on the reverse strand, counting down.
ACCGCGGGCCTGCTCGCCCCGATCCTGCTGGCGGTGCTGCGCCTGTTGCAGGGCCTGGGTTCCGGCGCGGAGTTCGCGGGTTCGTTCGTGATGATCGCCGAGTTCGCCCCGCGCAAGCGGCGCGGTTTCTGGACCTCCCTGCCCGGCATGGGCGTGTACATCGGCATCGTGCTGGCCACCATCGTCGGCCTGACCGTATTCCACCTCCCCAAGGCACAGCTCTACAGCTGGGGCTGGCGGCTACCGTTCCTGATCAGCTTCGTGCTGATCATCATCGGCCTGATCATGCGGCTGCGGATGGCCGAATCGCCGGTGTTCGAGGACCTGGGTCAGCGCCAGGAATCCCGGCGCATCCCGATCGTCGCCATCCTGCGCCGCTCGCCCCGCACACTGCTGCTGTCCATCCTGCTCACCGCGCCGATCGCATTCAACGCCTACGTCGCGTCCACCTACTCGCTGACCTACGGCGTCAAGCACGGCGCCAGCCAGTTCGGTGTGCTGATCGGCTCGTTGCTGGGCGCCATCGTCGCGATGATGCTGGTGCCGGTGGCCGGACGGCTGTCCGACCATTTCGGGCGGCGGCCGGTGTACATCACCATGACCGCCCTGTCCGCGCTGACCGCCGTTCCTTACTTCCTGATCCTCGACCTCGGCGGAAACCTGCCCTACTGGGTGGCCCAGGCACTGATCATCGCCCCGTTCACCCAGGCCCTGACCGGCGGGCAGGCCGCCTTCCTGGCCGAGCTGTTCGAGCCCCGCTACCGCTACACGGGTGTCGCGCTGTCGCGTGAGTTCAGCACCGCGATACTCACCTCGACCGCGCCGATCGTGGCTCTGGGCCTGGTCAGCGCTCTGGGCGGTAAGCCGTGGCTGCTGGCCGGGGCGATGGTGGTGGTCAGCCTGGCCGGTTTGCTGGGCGCGGCGTTCCTGCCCGAGACCCGCGGCATCGACATGCACACGACCGAACATCAGGTCGGTCCGTCCTCGGCCGAGCCGACCGACCCGCGGGATCTCGCCACCGCGGGCACCGCAGAGAGTGGAGACCGGAAATGACCGTCCAGCAAGAGAAATCGGACACCGCGCTGCCCGACTACGCCGGACTGCGCGCCCGCACCGACGCGCCTGCCGGTTCAGCCTGGGGCCTGTGGGGCGCCGAGGACCAGCTCGGCACGGTCAACCTGCTCACCCCGGAGCGGATCGTGCGCGCCGCGGGCATGGTGCGTACCGGCAAGCGGTTCAACCTCGACCACCCGGTCAACGCGTTCGAGCCGTTCCCCTCGGGCACCCGGCACGCCGCCGAGCACCACACCTTCGCCAACAACGCCTTTCATCGCGACGACTACCTGGATTCCTTCTACCTGCAGTCCTCCTCGCAGATCGACTCGCTGCGCCACATCGGCCACCCCGAGCACGGTTTCTACGGCGGCCGGCCCAAGGAGGAGGTCACCGGCGACACCACGGTGCTGGGCGTGCACAACTACGCCCAGGCCGGGATCGTGGGCCGCGGCGTGCTGCTGGACGTGGACCGCTACCTGGCCGGTCAGGGCACCCACCTGCAGGTCGACGATGCCACCGCGTTCGACGCGGACCTGCTGGAGGCCACCGCGGCCGCCCACAGCGTGGACATCCTCGACGGGGACCTGCTGCTGGTGCGCACCGGCTGGGCCGGCCGCTACCTGGCCCTGTCCACGCAGGAGCGGATCGCGCTGAACAAGCACCGCTCCGTACCCGGCCTCGCGCAGACCGAAGCGGTCGTGCGCTGGCTGTGGGACCACCGGATCGCCATGGTGGCTGCGGACAACACCGGCGTGGAACGGTATCCGGCGCAGAACTCGGACTTCTACGACGCGGCCTACCCGCCGCCGGAGAAGGGCCCCAACCACAACGGCATGATCCACCGGCCGCTGATCGCGTTGCTGGGCATGGCCATGGGTGAGCTGTGGGCCCTGGACGAGCTGGCCGCCGACTGCGCCGCGGACGGCTGCTACGAGTTCATGCTGACCGCGAGTCCGCTCAACCTCATCGGCGGGGCCGGTTCGCCGAGCAACGCGATCGCGATCAAGTGACCGCACCGCTGCGCCTGGGCCTCGCTCTGGATCTGGGCAGCGATCCAGCCGCCGGCCCGATCGCCGACCAGGTCCGCGCGGCCGAGCCGCTGCTGGCGCGGGCCGAACGCGCCGGCTTCGACTCGGTGTGGCTGGGTGAGAGCCACCACACGAAACCGGAGGCGTTCCACCTACCCGCCGCGCTGCTGGTGCTGGCCCGGCTGGTCCCGCTGACCGGCCTGCGGCTGGGCACCGGCGTGCTGCTGGCCCGCGCCCTGGACGCCGACCGGCTGGCCACCGAGGCCGCGCTGCTGGACCAGCTCAGTGAGGGCCGCCTGACCTTGGGCCTCGGCCTGGGCCCGGATGTGTTGCGGGGCAAGCTCGGCGGTCCCGATCGCCCCGGCGGGCCCATGCTGGATGCGCTGCTCACGCGGCTGCGCGAGGTCTGGCGCGACCGTCCGGACGACGCCTACGTGCCCGCCCCGCACCAGCCCGGCGGGCCGCCGATCCTGGTCGGGGGCAAGGGAATCGCGCCCGCTCGTCGCGCCGCCGCACTGGGCGACGGCTACTACGCGGCGACCAATTATTCCGACCGCCTGCTGTTCGACCAGGCCGCCGCTTACCTTGCCGCCTCCCCGGCCCGGCCCCGAATCGCGGTCAACCGGCTGTGCATCGTGGACACCGACGGCGACCGCGCCCGGCGCAACGCCGAGGGTCTGGCGAAAGTGTTGGGCTACTACCGATCCCGGTCCGCATGGAACATCGGCCGGGCCGACGGTGCGGGTGAACCGCTGCTGATCGGTACTCCCGCACAGGTGGCCGCCCGGCTGCGGGACTACCGCGCGCACGGCATCACTCAGGTGCAGGCCCGCGTCGCGCCGGTCGGCCTGTCCGTCGACGTCGCCCGGCGCACCGTGAGCACTCTCGGCGAAGAAGTCCTGCCGCTGCTGGCCGGAGACGAGTGAGCGCCGGGTGAATCAGTACACGAGGAGTGGATGTATGACGCACGAGGTCCCCGGGGTCGTTGCCTCGGAACGCGGCAAGCCGGACACCGCACCGACTTCGGCATCGCGTTCGGCGGTTTCAAGCAGTCCGGCATCGGCCGGGAGGGTGGCCGCGAGGGCCTGCTGCCCTGCCTGGAGACCAAAACCATGATCCTGGAAGGCATTCCGGCCGGATACGACGCCTGAACCCGGCACGGACCCGACGGCCGTCGGGCTGTTTCCGCACAATGTGCGGCCCGTTCCTCAGATGCGTTCGATGATCGTGGCGTTGGCCATGCCGCCGCCTTCGCACATGGTCTGCAAGCCATAGCGTCCACCGGTGGCTTGCAGGTGATGGACGAGCGTGGTCAGCAGGCGGGTGCCCGACGCGCCCAGCGGGTGGCCCAGCGCGATCGCTCCACCGCGCGGGTTGAGCCGGTCGGGGTCCGCACCGAATTCGCGCTGCCACAGCAGCGGCACCGGCGCGAACGCCTCGTTGACCTCGTACGCGTCGAGATCCTCCAGCGAAAGTCCGGAACGCTCCAGCGCACGTTTCGTCGCCGGGATCACGCCGTCGAGCATCAGCAGCGGGTTGCTGCCGGAGACCGCGAAGGTATGGAACCGCGCCTTGGGCTGCAGCCCCAGAGCCTTCGCCTTGTCCTCGCTCATGATCAGTACCGCCGAGGCTCCGTCGGTCAGCGGCGAGGAGTTGCCGGGCGTGATCTTCCAATCGATCTGCGGGAACCGCTTGTGCAGCACCTCATCCCGGAACGACGGCTTCAGCGCGGCCAGGCCTGCCGCGGTGGTGGCGGGACGCACCGTCTCGTCGCCGCGCCGGACCACGCCGTCGGCGTCCACGGGCACGACTTCGTTGTCGAATCCGCCTGCTGCCGCGGTCGCCGCGGCGCGGGCATGGGATCGGGCAGAGAATTCGTCCAGGGTGTCGCGGTCGAGCTTCCACTTCGCCGCGAGCAGTTCGGCGGAGATGCCCTGGCCCACCAACCCGTCCGGGTAGCGTGCGGCCACGCTCGGACCGTAGGGATCCGCACCCATCAGCGCCGTCCCCATCGGGATCCGGCTCATCGACTCCACACCGCAGGCGATGACGACGTCGTAGGCACCGGCGATCACGCCCTGTGCCCCGAAATGCGCTGCCTGCTGGCTGGATCCGCACTGACGGTCGATCGTCGTCGCCGGAACATGCTCGGGAAAGCCGGCGCCGAGCACCGCGTTGCGCGTGACGTTCACCGCCTGCTCACCGACCTGACCGACACACCCGCCCAGGACATCGTCCACGATGCCCGGGTCGATGCCGGTGCGCTGCACCAGCGCGGTCAGCACCTGAGACAGCAACGCTGCCGGGTGGATTCCGGACAGCTGCCCGCCGGGCTTGCCCTTGCCCGACGGCGTCCGGATGGCGTCGACGATAACGGCCGTAGTCATAGGTGTCCTCCTGGATCTGCGCGGCGGCTCACACCGCAATGCACTTAACGATCGCTAGATAGACCGCCGGAAGTCAAAGGATGCTTCGCAATGGAGATATCTGTCACAAATTATCTAGCGCTCGCTAAGTACCGGATACCGCGACGCCGCCGTTCACACCTTCCCGAGGACCCACTCAGTAGACTCGGCGCAGGTCGCGACGATTCCGATAGGTGGGCAATGCCGCAAGAACAGGCCGCACAAGCCGGTGCCGACTGGCGGCTCTACGAGCCGCTGGAGATGACGCCGATCCTGACAGCCGCCCTCGAGGCGTTCTACGAGCATGGCTTCCACGGCACAACGGTTCGCGACATCGCCAGGCGCGTCGGACAGACGGTCCCCTCGCTCTACTATCACCACGACAGCAAGGAAGGCGCGTTCGTCGCCCTGCTCGAACTCAGCGCCGCCGAGGCCACCTGGCGGGTCAAGGCCGCCGCGGCCGCCGGCGACGGTTCGAGGCAGAAATTCATGAACGTCATCGAGACGGTCGTGCTGCACATGGCACACCGGACTCGGCTGGCCGCGCTCGATCTGGAGCTCAGGCATCTTTCGCCGCCGAACCGCAAACGCTATGCCGCCCACCGCAAAGAGATCGAGACCCTGCTCACCGAGATCCTCGAGACCGGTGAGCGTGAGGCCGTATTCACCCTGGACGACCCGGCCGAGACGGCTCGCGCGTTGCTCGGCATGTGCCAGTCGATCGCCCGCTGGTTCCAACCCGACGGACCACTGGACCCGAGCCAACTCGCCGAACGGTACGTCCGAATCGCACTGGCCGCATCCGGCGCCGCACATACGCCACCGAACCGCGCAGTCCGGCAACGCAAGCCCCCGACGCCCGCCACCGAGGTCGCGGCAGAGAAACGACAGCCACGTCGCCGCCCTGCTGCCCGTTCACAGTAGAGCGCTTCCGCCCATTCGTCTCGATCACTCGACAGTCCGAGCCCCAATATCCATGGGGCGCATAGCATCTGCAGCTTGACGGGTGGCACGATGCGTCGATGCTCGGCCGTCCGGGTGGCAAGCGATGGAGTTCCGTCGCGGGAGTAGAACGCGAGATCGAGCGGCTGCTGGCGGACGCGAAACGGCCGCAGCATCGTGTGCCATGAATTCTGGTGCACTGCAGGCGACTTCATTCCCTGTCGCATTCGAGGGAGCCCGACCCTTCGCCCCGCGAGTTGGCGTCGAGGTCGGGCCCGCTCGGATATCAGGCGGGAATCTGCGACGAGATCGGTTGCGGCCAAAGACATCCGGTCGCGCCGAATGACAACTGTTCCGCAGTCGTTCGCGACCACGTATCGCCGCGAGACCGACGTCCAGTGCGGACCATGCCGATTGCCCGACTCGGCCCCGAGCCCTCGCACCCACGATCGAGGTTGTCGATGTCGGCGACAGTGATCGCAGTGCGGACCGATCCGGCCTTGCGCTTCAAAGTTAATTGCCTTAACTTGTAGTTAATAGCACTAACACACGGGAGCTGCCCACCATGTCCATCGCCGTCGTTCACCCTCGCCGCGCCGCCCTCACCTCTCTCCCCGCCGTCGTCGGCATCGCCTATTCGGCCTCCTGGATCGCCGGGCTGACCGTCGGCGCCCCCGCTCCGACCTTCGCCGACTCCGGCAGCGAGATCATCCGCGAGTTGTCCGGCCACACCGGCGCTTTCGGCGCGCAGTTCCTGCTGACCGAAGGGCTGCCGGCCATCGGCCTGGCCGTCGTCTCGCTGGCCCTGGCTCGTGCTGCCCGCACTCCGCTCGTCACTCGGCTCGCTGCGGTGACCGGCGTTGCGGCAGCGCTGATTTCGTTCACTCAGTTCGTGCTCGGGCTGACGCTGGCCCGTAGCGGCTCCCCGGATTCCGTCCATCTGCTCTTCGAACTGACCAACCGGTTCGACGGGGTGAAGATGTTCCTGCTGGCCGGACTGTCGGTCGCGGCGGTGCGGTCCAGGCTGCTGCCCAGGTGGCTGAACTACACCGCCATCGCCATGGCGGTCGCGATCGTCGGCTCGGGGATCGGGTATCTGTTCCTGATTCAGGGCCTCGCTACTCTGGCCTTCGTGTCCGGACCTCTGCTGCTCATCGTGATCACCGGTACCGGCATCGTGCTGGGCCGAGAAGGCCGGTAGTCGACGTGCCGCGCGCTGGGCTCACCCGCGATCGAATCATCACCGAGGCCGCGTTGGTCGCCGACGAGGCGGGTCTCGAGCGGCTCACCCTCGCCGCGGTGGCGCAGCGTTGCGGCGTCTCTCTGCCGGGCCTGTACAAGCACATCGACAATCTCGAGGCCGTCAAACGCGATCTGGCGATCCTGTCGGTCGGTGAGTTGACCATCGTGCTCGCCGACGCCACCGCCGGGCTCTCCGGCCGGGACGCGCTGCGCGCGATCTGCACCGCCTACCGCGAATACGCACGCACCCACCCCGGCCGCTACGCCGCGGGCATCGTCGCACCAGCCACCGCCGACGACACCTACATTCGGGTCGCCACCCGCGCCTACCAGGTCCTCACCGCAGCTCTGCGCGGCTACCACCTGTCCGACGCCGACCTCGTCCATGCGGTCCGCATGGTCCGCACGGTCTGCCACGGGATCGTCACCCTCGAATCCGCCGGAGGCTTCGGCCTCCCCGAATCCGTGGACGACACCTTCGAACGACTGCAGGACTCGCTACACACCGAGTTCCGCGCCATGGCGCAGTGAACACGAACATCTTCCGACGAGCCCCACCACTCTTGATCACGAAATTCGGGCTGGAGCACCAATTCGATTCAACCCCAGCATGATTGGGAGTGACCGAGTTCGTAGACGCTGTCCATCAGGTGACGATCGCCGACGTCAGGGCTTGGAGGAACGCGTGCATGCCCGCCAGAGTGTGCGCGGGCATCAGGATGTCGCAGTACGGCAGGGCCGCCGCCATCGCACCGGTGGTCGGCTGGAATCGCGGGTCGCCCGCACGGGGATTCAGCCAGATGACGCGCCAGGCCCGGCGGCGGATCCGGGCCATCGCACGGCCCAGGACATCGGGAGCGTCGCTGTCCCAGCCGTCCGATGCGATGACGACGACCGCGCCGCGCACCGCGTTGCCGGACGGCGTTGTGAGTAACGTGCCGAGGCACCGTCCGATATGCGTGCCGCCGTAGCGGTCGACCACCTTGTCGTTGGCCCGAGCTACCGCGGCATCCGCGGAACGGTGCGCCAGCACCGAGGTCAGCCTGGTCAGCCGGGTGGAGAAGGCGAACACCTCGGGGCGATCGGGCGAACGGCGTTGCACAGCGGCCCGCATCAGGTGCAGGTAGATCGTCGAATACGGCTGCATGGAGCGGCTGAGGTCGCAGATCATGACGATGCGGCGCGGGCGGTTTCGGGGACGGGTGCGGACCAGCACCGTCGACTCCCAGCCGGTGTGGCGGGAGTTCTTCATCGTCGCCCGCAAGTCGATCCGATTGCCGTGCGGATGGTTTACCTGGCGTCGGCTGCTGCGCTGCGGCCAACGTGCCGCTGCCCGCTCCAGCCATGCGCCGATCGTCCGCAGATCGTCCGGATCGAAGCGGTCGAACGGTTCCTGTGCTCGTGCCGCGAACCGGCTCGGCAGCACGTCCGGGAGCGCCGGACCCTGGTCTGTCGACCGGTCGGCACCGGTCACCGATTGCAGTGTCGCCCAAGGGACTTCACCACCCTGCCGATGCTGCCCCCGCCCCCGCGGGCCCGGGGGCGACGCGCGTTCGTTCGGCAGTCCGTGCGTTCGGCTCGGCGGGTCGACGCCCAGCACCGCGTCGGCGAAAACTGTCGCGAAGACCGCGTCGAACGCGGCCAGATCCTGCATCCGATCCACGAGCGTGAGCCGCGCGGCCCAGTAGATCTCGGTGCGCGACCGCGGCGCCATGCGGCCCAGCGCCTGCACGAACAGCGCGGGCCCGCTCGGCGCGACCGCGACACCGCCGCGCCGCAGCCGAGCGACCACCGCGACGGCGAATGCGGCCAGATCGACACCGCGCAGCATGACCGCTCGTGTCATGATTTCGCGCGCATCCACTTGCGTACCAGGATGATTCCGACTACGGCGACCAGCCCGAGCGCGATCGCGGGCGCATATTTCGCGAGCGCCGCGGGCTTGACCAGGTCGACGAGGTCCAGCGGTGCCGGCTCGGGTGGTACGACCGGCTGCGGCCGCATCTCTCGGCGGTCGGCCCCGACCTCGGTCTCCGCGCGGGCCGTGTCGGCTGCCGCGAGTTTCGCTTCGAGGGAGGTGACGAATTGGCCGAGCAGTTTCTCCGACACCTGCTGCAGCATCCCGCTGCCGAATTGGGCGAGCTTGCCGACGATCTTGAGGTCGGTGTCCACGGTGACGCGGGTCCTGTCGCCGTCTTCGCGCAGTCGCGTGGTGATGATCGCCGCCGCGTTTCCGGAGCCGCGTGAATCCCGGCCGCGGCCGTCGATGACGGCGCGATGGTCGTGTTCGTCGCGCTCGGTGAAGTGTGCCTTCCCGGTGAATTCGCTGGTCACCGGGCCGAGTTTGACCTTCAGCTTGCCGAGGAAGTCCTCTCCCTCCCAGCCGATCATCTGTGCGCCGGGCATGAGCGGGACCACCTGTTCGAGGTCGGTCAGCACCTCCCATGCCTGCTCGACGGGTGCGTTGACGGTGAATTCGTTGGCGATCTTCATCGGAACATCCCTCTCATCCGGTCGCGAGGCTTCGGGTGTATTCGACGAACTCCGCGTGCACGGCCGTGCGGTCGTCGGGTGTCTTCGCCAGTGCGCTCAGCGCCGCGACCGCCTCCGGCGCGGTGAGATCGGCGACGTCGAGCGTCGCCAGTGCGGCGATCCAATCGATGGTCTCCGCGACGCCCGGCGGCTTGTCGAGGTCGAGATCGCGGGCGCGGGCGACGAATCGGGTCGCGCGCTCGATCAGCGCGTCGGTCGCCCCGGGCACCGTGCGTCGCACGATCGCCACGGCGCGGGTCGGCTCCGGGTAGTCGATCCAGTGGTACAGGCAGCGTCGCCGCAGCGCGTCGTGCAGGTCGCGACTGCGGTTCGAGGTCAGCACCGCGAGCGGGGGCTGCTCGGCTGCGAAGGTCCCGAGTTCGGGCACCGTCACCGCGGCCTCACCGAGGAATTCGAGCAGCAGCGCTTCGAATTCGTCATCGGCACGGTCGATTTCGTCGACCAGCAGCACCGGCGGTGTCGGACCGCGATAGCGCACACAGCGCAGGATCGGGCGGGCGACCAGGAATGTCTCGGTGAACAGGTCGGCTTCGGCGAGATCGGCGCCGCGCGCCTCGGCCAGGCGGATACTCAGCAGTTGACGCTGGTAATTCCAGTCGTAGAGCGCTTCGCTCACGGTGAGGCCCTCGTAGCATTGCAGGCGGATCAGCGGTGCACCCAGAACGGTGGCCAGGGTCTTGGCCGCTGTCGTCTTGCCCACTCCCGGTTCGCCTTCCAGTAGCAGCGGCCGACCCAATGTGGTGGCCAGATAGAAGGCGGCTGCGGTCCCGGTGTCGAGGAGGTAGTCCTCGGCGTCGAATCGCCGGACCACGTCCTCGATATCGTCGAACGGCGACATCATGGCGAGGTCGCGGCGAGCAGGCGCACGTAGTCGTCCCAGGTGTCCACATCCACGGGCACCGGCGCGTCGACGTCGACTCGTGCCACCGCGACGCGGCCGGACTCGATGATCTTCCACACGCCCTTGTCGCCGTGCAGTCGGGCCAACTCGCCGAATACGCTGCGCCCGAGCCAGAATGGATGCCCGACACCGTCGCGGTAGCGACAGACGGTGATCGCGGTGGAGGTTCCCTCGGCGATCAGCCGGTCGACCGTCGCAGCCGACAGGCCCGGCTGATCACCGAGCATCAATACGATTCCGGCGGCACGGGGGTCCACCGCGCGCAGGGCCGAGCGCAACGACGACGAACAGCCCGAACCGAAGTCCTCGGCGAAGGCCACCTCCAGCCCGGCGAGATCGACCCGCTGCCGGACCGCCGCCGCCGCGCCGCCGAGGGTGACGATGATCTGGTCGAAAGCACAGGTGCGCACCGCCTCGAGGGTGGCACCGAGAACCGTCGTATTCCGGTACGGCAGTAGCTGTTTCGGAGTTCCGAGACGTCGTGAGACTCCTGCGGCGAGTACCACTCCGGTAACGAATCCGGTAGTCATGAGCCGGTCCTCGCCGCGGCGAACGAGGTGCGGCAGCCGGAGCCGCAGAACCAGTAGTCGACCTCGTCGAGGGTGAGATGGGGTGTGTCCGGCCCGACCGTCACGGTCATGCCGCACACCGGGTCGAGCGCCTCGACCGCGACCCGCACCGGGCGCGGCGGCACGGCCAAGCCACCTTTGCGGATCGCCTGGATCACTTGCGCGACAATCGAGACGGCGATCTCCGCGGAGGTCTTGGCGCCGATCGGCAACCCCACCGGAGTGCGCACCCGCGCCCGCTCGACGTCGGTCAACCCGAGCCCCTCGAGAATCGAGGCTCCCCGAACCCTGCTGGCCACCAACCCGATATATTCCACACCCGCGTCGAGCGCGGCGCGGATCAGCTCGGGTTCCGGACCGCCGTGGCTGGCGATCACCACCGCCGTCGTATCGGCCGGCGAATCGGCTTCGGCGACAGTGGCTTCGGCAACAGTGCGTTGCACCTCGAATCCGACCAGTTCGCACATTTCGGCCAGGACGTCCGCGATGGGCGTCGCGCCGCAGATGCGCACCAGCGGCGCCGGGATCTGCGGCTCCAGGAAAATCTCCAGCGCACCGCCGGACAGGCAGGGATTCACCACGACCGTCGCGCCGGGCGCTTCGGGAAACTGCAGATCGCCGTCGGGAAGTACCCGCAGCAGCACACTCTCGTGCGACTGCAGCGCACCCAGTGCCGCCTTGCGGACCGAGTTCTGGGCGCACTGGCCGCCGACGAATCCCTCGATCGTCCCGTCCTGCAACAGGATCGCCTCGTCCCCGGCGTGCGCCGAGGTCGGCTGCTGCGCACGCACGACGGTGGCGTGCACGAACGGAGTCCGAGTGCGGACCAGTTGCACTGCCCGTTCGTTCATCTTCATCGGTGATCCCATCGCTCACACCCACCTCAGATGGGCGGTCGGGCCCGGCCCTGCATGGCCTCCCACACCCGCGACGGGGTCAGCGGCATGTCGGCGTGCCGAACTCCGAACGGCGCCAACGCATCCACCACCGCGTTGACCACCGCAGCCGGAGATCCGACCGTCGCCGATTCGCCGATGCCCTTCGCACCGATCGGGTGGTGCGGTGACGGGGTGACCGTGTAGCCGGTCTCCAGATGCGGAACTTCCAGCGCCGTCGGGATGAGGTAATCCATCAGGGATCCGCCGAGGCAGTTGCCGTCCTCGTCGAAGGCCATGATCTCCATCAGCGCCATGCCGATGCCGTCGGTGATGCCGCCGTGCACCTGCCCCTCGATGATCATCGGATTGATCCGGGTGCCGCAGTCGTCGACGGCCAGGAAGCGCCGCACCTTCACCACGGCCGTCCCCGGGTCGATGTCCACGACGCAGAAGTACGCACCGTACGGGTAGGTGAGATTCTCCGGGTTGTAACAGATCTGCGCATCGAGTCCGCCCTCGATGCCCTCGGGCAGATCGCCGGCGCCGTGTGCGCGCATCGCGATCTGCTGGATCGTCACGGCCGCGGACGGATCGCCCTTGACGTGGAACGAGCCCTTCTCCCACTCGAGGTCGGCGACGGAGACCTCGAGCATGCCCGAGGCGATGATCCGCGCCTTGTCGCGCACCTTCCGCGCCACCAGCGCGGCCGCGGCCCCCGAGACCGGCGTCGACCGGCTGCCGTAGGTGCCCAGGCCGAACGGAGTCTGATCGGTATCGCCGTGCACCACGTCGATGTCGTCGGGCGGTATGCCGAGTTCCTCGGCGACGATCTGGGCGAAGGTCGTCTCGTGCCCTTGCCCTTGGGTCTGAACCGCAAGGCGCACAACCGCTTTGCCGGTCGGGTGGACGCGCAGCTCGCAGCCGTCGGCCATCCCGAGCCCGAGGATGTCCATATCCTTGCGCGGACCGGCGCCGACGGCCTCGGTGAAGAAGGACATCCCGATACCCATCAACTCGCCGCGGGCGCGCTTGTCCCGCTGCTCCTTTCGCAGAGCGTCGTAGCCGATCATGTCCATCGCCAGGCGCATGGTCTTCTCGTAGTCGCCGGAGTCGTAGACCCAGCCCGTCTTGCTGGTGTACGGGAACTGTTCGGGGCGAAGGAGATTGCGCAGCCGCAACTCGGCCGGATCCATCTTCAGTTCATGGGCCAGGCAATCGACCAGCCGCTCGACGAAGTAGACCGCCTCGGTGATCCGGAACGAGCACGCGTAGGCGACGCCGCCGGGCGCCTTGTTCGTGTAGACCGCGGTCATCCTGCAGTAGGCGGCCTCGATGTCGTAGCTGCCGGTGAACACGCCGAAGAAGCCCGCCGGATACTTCAACGGCGCGGCCGTGCCGTTGAAGGCGCCGTGATCGGCGAGCACGGTCGACCGAATGGCCAGGATCCTGCCCTCTGCGGTGGCGGCGATCTCGCCGAGCATGATGTAGTCGCGGGCGAACCCGGTGCTGGTGAGGTTCTCGCTGCGATCCTCCATCCATTTCACCGGCTTGCCCAGCAGCAGCGACCCGACGATGGCGCAGACGTATCCCGGATAGATGGGCACCTTGTTGCCGAAACCCCCGCCGATATCGGGTGAGATCACCCGGATCTTGTGCTCGGGCAGCCCGGCCACCAACGCGTAGAGCGTGCGGTGCGCGTGCGGCGCCTGGCTCGTCGACCACAGTGTGAGCTTGCCCGTCACGGGATCCAGATCCGCGACCGCGCCGCAGGTCTCCATCGGGGCGGGATGTACTCGCGGATAGACGATCTCCTGCTCGACGACGACGTCGGCGCGCGCGAACACCGCCTCGGTGGCAGCGGCGTCGCCGGTCTCCCAGTCGAAGCAGTGGTTGTTCTGCTTGCCCTCGAGATCGTCGCGGATCACCGGCATCCCGGGCGCCAGTGCGGTCCGGGCGTCGATCACCGGATCGAGCATCTCGTACTCGACGTTGATGAGCTCCAGCGCATCACGCGCCGAATAGCGATCCTCGGCGACGACGAAGGCCACCTCCTGCCCCTGGAACCGGACCTTGTCCGTCGCCAGCACCGCCTGCACGTCGTTGGACAGCGTCGGCATCCAGGCCAGTCCCTTCGCCGCCAGATCCGCACCCGTGACGACCGCTCTGACCTTCGGATGCGCCTGTGCCGCAGAGACATCGACGTTCACGATCCGCGCGTGCGCGAACGGGGAACGCAGGATCGCCATGTGCAGCATGCCGGGCAGGGACACGTCGTCGACGTAATTGCCGTGTCCGCGAATGAACCGCGGATCCTCCTTGCGGAGCATCCTGCCGTGACCGCACGGTTTGTGGTCGTTGTCGACACGGTCTTTCGGCCGGGACTCGACGGTGCTCATCACGTTCTCCCAACCGGCGTCGGCGTGGCGGCCGGTTCGGGCTGCGCCGCTTCGCCTCGTTGCTTCGCGGCGGCCCACTGGATCGACCGCACGATGGTGGTATATCCGGTGCAGCGGCAGATCTGGCCCGAGATCGCCTCCCGGATCGTCTGCTCGTCCGGATTCGGGTCGCGGTCGAGCAGGGCGCGGGCGGTGATCATCATTCCGGGCGTGCAGAATCCGCATTGCAGCCCGTGACACTGCATGAAGCCTTCCTGCACGGGATCGAGCCGGCCGTCCACCTCGAGCCCCTCGACGGTGCGCACCGCACGACCGCCGGCCATGACGGCCAGCATCGTGCACGACTTCACCGGTTCGCCGTCGACCTCCACCACACAGGTGCCGCAGTTGCTGGTGTCGCAGCCCCAGTGGGTTCCGGTGAGCCGCAACTGATCTCGCAGGAAATGCACGAGCAGGGTGCGTGGCTCGACCTCCGCGGTCACCGGCTCGCCATTGACGGTCATGGTTACCTGCATGGCTAATTCCCTTCCGGCGCAGGGGCATCGAGGACGCGCTCGACCGCGGTGCGCAGCACGCGAACGGTCAGTTCGGACGCGAGATGGCGCTTGTAGTCCGCGCTGCCGCGCGCATCGGAGACGGGTGAGCACGCCGCGCTCGCGCGACGGCCCGCCTCCGCGAATACTTCTTCGGTGGGCGGCTCGCCTATGAGCACCTCCGCCGCGGTGGCCAGCGCCGCCGGATCGGAGCCGACCGCCGTCAGGCCGATCCGCGCGGCCGCTATCGCCTCGCCGCGCAGTGTCACCGTCGCGCCGGACGCCGCGATCGCCCAGTCGCCGACCCTGCGCTCCACTTTCGCGTAAGCGCTCGATGTCCGATGCCGCACCGGAATTCGGATCTCGAGCAGAAGTTCGTTGTGCGACATGGCGGTTTCGTACGGACCCACCAGGAAGTCGTCCATCGCGATCTCCCGGTCGCCGGACGGCCCGCGGACCAGGCAGGTGGCGCCCAGGACCGTGCAGACCGTGCAGAGATCTTCGGCGGGGTCGGCCTGGCACAGCGAGCCGCCGATGGTGCCGCGGTTGCGTACGACCGGGTCCGCGATCACCCGCTCGGCGTCCCGGAAGATCGGGCACACCCCGGCGAGATCGGCGGACTCGAGCACATGCCGATGCCGGACCATCGCCCCGATGCGCACCAGGGTCGGATCGGTGACGATGTAACCCAGTTCGGCGGCCAGGTCGTTGATGTCGATGAGATATTCCGGATTGGCCAGACGCAGCTTCATCATCGGCAGCAGGCTGTGCCCGCCCGCGACGACGCGAGCCTCCTCCCCGAGCCGGTCCAGCAGTCCGATGGCGTGATCCACGCCCGTTGCGCGCTCGTATTCGAATGGCCCAGGAACTTGCATGTGATCGACCTCACATCAGTGGGAACAAGCCAAGCCTCTGCCCCGCCGACGCAACCGTCAAGACCGATTCAAGGAATCACTTAATTCACTGTTCGCGCTGGTCGTGTGGTGAATCCGGCCGCCTGTCCGGGTCAGCGAGCCGCCCTGTCCGCCCCAGCGTCGCGCGATGATCTCGGCTGCGATGGACACCGCCGTCTCCTCCGGTGTCCGACCACCCAGATCCAGCCCGATCGGGCTGGCGAGCCGGGTGAGTTGCTCCTCGGTGAGGCCCGCCTGTCGCAACCGGCCCAGCCGCTCGTCGTGCGTGCGGCGCGACCCCATGGCGCCGACATAGCCGATCTCCGGCGCGCGCAGCGCCACCTCGAGCAGTGGCACGTCGAACTTGGGATCGTGGGTCAGCACGCACACGACGGTCCGCGAGTCCACCGCGCCCGCCGCGATCTGCGCGGCCAGATAGCGGTGAGGCCAGTCGATGACGACCTCGTCGGCCGTCGGGAACCGGGCGGAAGTGGCGAAGATCGGCCGCGCGTCACACACCGTCACCCGGTACCCGAGGAACGATCCCTGCTGGGCGACGGCGGCCGCGAAATCGATCGCCCCGAACACCAGCATCCGCGGCTGCCGGGCGTAACTGGCGACGAAAACGCCCATACCCGCACCGCGGCGCTGCCCGTCCGGACCGTAAGACAGCACTTCGGTGCGCCCCGCCGCGAGCAGCCCGCGTGCGTCGTCGATGACCGCGTCGTCGGCACGCGCCGACCCCAGCGTGCCCTGCGCACTGCCCGGCCGGATCAGCAGCCTTCGCCCTGTCCGGCCGGCGTCGGGGTGCTCGATGACGGTCGCGATCGCGACCGGCCGGTGGTCGGCGATGTCCGCGGCGACTTCGCCGAGTTCGGGAAACCTCTCCCGCGAGATGGCTTCGACGAAGATGTCGATGATGCCGCCGCAGGTGAGACCGACGGCGAAGGCGTCCTCATCGGAGAACCCATACCGCTGTAGCACCGGAGAACCGGTCCGGATGACGTCGGTGGCGAGTTCGTAGACCGCGCCCTCGACGCACCCACCCGAGACCGAACCGCCGACCGTGCCGTCCGGGGCGACGACCATGGCGGCGCCGGGCGGCCGCGGCGACGAACGGAACGTCCGCACGACCGTCGCGACCCCGGCCGTGCCCCCGGCGTTCCATGTTGTCATCAGATCCGTGAGCACGTCCTGCATGATGCGTCCTCCAGACGCGATGCAGCCGTCGGCGCTGCGTACACCTCCAAAGTAGACTCGGAATGTGACGCCCGCCCAGCTTCGGGCCTACTCGACCGTGGTGCGGCTCGGCTCCGTGCGTGCGGCAGCCAGAGAGCTGGGGATGACCGATGCCGGTGTCTCGACACACATCGCCCAGCTGCGCAAGGAACTCGACGACCCGCTGTTCACCCGCACGGCGTCCGGTCTGGCCTTCACGCCCGGCGGGCTGCGCCTGGCCAGCCGGGCGATCGAGATTCTCGGACTGCAGAGCCAGACCGCCATCGAGGTGAGCGAGGCAGCGCACGGTCGGCGGCTGCTACGCATCGCGGCATCGAATGCGTTCGCCGAACATGCCGCGCCCGGCCTCATCGACCTGTTCGCCGCGCGGGCCAAGGATCTGTCGGTCGAGCTCAGTGTGCATCCCACCAGCCGGTTCCGCAGCTTGATCGAGAGCCGCGCGGTGGATATCGCGCTGGGGCCCGGCCAGGATGCCACCGACACGACCATCACCGCTGCGCCGTTCCTGAAGTATCAGATCATTTCGGTCACGCGGCCGGACAACCCGCTGGCCGTCGCCGCACCGCATCCGGCGTTGCTGCGAGAGCAGCACTGGATGCTGGGGCCCAGCGCCGGCAGCGTCGACGGGCACATCGCGACGATGCTGCGGGAGTTGGCCATTCCCGAATCACGCCAGCGGATCTTCCAGAGCGATGCCGCCGCCCTCGAAGAGGTCCGCCGCGTCGGGGGCATCACGCCGATAATCGGCTTCGCCGTCTCCGCCGACCTCGCGACCGGCCGGTTGAGCCACATCAAAGGACCCGGCCTGCAGATATCCGACGAGTGGTGCGCGACAACCCTGCCGCCCGACACCCGCCAGCCCGCGGTCTCGGAACTGTTGCGGTTCATCACCACCCCACGCTGCATCCAGGCGATGATCCGCGGATCCGGCGTCGGCGTCACCCGCTTCCGCCCGAAAGTGCATGTGACGCTGTGGAGTTGAACGCACCCCGACGCACCGATCCACGACGATCCAGGCCCCTCGCGGACCGCACCCCCGCGCCTGTTCGCACGGGTCGTGCGAACCGACTCCGCCCCGGTAGCGTGCCGATTTGGTCCAACCGGGGGGTGGTGGGGTAATCTCGTCGAGCACCGCGAAAGCGGACGCCACGGGCTGTGGCGCAGCTTGGTAGCGCACCTGACTGGGGGTCAGGTGGTCGCAGGTTCAAATCCTGTCAGCCCGACATAGAAAACCCCTCCCGACCAGCGTCGGAAGGGGTTCTGTTCATTGAACGGCTCTGAGCTTTGGGACCAATTTGGGACCGGACGGCGCTCGGAGGTGAATCGACAACCTGACCCCGTCGGCCTGAAGCGACTCGATGTCCGGGTGGAGGTAGCGCTCGGTGATCCGTGGATCGGTGTGGCCGGCGATCTGTTGGAGCCGATGCAGCGGCACGCCAGCGTCGGCGAGCCACGTCAGTCCCGTGTGCCGCAGATCGTGACGGCGCAGATGTTCGTAGCCGAGCTTGGTCACGACATCGGGCCAATGTGTGGCTTTCCGGAGCACGCCGGTCTGGATCCGACCGCCCCGCGGGCCGACGAACAACCGAGCATCCGGCTTCTCGCCGGCGGCCTTGATTCGGGCGAGCACCATCGGGCGGATGTCCTCGATAATCGGGATCCTGCGTGAGCGCTTTCCCTTGGTGCCCTTATCCTTCAGGCCGCCAGGCCCCGGGGAGGTCTGGCGCCGCAACGTCCAGATCCATTGCTCTGTGTCGATGTCGTGGACTCGGCAACCAGACACCTCGCCGATTCGTGATGCGGTGCACGCTGCGAATTTCACGACGTCACCCCATACCGGGTACTGGTCAGCCGAAGCGATGACCAGCGCATCCGCCAGCGTGTCCAGGGCATCCCAGTTCGGCAGCGCCAGCGACCGCGGATCGTCCAGCTCGTCTTCGTACCGGTCGTATTGACGCTGCCACCCGGTTACCTCGACCCGATTTCTCTCGATCACCTCATCACGAACGGCTTGGTCCATGATCCGCGATAGCGCGGCAAGGGAGTTCTTCACCGAGGACCTGCTGCAGCCATCCGAGATCCAGCCGCTGACCGCGCGATCAGCGATACCCGCGGTGATCATGGTGACCGGGAGATGTCCGATCGTCGGAACGATCCGCAACCGCCACGCGGGCTTGTACGCATCCCCGACGGTCTTGTCCTCCAACCCCCGCATCGCAGTGTCCCAGTTGGCATTCCCATAGTCCTTCAGTGTCGAGGTCGCCGTCTTGGGATCAACACCACGCTCAGCCGCCCGGCGGATCTTCTCGATCCATTCCTCGGCGTCATCCCGGGAGTTGAACGATTCGGACTTCGACGCCCGCTTTTTCGTGGCGGGATCCGTCCACCGGACGCGAGCCCGGAAGGACGGAACTTTCCCGCGTTCCTCGATATCACCACTGATCGCGACACCGAGCGGAATGACATCAACCTGCTGCGACATCAGGCCGCCGCCGGATCAACGCGACGATTCCGCAGGTAGGCCACGACATCCGCACCGAAGTAACGAGTAACCCTGCCGGAAATCTGCACGAACGGCGGCCCCTGCGGCGGACGCGCGGTACGCCACCGGCGAAGACTCGACGCATCCACCTTGAGCAACTCCGCAACCTCTTCCGTTGTGTACCAACTCGTTTCGACAATGGCCTCAGGCCCCGCCGTCGGCTCAATTTCGGTCATCACTGCTGACCTCCTTCCAGAACATTGATGTGCTCACGAGCCGCGGTGAGCGTGCGAGTGACCGCCGAAGCGCTCAGCTCAACGTGGTCGGCGATGCGGGAGTGCGACCATTGCTGTTCGAATTTCAGCCGCAGGATGGTGGCGACCTTGCTCGGATCGCGCCGACCGGCCGGGTCCGCATCGCACACCGCATAGGCAATTTCGGCCCACCGATCCTTCGCACCCCCGACTTCGAGGGCGGTGCGTGGTGTCGGTTCGATCGGCTGCAGCGCGAGCGGGGCTGCCAGTTCCCCGGTCGTCGAATAGGTCTCGGTCCGTAGCTCGCGCACCGAGACGGTGCGCACAGGTTCGGGACTGTGCACCTGCTCGGACAGGTTGTGCACCGCTGGTGCGTTCGCGGCAGGGCCTGTTGCGTGGTGGTGTTCACGGATGATCATGTGCGCCAGGGCGGCGCCCATGCCGAGCACGGCGACGGGCAGACAGGCGACCAGCACGGTCACGCCCCAGGGGGCGGTGGTGACGCCAGCCGCGCGCATCAGGTGGTACGCGACCTGCCCGATTGCGCCCAGGATGAGGCTGCCGAATGCGGAGTACTTGGCGTAGCCGCGGGTTCGGTCGGATCGGATGCGGCCGGACAGCCACACGTACAGCGCGTACGAGGCGTACGTTTCCATCCCGATCGGCAGCGTGATCGCGGTGTTCAGCGTGAATTGGTCCCAAATGCCGGGCAGCGGCCGCACAGGCCCGAACCCGGTCAGCTGTCCGAGTCCGACCCATCCGGACCAGATCGCGACGAAGGCGGGCAATGCCAGCAGCAGGATCGGCCACGCCCGCAACGTCTTCGATTTTGCCTGCGCATCGCTCGGTGCGCTGTGGTGCACACCGTTGTTGCTGCGCACCGTGTGCGCACTGGCGGCGGATTCCTCGGGCTGCCCGTGGTGCGTGGGCGCGGTTTGGCCGGGAAGGTAGAGCATGCGCGAGCCGAACTCGACGGGCTCGAATTGCTCAGCGGCCGGGATTCCGTCGGTCATTACGCACCACCTTCCGTATCCTCGCCAGCGCTGGTGCTGTCGTCCTCGTGCGCGCAGGTACGGGCTTCGAGGTAGGCGCTCACGCTGGTTCCGTTGCGCTGGGGGAAGATTCGCCAGTCGGTGACGATATCGACGATGGGGTCCAGGGCGTCGATCATGGCCTTGACCGCGGTGCGGTCGCCGGTGACACGGAATTTGACCGTGTCCGGGATCGCGGCTGCGTCGTGCTGGTCGGTCATCAGCATGCCTCCTCGTCGATGGGCGGCTCGTAGACCGCGGTGTAGAGCTTGGGGGCGGCGAAGTTCGCGCGGGCGGGTTCGCCCAGGCCCTCGTAGCGGATGCGGACCTTGCCGCCGATCGCGGTCCGGTTGACCCCGGCGTCGAGGCAGGCGCCGATCAGGGCATCGGCGATTCCGGTCCGGACCCACACCTTCCGCAGGCCCTGCCCATAAGGCTTGTTGCTGCCGTCGGTCTGGATGATCAGGATCGGCACCATGAGCTCGTTGCCGTCGGCGTCGAGCTTGGGGGCCTTGGTGTAGTAGTCCAGATCGGGCTCCTCCTCCATCGCGACGATGTACCCGTTGACCTCGGCGCCCGGTTCACTGGTGCGGCCGAATCCGGCGCGGGCACGCGGGTTGAACGCGTTGCGCAGGGTGCCGTCGGTCGCCTTACGGGTGGGCTTGCTGGTCTTGGTCTTGGTCGTGGCGGTGCTGCTGGTCATGGTGGTCCTCCTCGGTGTCGTGGTGGTCGTCTGCTGCTGCGCCTGGCCGGGCCGCGCCCCGGTGGGGCGCGGTGTCTCGGTGGCGCGCTGGGTGTGCGGGGTGAGTGGCAGGCCGTGATCGCGGGCGAGTTCGTTGGCCTTGGCGTAGAACAGGGCCGCTTCGGGTGTGCCGTCGACGCTGGCGGCGTGCGCCCGGAGTTTGGCGACCTTGTCGCGCGCCTGGTCAGGGGTCACCGGTCCAAGCCCCCGATCTGCGGCAGCAGCGGACGAGAGAGGACCGGCACCGGGTGAGCTGACGGGGTGATCGGTACCGAGCCCGGCTCACGGTGATCGCGGTCGGCGCTCATCGGTCCAGGCCGTTCATCGCCGGGCGGGGCAGGACCGGGCCGGAGAAGATCGGCCGCGCCAGTTTCGGGCCGCTGGGCATGGTCGGTGAGGCCGGGCCGTCGGTGCGAATGCGATCGTTGTCGGCGAATTTCCGTACCAGGCGCGTGTTTTCGGTGCGGAGGCTGGCGTTCTCGGTCTGCGTGGCGCGCAACCGCTCCTGAGCCTGTTCGGCCTGGGCAAGCTGAGTCTTGCCGTGCTTTTCCTGCGCGTCGGCGGTGTAGGCGATCAGTTCGTGCAACACGGCGGTGTTCGTGTACACCTGATCGTTCTCGGCGGGTTTGGCTCCCGGGGTGCTGCCAGCTTTGTAGATCAATACCGACACTGGCCTGGTCACGGACAACTCTTCGTTCTCGTCGGCGAGGCGGTCCAACGCGATGTTGTACGCCTCGGCGAGCGTCGCGGCCGAGGTGGGCTTGGCGTTGGCGGTCCAGTCCTTGCGCAAGGCTCGCGTGGATCCGACGACCACCTCGTATTTGCGCTCGGGCTCATCCGGCGCCGGGGTGCCCGCGGCCTGGTGCTGGCCGATGCGAGTGGCGAGTTGGTCTCGTTCCTGGGTGATTGCGGCCAGCTCGTCGCGAGCCTGGTCGCGGGCGACCTCGGCGGCGGTCTTCTCCGACATCGCGGTCATGTAGGACTTGCTCATCTCGCCGTAGTCCTGTCGCAGGTCAGCCAGTTCCTGCTGCACATCGGCGGGTGCGATCGCGGCCCGGTGGCTGTGGTCGACGCCGTTGAGCGCGGCTTGGACCAGTGCGGCCTGGTCAGGTCCGAGTGTGCGGGCATCGGCGATGATCTGCTGGCGCATGGCGGCGTTGGCGTGGTCGATCGGGCGCAGCTGCTCGGGGTGGTCCCCGTCGTATCCGTCCCGATAGCGCAGCACCTCGGCGTACATGTCGATGCGAGCGTTCAGCCCGCTCACGGTCACCTGCGGCTGTACCGGCGCCGATTCCGGAACCGGCGCTGCGGCCGGGGTGGGCTCGTTGGGAACCGGCGTCGGCTGCTCGGCCAGGGCTGCTCGCATCCGCTCGAAGTCTCGCTGCTGAGCCCTCTGCGCATACTCGATATCCGCCGGGGTGGCCTCCTGTGCCCACTCGTGCCGCAGAGCTTCCGCCTCGACATCCCGCTCCATCCCTGCCCGATTGCGCTGCGGCGGGGTCTGGGCGGTCTGCTGCAGGCGCAGCTGCTGCCACTGCTGCAGGCGGTGCTGCTCGGCCGGTCCGGCGAGTCCGGCGCGGAGCCGGGTGAATCCGTCGTGCGCGCGGGCTGCGAGGGCCTGCAGGCCGTGGGTCTTGCCGAACACCGTCTTGATCGGGATGCGCGGATGCTGGTGCGCGAGGGACAAAGACCGGTCGGCCTGGCCGCGTTCAGTGGCGGTCAGATGGCCGGTGGTGTAGATCGCGGCGCGCAGCTGCTCATGCTGGATCGCGAGTTGCTGCTGCCGCTCGAACCAGGTCTGCTGGTTGTCCCAGGAACGAACGTCCCTGTCGCGCAGCAGATTCCACCGGTACTC
The DNA here is from genome assembly GCF_019890715.1 of Nocardia coffeae. Lineage (NCBI taxonomy): Bacteria > Bacillati > Actinomycetota > Actinomycetes > Mycobacteriales > Nocardiaceae > Nocardia > Nocardia coffeae. The sequence continues at coordinate 319,784 of NZ_JAINZY010000010.1, read as the reverse complement.
GATCACCCGACGTTCGATGTGGGCGCGTTCCTGGGCGTGGGCGAACTGGCGCTGCTGGTTGTCGAGCTTGATCAGTCGGTTGATGTCGCGGCGGACCGTGCGCGGCACCCGGGTGGCTTTCGGGTTGGTGCTGCGCCAGGTGTTGATCAGGCCGTTGACCTTGTGGCCCAGGCTGCTGACCTCTCCGGTGATCTGGTCTACCTCGGAAGCGTTGGTGGACATGGTTATCGGGCTCCTTCCGGATGGGTGGCGGATTTGTCGATGTCGTGCGCGAGTGGGCTGATCACCAGCCACTACCGCGGGTGTGGGCGAGGTGGCGCAGGCTGGGGCGGCCGTGGGCGGTCCAGACGCTGTGGCCGGTCCAGCCGACGCCGTAGATGCACCAGGCGATGCCGACCGCGATGCCGGTGGCGAAGAACGCGACGACCCCGATCACCACGACCACCGCGACGGTCGCGGCCGGACGCCACCAGAACGTCATCAGCGCACGCCAGCGCAGCGCGGCGGCGATCAGCGGATCATCAGCCTCGTCCGGGTCGAGGTCCGCAGGAAGGGTGTCGAGGTCGGCCGAATCCGGGACCGCGGTGAGGTGGCGCTCGCGGCGCTCGGGGGTGTTCTTCGGGAACGCGTCGGGGAACATCGCGTGCAGCTGCCCGGCGCTCGGGGCATGCGCGTCGTCGGGGTGGGTCGTCGGCTTGGGCGCTTCGATCGCGCGGTTCACCGCGGGGGCGTCGTCGGGGTCGAGAGGTTCGGGAAGCATATTGGGGTTCTCCTTGCTGTCGGGCGGGTGATCGGGGTGGTCGGGGCTGTCGTGATCGCCGGGTTCGTCGTCGGGCGGGTCGCTGCCGCCGAAGTTGCGTCGAGGACTCACGCGGGTGCTCCCGGTCCGTGGATGAGCGCGCCGCCGGCGCGCAGCCATCGCCGGTTGCGGCTGTTGTCGGGTTTGGTGCCCGGTTCCATGGGCAGCAGCGGAATGTGCTCGGGGTCCAGCACGCTGACCCGGCCCCAGACCGCGGTGCCGCGGTTGACGTACACGCAGTCGCCGGGTTCCAGGCGCCGCAGCAGGTTCGGGTCGATCAGCAGCGCATCCTGCATGCGAACCTGGCCCTCGTCGCCGTGGCGCTCGCCGACGGTGTGCTTGGACGGCTCCAACGCCCGGCGGGTGCCGTACAGGGTGACGACCTCGTCGGGGCCTTCCATGCCGAAGCACAACAGACCACCGGACCACGCCTTCATCAGCTGTTTGGCGTCCCGATCGGTACCGGCGAGGGATTCGAATGAGTGGGCGCCGACGATGCAGGACACGCCTTGGGAGCGCAGCGCCTCGCATGCGTCGGTGAGGCTCGCGCCTTCGGACACGCGGGAGAATTCGTCGATGGTGAAGGTGATCTGGCAGCCGTGCGGGGTGGATGCGACCTGCTCGACCAGCTTGATCACCGCCTTGGCCTGCGAGATCGCGACGCTCTTCTGGGCGGTGCCGGGCACGGTGATGAACCAATAGTCCTTGTCCAGCAGATCGAACGGCCCGTCGAACACCCCGTCCAGCTCGCGGAACAGGTTGTCGAAACGCGCGGTCTCGGCGGGCAGCACGGGCTGCTTGCCGTCGTTCGCGGCGACGATCGCGTTCAGCTCCGGCCGATGCTTCGGGTTCGGCGGGAGCACGAAGTGCCCGTCGCCGTCGAACATTCCGCCCCAGGCGTGCCACAGGAACGCCGAGTCGAACCGGTCCATGAACTCCTTCGAGTTCGTCGGTGTGTTCTCCCCCGGCCCCTTACCGGTGTCCGGGTCGGGTGCATCGATGATCAAGTGCACCAAGGAGATCCGCAGTTCCTCGTAGAACTTCTGCGCCGAATCGCTCGCCTTCGCGGTCGGGGCGAGGTCTTCGATCACGTGCCGCAGCGCGGCGGGCGCCAAGCTCCAGATGTTGAGCTTGTCGGCGGGAACCATCGCGATCTTCGACGGATGCACGCCCCCGGCCAGCAGGGCGGCTTTGATGTCGGCGAAGGTGACCAGATCCTCGATGCCGCCCTTGCAGGACAGGAAGATGCTCACCGCGCGTTTGGGCTTGATCCCCAACGCTTTCCGCGCCACCTTCGAGGTGCCCGCGGCGGCCAGATACCGCTCGTGACCGGCGAAGTGCGCCGCGACCGACAACCGGCACTCGGCGATCGTCTTGCCCGTGCCCGGTCCACCCAGCACACCCACGTGCTTGCACACCGCACTGTAGGGGATGCTCAACAGCGTGTCGGTGCCCGAAACCAGGGACCCGGCAACGGATTTACGGTGCTGGGTGACCGTGGCGGCCTGGCGGCCCATCACGACCTGGCGGCGGCCGCGGCCGGTGACGACGGTCAGCGGGGTCGCGCGGGTCGCAAGCTCGCGGGCGGCGCCGAATTTGGCGTCGATCTCCCGGCGCTGGGCGCGCTCGGTCGCGGGAATGTCCTTCTTGCCGACGGTGTGCAGTTTGTTGACCCGTCGCGCCCACCAGCACATCGCCACCGCCAACCCGACCGGCACACCGGTGACGCTCATGTCCAGCGCGGCCGGAATCCAGTCGGCCTCGGCGGCGAGGGCGGTGCCGTGTGCGAACAACTCCAGCGGTGTCCACAGCGACCCGGATACCGCCGCGGTCGTGGCCGGAAGGACCAGCGACCCCGCGGTGTAGTTCCGCAGCCGCGCCGCATCCCATCCCCGGCCGCGGGCCTGCCACATCGCCGCGGCGACCACGGCGCCGGTGAACCCGACGCCGATACCGGTGTCGGCGAGCAACGCTCCGAGGTGGTGCACCCATTCGGTGTCGGTGTGCATGCTCGGGTCGTGGCTGTTCATGAAGTGCAGCCAGCCGCTTGTGTGCTGGCCCGATCCCGCTCCCCGTCCTGAGCCCGATGTCGGGGTCAGGTCGAATACCTGGCGCTGAGCACTCGTCGCCGGCGGGGTGCCGCAGTCGGCCGAGGTGATCATCGGATGGCACTCGGCTCCCGCTGTGGCGGGATTCGGTGCGGCCGGGGCGGGGCCGGATGCGGCTGTGCCGCAGTCCGCCGCGGTGATCAGGGGCTGGCAATCGGTGGGCAGGTGGAATCTGTTGTAGGGGTTCATTGGTTGCGCTCCTCTCGTGTCGAGGGCAGATCGATCGACCGGTTGTCGACGACCTCGTCGAGCGGAACCAGATCGATATTGGGAGATCGGGGGAGTTGGCCACCGGCGATGAGCCCCTCGACGGCGCGTTCGAGAGCGCGGCCGATGTGTTCGCCGTCGTACACGTACAGCAACCCGTCGCCCACTGCGGCGGCGCGCTCGTAGGCGGCTAGTACCACGGCTGGGAGCCGTTTGCCCGATGGGCGTTTGAGGGTGAGCTCGACCTCGACCGCCAGCCATTTCTTGCCGTGCCGATATCGACCGTCGTGAACATGTCCGCGCACCAAAGGACCAGCGCTGGGGTGGGCGAAGAACCCGGACCGATCCGCGAGTCTGAGCCCGCCGGGCCGCTGTCCGGACGCGATCGCCGCGTCGCGCAACAACTTTCGTTCTGGCACCCAAAGCGAGGAATCCAACCCGCACAATGCCGCGCGTACTCGGGACACCGCGAGCTTGTGGGCAATGTTGGTGCCCGTCGGGTTCCATCCCGAGACCGTGTGACCGAGTCGTTCGGCCGCGACCGTAGGCCACGGCCACACCACCGTCACGTCCCGATCGGCGCCGTCGGGGCGGATCGAGACCGACCGCAGCATCCCGAATCCGTCGCGCAACCGCGCCATCAGTTCGTACGTGCGAGAGCGTTCGGTGCCGCGCAGCATCTGCAGGGTCGCGAAATCAATGCACCACTGCTGGCAGACGAATGCGGTCAGTTGTTCATCGCCGTCGGTCCACTGCAACCGCGGGTCCGGCTTCGGCCGTCGTGTCATCGGTCCAACCCCCAATCAATCTGTGGCTGTTGTGAATTCGCGCTCATGGACAGGTGTCGGTCGCGTACAACGGTGCGGCCGGTGACGCCGAGTTGGACCGCGATCTGCCCTGCCGACATGCCCAGCTCGGTCAGGTGTGCGACCTGTTCACGCCGCTCGATCCGGGAGGATCGGCGCTCGATGCGTCCCGATGTCGGGGTCCACCGCGAGCGTGTGGGTTGCGCGGCGGGATCATCGATCTGGTCCTCGTCCCACTCGAACGGCAATGCCCAACCGAGCTTCTTGCCCAGCTCACGCGACCGCTCCGATGCCCCGGGGGTCATCTGCAGCCGGTCGAACAACTCGGCGATCTGGCGGTGCCGCCCCGCGGTGACCTCCTCGCCGAGATGGCGGCCGTCTCCGGCCGGGCGACCGGTCAGCGGGCGCATATTCGCCGGATCGATCCCGAGTTCGCGCGCCAGTTCGGTTTGCGTATATCCGGACGCCACCAGCGCCTGGATCCTGCGCACCGCGCCGACCGACGGCACCAACGCGGTGTCCTGAACCACAGCGGTCGCATCCTCGGGGACGTCGACGGCCAGGATCGCGGCCTCAGTGCGGCGGGTGATGTGCACGGCGTTGGGCAGCCTCGACAGCACCGAGTGATTGATCCCTGCCAGCTTGGCGATCTGATTCGCCGGAACACCTGCGGCCTGCAGACGGTCGAGGTGCTCGCGAGCACTCACGGGGTCGACCCGGTCCGGTTTCCAGGTCCGCAATACCTTCCCCCGGTACCGGTCACGGCTGTAGCAGTGGCTGCACTGGCCGCGCGCGAACAACTCCGTCGACCCGCACCCGCACACCGAACCTGTTGCGCCCGAGGTGGTTCCGCTGGTTGCGGATTCGTGGGGTGTGCTCATCGGTCCAGCCCCCAATCCATCTCGGGCTGTCGCATCGCGCGGTTAATCACCGACACTGCCGACGGCCGCTCCGGGCCGCTGCCACTCGCAGATGCGGTGGTGGGTCCTTCGCGGTACATCTGCAGCTGGTCCGGCGGGATCCAGGTCAGATCGTTGAGACCGTGCCCGGCGTCGAGGTGATCGGACAGGTCCTTGCCGGTGGCGGCCTGCATCACCGTGATCTGCCCGGCCACACCCTGCAGGCGGTCGTGCACCTGCAGCGCGTGATCGAACCCGGCTCGGTCGCGGTCCGCGACGATCACCACGTGGGCGGCACCGCGCAGCTGCTCGGCGTGCTCGGCGGTGAACTTGCCCGCCCCGGCCGCGTTGCAGGTGGCCGGGTATCCCTCGGCGATGGCGCGGTTGACGTCTTTCTCGCCCTCGCACAACAGGATCGGTTGAGCATGCTTGATCGCCCAGGCCACGGTCGGCGCCTGATACACCACCGGTGAGAATCCGCCCGGCACGTACTGCTTCTGCTCGGTGTCCCAGCGCCGCTGATAGAACCCTTTCTCCACACCGTGCTGGTGCGGGGTCTGGGTGCGGATCACCTGTCCGACAGGATCATTCGACGCAGTGGTGTAGTAGTAGGTCGCCACCCGCCGCCGCGCGCCGGTCACCTCGCCCAACTCGTCGCCCCGGCCCGGCTGCGGGCGTGGGGCCTGCCGACGGCGGGGCGCCGAGGGGGCGCTCCCGCGCTGCGGAGGTCGGTATCCGGGTGCATTGCGGTCTGGAAGGTGATCGAACAGGTCCCGCACCCGCAGTTTCGCGGCGTCCAGGATGTCTTCCTGGGGGCAACCGGCGAAGCACACCACGATGGTCTTCTCCCGGCTCGGGTCGTACTTCACTCCCAGCGAGGGATGCGAGTCCGCGTGCGCGGGGCAGACGAACTTGGTCCACTGCCCCGACCGTCCGGAGCCTTCGATGGTGACCTGTCGCAGCGCGTCGACGACGCGGTCGAACGACGCGCCATGCTCGTGGCCGCTCATGCGGTCACCCCCAGCGATTCAGCGACCGCGTACCCCAGGTCGCGGGCCATCGGCGGGGTGACCGCGTTTCCGGCCTGGCGCACCCGCTCGCGCTTGTTGCCCAGGATCCGGTACTCGGTCGGGAACGCCATGCCTGCGGCGATCTCGTGCGGCTCCAGCATCCGGAACACGCAGTCCTCGACCGCCGGGGTCACCGGCTGCCGGTCGGGGGTGACCATCGCGTGGTGGTTCCCGGCGGCGGCGAACGTGTCGAACGGCTCGTCAATCCCCTTGGCCGTGTTGTTGTTCCGCATCGGCAGCACGAACGCGTACCGGTCCCGGGTGGTCAGCGTCCCGATCGGCTCACCGACCGGCCGCGTCTGCCCGGTGCCGTAGTACGGCATCAACAACCCGGTCTCGTTGCGCGTGGTCATGGTGCGCAACACCTCGCCCGCCGACCGGGCCTCCTTGCCGTCGCGGCCCTCGACCGGGATCAGCAACGCGTCGCTGTCGCGGGTCGTGCGCGTCGGCATCGGCTCCCCCAGCGAGGTCGCCCCGGTGCGCCACGTCCCGCCGGCGGGCACCAACAGCCCGACATGGTTGCCGCTGGCGGCCATCGTCGGCGCGGGCACGCTCACCGGTTGGGTGCGGTACTCGTACCGGTGAACGGTCAAGAACGGCTCATGCCGGTAGAACTTGGCCAGTCCCGCCTGGATCCGCGTAATCGTCTTGGCCGCCAACGGCTTCGCACGGTCGCCGATCCGCTCACCGGTGAGCGTCCAGTCGATCGCCGCGGCGGCTGGGAGCCAGCCCGGCTCGACCACGCTGTTACGGCAGCTCGTGCGCGGGCACCGCCACACGTACTGCGCCCGATACCGGCCCCACGGCGCGCGCTCGGGTCGCTTCCACGACTGGATCGCCGAGACCGTCTCCCCGCACCGCACGCAGTACGCGGACGGGCGGGTCCACCGCTCCAAATCCGGTGCGCGGTTGCCCTCGCGCCAGAACACCACATACATGCGGTCGCGCGACTGCGGCGCCGGGAGCCCACCGGCCTGGGCGTGCATCGAGTTCCCGTACACGATGCGGTGCGCGTATCCCAGCAGGGTCATCGCCTGCAACCAGGCCGGGAACATCACCCATTTCGAGGCCTCGACGACGTTCTCGGTGATGATCGCCTGGTACATGTGCCGTTCGGCGAACCGCGGCACATCCCACATCGTGGCCCGCGACCGGTCGGCGGCTTCGTCTGGCAGGATCTCCCCGAACAGATCCGGGGTCGCGTCCAGATTGCGTTTGCTGCCCTTGGCCTGCGAGTGATTCGTGCACTCCGGCGACGCCCACAGCACCTCGGTACGCGGGAACGTCAACGGATCAACCGAATGGATATCGGCGCGCTTGTGATCGATCTGCGGATGATTCGCGCCGTGCGTATCCAACGCCAGCTGCCAGTGATTCGAGGCAACGATCACCTCGAACCCGGGCACCTGCAACAGCCCCGTGCTGGATCCTCCAGCGCCGCAGAACAAATCGGTGACCGACAGGCTCATCGCTCCACCCCCCGATCCAGGAACTCACCCGAGCCGAGCCACTGCCCCGGCACCCGGCCAGGCGTGCGCACCTCCGGCGGGGTCGGCGCGTCGACCCGGATCACCCGCTCAGGCATCTGCGGCCGCGAGGGCGTAGACGCCGCCAGGTGCGGGAGCTGCGATCTCGGGGTTTCGATCGCCTGGTCCCGGGCGTGAGCTTCGGCGTCCCGGACGAGCTTGACCGCGTCCCGGGGGTCGACGTTCAACCCGAGTGCGAGTTTCTTGATCTGCGGCCAGTCCCGGCGCGCGAACTCGCGCATCCGGTAGCTGGTCGACATCTTCGCCACCGCCAGCGCGTCGCGGGCCTGCTGATGGCTCAGGTCCTCACGATCGGGCAGCCACGACACCCGCCAGCCCCGCTCACTCAGTTCTGCGGTGTGCGGCAACTCGTCGAACCACATCAGATCCGGCCGCAGACGGATCCCCGTCGCCTGGTCGCGGTTGTTTTTCAGGGTCATCGATCCAACCCCCAATCCCGCTCCACCCCAGCCGGATTCGCGGGCTTCTCCATTGCCGGACCCGTGGTGCCGATGAGGCCGACGGCCTCGTTCAAGGTGAGCCCGAGCGTGTTCGCCCAGTCCCGGGCCTCCAGACGGTCCGGAGCGACCGCCAACCGCATACCGGCCTTGGCCTGCTCCGGGGTGAACTGCCGACCCGGCAGCCCGGTGAAAACCCACTGGCCATCACCGACGTCCATCGCCCGGTGTCCGGTCGATTCCGACCGCATCACACCGTGATCGACGGTGATCGAAGGAATCGCCGGCGCCGCGGCACGCGCCCACTCCGACGGACCCCAAGTCTTCGGCAGCCTCATCGGTCCACCCCCTGCCCCGGACCGCACTCGGCGGGCCGGGCAGCCACCTGAACCCCCGGCGGCGGGCACACGACCGCGACCGGGGCATAGGGGGTCTGCGAACCGAACAGCCAACACCCCACCGCCAGACCGGCCGCGAAAACCGCCGCCGCGGCATACAGACAGACCCGCGTCCACATCTCGCTCGGCATCCGCGGCCGCGAAGGCCGATACGTGGCGACCGGGATCTGAACGGGCATTTGAATCGGCTGGTACACCTGCCGGGGCACCGGATACAGGACCGGCTGGGACGGCATGTCCTGCACGGACATCGCGCCCGGCTGCCACAGATCCGTCACACCGACCGGCTGCTGCGTGACCCGGTCGTACACCAGCTCGAAGCGCTCCAACTCCTCGCTCATCGCCGCACCCCCGATCGACGGGGCCGACGCCGCCAGGCCGCGAACAGCACGACCAGGAAGATCACCGCCAGAACCGTTCCCGGCGACGCGATGAACAACAGCGTCGCGAGCACGAACAGAATCGCCAGAACCTCGGATGCGAGCCTCACGCCGCATCACCCCCAGCAGGAAGCGCGCGCATCTCCGTCGCGGCGATCGCGTCGGCGATCCCCGCATCGAGCAACTCGCGGAACGCGACAGCCTGCTCGACCGTCAACTGCATCCCGCAGTACGTGCCAACCACGCCAACGTCCACATGCACCTTGCCCCGGAAGTGCTGGACCTTGAACGACGCCTGATGCACGGACATGGTGAACAGGACGTCGTCATCAACGCCGGTCTTGTGCTCCCCGTAGATCGTTCGCATCACGCGACCCCCTGCTCGTACCGACGAGCCAGGCGCGTGAACTGCACCTGATGGCGCAGCAGCGCGGCACGATGCTTGCGCTCCTCGGGCTGCAACAGCCCATCAGGATCAACCGCCCGCTCGAACCGGCTCGGCGGCAACGACCGCGCCTTCCGGCGACCGGAACGGGACTTCTTAAAGCCAGATTTGGCCGAACGGCCAGATACACTGGACATGCTTCAGGGACCTTTCGTCGCTGAGGTGTGGGAATAGCTGAAGCGGGTGCAACCGCTTTGGTTCTCGGCTCCCCGGTAGCTGGAACTGCCGGGGAGTTCTTGCGTCGTGGCCTATTCCGAATCGCTGGAACAATCCATCTAGCCCAAGGCGCGCGCCATAAAGGCGATAGATCAAAGTTGGCGGTATCCACCCCTTTCAGGAGCTAGATCATCCGTTCACTTATAAGACTGATCGCGATACCGGGATGCCGGTGCGATGATTTGTCACAGCAACCTGGTCGCGGTGGCTAGCCACCCCATAAGCATACGCCCCCAGTGGACGTATGGCTAGCCACCATGACATGCTGTTATCTATGCCGAGTAAGCACCTGAATCCAGCAAGGGTCTACCGACCTGATCCCGCGCTGTACCAGCGCGCTCAAGCGGCCGTCGAGCAGGTTGGATCGAACATGAATGCGCACGTCATCGCATTCCTGAGCTGGCTGTCCGGCGATACCGACGAACTTCCCCCGCGGCCACCTTCAGCGAGCCATCGTCACGACGCGAGTTCGAGCACGGATCAGGCTGCGCCGGAATGACTCTCAGAGCGCTGCGACACTCGCCGACCAAGCATCCCGAACGATCCCATCGATGTCGGATCGACGTGGAGACCAACCGATCTCGGCGATCGCCTTCGACGGGTCGTTGATCAATTTGGCTGGTTCGGGTGCTGGCGGTCGGTGCTCCAGTTCGACGTGTCGACCGCTCACCCGCTCGACAGCCGCAACGATATCCATGACGCTCGCGCCGTGTCCGCTGCCGATGTTGTATCTGATCGCCTGACCCGCTTCCGGAAGGTGCTCAAGACACTCCACGAATGCGTCCGCGGCATCTTGGATATGCAGGTAGTCACGAACCGCTGAGCCATTGCCGTTGACCGGCAGGGCAGTTTGGTCAGCTGCAGCCGCAATCGCTCGCGGAACCAACCTGGTCAGGTCAGGGTCGCTCCCGCCGGCGATGTTCGGAATTCGCAGAATGATGGCCGCGAGATGTCCGCCTCGCGCCTGGGCCTCGATCGCGAGTTCTGCCGCGAGCTTGCTACTCGCGTAGGGATGCGGCGGAGCATCAGGGACCTGTTCGTCCATCGGCTGACGCTCCGGCGTGCCGTAGATTGCGCCTGTCGATGCGAAGACGATTCGCGGCACATCGGCGGCCTCCATGGCTTCCAACAAGCTGATCGTCCCACCTGTATTCACCCGGAAGTATCGCATCGGCTCGGCAAATGACTCCCGAGCGCGGGTGATCGCGGCCAGGTGACATACCGCATCAACGTCGCCCACCACCCGACGCATCGACTCGCTATCGAGTAGATCAGCTGTCCGGACTTCCGCTGCACCCACAATCGGCATGCCCTGCGCGCGCACCATGGCCACCGGTTCGTGGCCTGCCTCGTTCAACATGGCGACGACAGTTCGACCGATGTACCCGTTTGCCCCGGTTACCAGTACACGCACCAGGCCATCATGGCATCAAGGGAGCAGTTGGTCACGGTGCCGCCAGGTCAGCGCTATGCATGCCGCTGCAGCCGCGGCCAGCGGTTCACGGTTCAGTGCACGTCGCACGTTCGCCGACGTCCAAGGAATCCCCACCTTCCCGGGCTCGGACGGGTACACCTCGCCCTCGGCATTCTGCGATACCAGACCTTCGAACGCCGCATCGAAAACTTCGGAATCCATCACGACCGCGGTCAGGATCTCCCCGGCAGGCGCGAGGGGATCCAGCCCGATGCCGAAGCACCATGCGCGAACCTGACCGGCTCGGCGTCCCTCGGTCAGCGTGCGGAATGGTTCGATGTCGTAGTCGACGGGCACGCCGCTGCTCCCGTCGTGTTCAGGCGCGTCGAGGAGTTCTTCAGAGTACTCGCGAATCATATTGCGCCACAGGCTGAAATCTCGCGACACGTTCACCTGACCGATCGCTGCAGGCTGGAACACGCCTGCGGGGATGATGTGCGTCAACCCGGCCGCCAAAGTCACCTGCGCTGATCCGCGTCTGTGCAGGAAGAAGGTGTCGCCGTCGGGTGCCCTCCGGATCGTCAGAGTGTTGATGCTCGGAAGAATCGGGCGCCGGCGAGGATCGAACAAATCTCCGACTCGGTTGCGGAACGGCAGATCATCCAATGTGAGTCGTTCCTGCCCATTGCGTGAGATCCAAACGGCGGCGGTTTCGTGCGCAATGACTTCGCAGACGTCCACCATGTCGAAGTAGGTGGTCAGCCCGAATGCCATCCGGCCACCGGTCCCGTCGAACGACGCATCGAGCAGACGATATGACGTGCGGTTCTCGAACAGCGACGGCCGAGCGATCGCTCGTATCGCCTGGCTGTAACGCCCGTACCGCGAGCCATTCGACCGCATCGGTCGCCACGGTTCCGATTCCACCTCACCACCGTCGAACATGGGCGGTGGAGCGTCAGCATCGAAGTCGAGCGCGATCGAATCAAGGTCGATCGGCGCCGGAGCCATCCACCCTGGTCGCGTAATGCAAGTCGTCCCCTCGATAACCGTTGCGTCCCAGTACAGCCGACCAGCCGCGGAAGTCAATGCGTACCGATTCCGATTCAATGTCTGCCGCACCAGTCGCCATTCGGTCACAGCCTCGTCGCGTGTCGCCTGGGCAGCATCTGGAAGATCGATGATTCCCAATGTCTCGGGCGGCAGATCCATTGCCCGCGCAAACTGCCGCAACTGTACGACGTCACGGCAGACCCGCTTTCCAGTCAAATACATCGATACCAAAGTCCGATCGATGCCGAGAACCTTGGCCATTTGCTCCTGTTTAGTCAATCCGTGCGCACGCATGTACGCGCGAATAACTTCGGGCAGCCGCGAATCACTGACAGGCCTGGTCATACGAAAAAATTCCCCTCTGATCAACAACACAGGTGGCTATCCACCACTGTAGCACTTGCACCGACAGGTCGGAACAAACCTCGAATGGTCCAACGGGATCGCCGCATCCTCACCAGATCCCGCATCCCAACTTTCTCCCTGTGCCGGTCACCACCGAATCACCTGCCCAACAGCCGCCCGGCCGCCCCAACGCACCATGCCACCAACTCACCCGATGCCGGTCTTCTCTTGTGCCGGTATCTCCCCGGGCCGGTATTCCTCGGTTAAGTCTCTCCTCAGTCCCGTCCTCATCCATCCAGTCCCAATCAGCCCCGGTTTGCCCCGCCTACCAGTCCACCCACCCAACCGTCTGCCTGGCTGCCGCACGGACACTAAACGCGCCCGCAGGGTGTGTTTAGTGTCCGTGCGGCAGCCAGGCAGACACCACCTCGAAAACCGCTGGTCGGTGGGGAAAACCGGGGCGGACCGTTGAGTACGGACTACCGTCCGGCCCGCACTGTCGGAACTCGGCATCCCAGAAGGCAGCAACCGAGTACGGTGATTAGTCGTGTCAGCCGCAACTTCGTCGATATCGCTTCTCGCCTCGCTCGCCCCCGCCGGCAGTGCACATTCCGCCCGTGAGCTGGTGATCGCGTCGACCGCTCTCGTCCCCGACGGGTGGGCGCTGCTATTCGGATGGGCCCGTACCCCAATAGGTCGCTTTATAGGTGCCTAATTCAATAAAAGCGAAAATAGACGAGAACAGGTGGCAGCCTTTTCTGAGCACGGAAATGGATACCAGTGGAATCTTCATACGGCGACAAGGTCGAGAGGCGCGTTCGGCATATTGCCGCTCTGCTCGGAGTGCCAGAGTTTGTCTATGGGCAACCTCTGGTCCGCAAAGGATCTGCGGTGCGAGAAGTTGGAGATGGAATTCTCCTATGCGGATTAGGTGGAGCCATTATCCAAGTCAAGAGTCGATCCAGACGAGAAGGTCGAAAGGATGCTCCCGAGGAAGCTCGACGTTGGGTTCTAAAACATATTGAGCGCGCTGTACGACAGGGGCGCGGCTCAAAGCGCACGATCTTGGCGCATCAACGCAACGGCAAACCGCTTGCCGTAACGCCAGCACGAGCCATGATTCTCAGTGAGGCGATGCGATCAGTTTCGCAAACGAAACTGGAATTCGACTGTTCAGAATGGCCCATAATCGTAGTGATTGACCATCCGTCCAGTCCGCAGGTAGATATCCCTCCGTACGCAGACGCCTTTTGCATCTCGCTGCGAGATTGGCGAAACTTGAATCTGCAACTTCGGTCGATTCACGGCCTATTGAGATATATATATGACATACTCGACGACATGCCGAATGCCACCATTCCGCTCGGATTGGAATCGGATCGATTCGCCTCCCGTGTGGCTCTCGACGAAAAATTCGCATCTAGGAATCGGCGCGCTTATGCCTGGACATCATTTGCTGCGACGGACCAGCCGGAGGAAGTGTCCGCCTATCAGCAAATAATAGATAGAACCTGGGGAGAAAATGACGAGCTACCGAATTTTCCGATTAGAGACTACAGGGAAATACTAGACTTTCTAGATGATGCGCCACCAGTTACCCGAGCCTATGTCGGACGTTGGTTAACAGATCAGCGACATCAACTTTTGCATGTTGGACAAATAATATCAGGGACGACCCTTATTGTTGACCGCCCTCTCATTTATATGGTTGATCGTGTGGAAAATTGTCCAGATAGAGCGAAATGGATCGCACAGCTGTGGGGATTAACCGCAGCGAGGGCCATCGAATGGAAAGCGCAAATGCGATCCACAGTGAACACCCTCGGCGTTGGCGTGCGGACGATTGCCTCTGGACTGGATGAATACTCGTATGTGCTGGTTAAACCAGATATATCACTTTCGAATGAAATGGTCCGTCAAACACAGTGGATATTCGGGACCGCAAACTTTCGAACGTTCAGAACTGGAATATTGACGGTCGGAAGGAATGAGCGATGCCCTTGTGGGTCCACCAAGAAGTTCAAACAATGTCATGGTCGGCCAGCGAGCCATTAGCGTCCCGATGCAGCGGGTGCGCCGAGCGCCCCTCGCTTGGGGGCATCCTGATCGAATCCGTCCAAGAAGACTTACTCAAGCCAGGCCTCTCAGGCAATGGCGGCATGCCGGTTCGCGGCAGTGGGGCACATGCCGGTAGCTGATGACCGCGGTGCGCCCACGATATTGTTGACACATAATCGAACTTGGCGGCCTGGTCAAAACATCCGCTGATAGCGATCGGATCTTCGCTGTTGCCGAGCTCGAGCCCGAGCCCGAGGACGAGGACGAGGTGGCGCCGATCGCGCCGCGGAACGAGACTGCACCCGGGAGCTACGCGTGTTGGTGGCCGATTCGATCCGTTATCCGCCCAGCGATTCGGGCTGCGATCACGTCGAGCGTGTGGTCGGATGCTCGCAGTCGGGCATGATCGGTGGCGTGTAGATGACCGCGTCGCAGCGTCGGCAGATATGGGTGCGATGCCCACCGCCGTCGGCTCGCAGGCATGCGATCCAGCCGACGAGCACCTTGATTGGGTTCGAAGGGGTGCCCGTTCGGGCAGGCGGTCGGTGCTGACTCTTCCCAGAGGCCATCACGCCGTCGATACAGTCGGCCGGGCTTGACGGTGCGACCGTCGCCGAGTCGATAGGTCGGTTCCCAGCGGATTTGATCGAACATGCATTCGATTATGGCGCTGACGTGACAGCGGCTGCGATTCGCGTTCGAATCGAGATCGCGTGATGTCGAACGATCTGTCGTCGTGGTCCGATCGGAATCCGGTCCGTCGCAGAGCCCTAGCTGTGCCAGGCTCGAATGTTGTTGTCGGTGACTCGTGCAGCCCGTAGTCGTCGGGCGTCTCGCGGGTTGAAGACAGCGGCATCAAAGGCAGGCATCTGTGGAGTCTGCCCGTACCCGGGAAAGCGTTCGGCGATCGCTGTGGGCTGGACGGATCTCCACTGGGATCCGTGCTGGATGATCTCACCCGGCATGGCTTTCCGCCGCGCCCAGCACGCCTTCATTCCATGCGCCAGCTCGGTAACGATCGCGGCCAGAGAGCGCACCAGACCGTCCAAGACATCCTGGCTGCACTTGAACAAGAATGCATTGGTCAGGTCATGTTTCTCGCCGCGGGTCGGATACACCATCGTCTGCAGTTCGCTCCACTTCGGCTGCCTGTAGAACGGTCGCATCAGCGAGCCGTCTTCAGTGAGTACCCGTAGTTGTGTACTGGGTGCGCGATGAGTCATCGAGTTCCGGGTCTCCCGCATCCACACCACCCAGTCAGCCGGCCCGAACTCCTCGGGATCGAGGACTGGGCCGATCAAATCCAGCTGCCACCGGCGCCCGAGACTGCCGAGCGGAGCGAAGCATTGCTTCGCAGAGCTCGCCGACAGGTCAGCGGCCAGGGTTTCGATTTGCGTCCAGTCGGTCATAACCACATCTTTGACGGCGAACCCGCCGATAATGACCAACGCCGCGGCCACGCGGTCGAGGACTCGGCCCATGTGAAAGAAGCAATGTTCGGCGGCGAGGTCGGCACGCAGAACCCGCGTCCGGTCGTGTGCCAGAGCGAAATACGAATCCATCCGTTGCTGCGGGGTGATTCCGACGGCGGCGTGTATTGCAGCCTGAGAGGCAGCATCGTCCTCGAGTACCGCTTGCCTGTGCTCGCTAGCGGTAAAGGCTGCCGCGCTGAGCGCATCTCCGGCCCCTGCCACGGACTGGATCAGATAGTCGGCGATCAGGGCAAGAGTCTTCCAGTCGCTGTATCCATTCCACCAGGGGAATCCGCCGCCGCCGGTGACGTCCAACTCGTCGACGAGTTGGTTGGAGAACGCGTTAAGCATCTCGGCGGCGGCTGTTGCACGCTGGGTTGATTCGGCCTCGGACATAGACCTGCACGCTACGCGGAGCAAGGCAGGTCAGCGAACGATTTTCCCTCTGCGCCAGAACGGGATTCGCGCCGCAACATCCCTGAGTCGTGCGCGCGAAGCTGACGAGTACCGCCGATGCCGTCCCGGACGATCAGCCGAGACGCTGCACTTGCCGACACGCACTGGAACGAGTCGCCAGCTGGCCGGCGCGGTTGCGGCGTGACGATCACCCAGCCCTTTAACGGCCGCCCGCAGACCACATGCCTGCCGCGCCCGAGCGTCACGTCGACGTCGGCAAGGGCGGGCCTCCGCTGCACCAAACCCATGAGACGGCACAACTAGACATTCAACAGTCGCAGTTGCCGGTGCGTTCGCGACACGGTATGCGATAACCCTGAAATGCTTCGCCGTTCTGCAGTATTTTCGGCAGCCTCCCAGACGAGGTTAGCGAATTCAGGCTCGCCGGATTTCGTTGGGATCATAAACTCTGCGGCATACATTCCATTACGCCGAATCGCCCATACAACAGCTTCTGGGTACGACATAGTTTTTCGAATGGGCTCAAGTAAGCCCTCCGATAAGGATCCTTCAAAAACAGCCTGCGCCTCATCATGTGTCAGATGCGCAAATAATCCAAGCTGTTCGTCGCCATCCTCGTCGAACATCCACCATAGGATTGCTCCCGACGGGATTTTGAACAGCATGATACTCGGAACACCATCCCAGTGGTTGAGGATGGTCGGTGCTTGTAGCGGCTTCTCTCGCAACCAACTGAGCCGATCGGCCTGACTACTCATCACTCACCTCCGTACGCAGCGACTCAAGAGTGACACGATCTGGCTGATCCCACCACCGGCGATGCGCTTGGACGTTTGAAAGCTGGTCCTGACCGGGTGGCGTCCACTGTGCGATTTTCGTCATGTTCCCGTACACGCTCACGTGTTTCAGGTTCAAGCTGTTCGGAGTCCTGCACGGCAAATACGAGGCGTCATAAAGATCGTGCGCTAGGAAGTACCGGACGCGGTCTTTCGGACGAACAGGGCTCATACGTCGACGTGCTTGGACTGCCTCCGCTACGGATACTCGCCCCTCAAGCATAGAGACGTCTAGCTCTATCTTCCCCCCGCCCTCCCGATTCCATCGCGGTGTTTCTGGGAAGTTGTACGTGCCTGACCCATCCATGCGCTTGGTTCCATGCTGTGTCAGCCAAGCGTCCATTGGAACAACGTCAAATCGTCGTCTCTGCTGACCATCCCAACGTGCGGTGTCACCTCTCATACAGGGGATGGATTCAGGACGAACCATCTCGCCGAAGGCTTCCACCATCCAGCGCTTCTCGAAAGGATGGCGAACTACCGTGACCACAGCAGCGACCAACATGGGCTGCTCGTCCACAACCTGATAGTTCTGCGAAACTCCGCGTAGGACTTTGAAGTAGCCTACGTCCTCGGTGTCGAAAGCTGGATTCACGACTGACCCGTAGGCGGGATCTTCGATGGTCGCGTACCTCGCCGCTACCGCACGGAAGTCGCCCCACCTTTCCAGCGACTCTGGCGTCACGAGAGATTGGAGGATCTCAAGATTCGCTTCAGGAGCAGCGAGAGCCCCGCAGAAGGAAGCTGCCGCACTCCATTGTTCGTTCTGCCACGCCTCCAGCATTGCCGCGTCGGACTCCTCTGGCGAGGTGAACCTTCTCCAACTGTCTGGACCAGGGTCGTTCATGCCACCCCCACTGATTGTGAGACCACGCAGACAATGTCGCAGCCCCTGCGAGATCCGTTACGTCCCAACGCAACGCCAGCCAGAACACTACCTTCCGTCGTTCGCGACGAAGCGGTCAGAACGCCGACCGTAGCCCGCTGATCCTTGGGACCAATCTGGGACCACACACTATGCATGGCTGTGAACGACACAGCGGTTACACGCTTCAGAAAGCGAGCGCTTTTCGCCTATGACGTGCGGAAACTCGCAGATTCCAGTTCTGGGGGTCAGGTGGTCGCAGGTTCAAATCCTGTCAGCCCGACAAAGAAAACCCCCTTCTGGCCAGCGCCGGAAGGGGTCTTCATTTTGTTACGTGCCCAACTCGACATGGCTGATCGCGCCCACCACTCGGCTTCGATGCCACCCCACGAATACGCTTGGGTGACAACGCAACCGAGATAGCGATCGTTGTCGCGAAGCGCTCGTCGGCACCGGCCTGGTGCACGGCCATCACATGAGTCGCCTCGTCGCGCAGCGTTTCTCGGTGTCGTCGGAAGGCTGTTCGCGTGACAAACAGTGTGACAGTTGCCATTTCGCCCACGTCGTGACTTGATGGCAAGTCCGGCGGGCACGGGGGGAATCATGTCGCTCGGTCTGCGGTGCCGTTGCCTGGCGGCGGCTGGGACATCAGGTCGAGTGCGATGGCGCGTTGTTCGGTCAAGGAGCGGATACCTGCTGCGGCGGCGGCGCGGACCTGGTCCGGGGTGGCCCGCTCGGGGCCGAGCAGTGCGGTGACAGCCGCGGCGATCACGCGTTCTGGGTCCTCGACCTGAGGTCGGGACGGTCGGCGGGTGGTGATCAGGAATCCGGAGATGAGCGAATCGAGTGCGAAAGCCTGGTCGGCGAGGGGGCAAGCGGTTCCGGCCAAGTCGTGTGAGCGCCAGATCGGGAGGATCTGGCGCATCACCGCGTCGGGTCCGAGGGTGTCCAGCAGCGTGGCCGAGCGGGGGTCTTGGGTCAGGACGCCGAGCAGTTCGTCATCGTTACCATGCAATGCGGTGACGTAGGGGTGTGCCGCTGACCGGTGCAGCATGTTCACGCACAGTCGGGAAGGGCGGGCCAGGTCGGGGTCGTCTGTGAGCGCGTCGACCTCCTCGTCCGCGAGGGCGAGGAAGTCTCGGCAGACGAGGTCCAGCAGCAGGTCTTCCTTGGTTTTCCAGTACAAGTAGACGGTGCCCTTGCCGATGTGTGCCCGACGGGCCACCTCGGCGATGGTCACGCCCTTGCTGCCGCGGCCGAGCAACAACTCACCCGCGGCAGCAAGGATGCGTGCCGCCTTGGGCGGGGTGTGGCCGGGCAGTTCAGGCAACGGGGATCTCCTCGTGACGGTAGGGCGGTTCACCCAGGGCTTCGCCAACGATATCGGCACTCTTGTAGATGCGGATCTCCTCGACCCGCATGATGCGGTCGGCCAGACGCCGGCCGAGCTCGGTCCTGCCGAGCGCGGGCATGACCCGGCGCAGCAGGATCTGTAACCGGTTGTCCACCACGAAGATCCGGCGATCGTCGGGGGCGGCGTCCTGGTAATGGGTGATGTACGGCCGCAGGCCCTGTTCCCACGCGGTCAGAGCTTTCTCCGGATCGCCTGGATGCCGTTCGAGCATGGCGCCGAGCAGGTCGGCTCCCGCGAGTGCGGACGAGACCCCCATACCGGCGTACAGGGTCACGCACCACGCGGAATCGCCAACCAGGACCACCCGGCCGTTGTGCCAGGTGTTCATCCGAACCTGCTCGACCGAGTCGAACAGCACGGTGTCACTGATTTCCAGCGTGTCCAGGACAGCGCCCAGAGTGCGGCCGGGAGGTTGCGCACCGAACGCCGCCCGAGCGCTTTCGATCGGCGAGCGGGTGAACTCCGCATCCACGTCGTCGGTGCGGTAGCTCAACAGAATGGTCGGATCGTGGTCCTCGAAGGCGAACACCCACATCGAACGGTCCGGTTCCAACAGGGTGGCCGCCTGTCCCGCGGCCAGGCCCGGCGGGGTGCCGCGGTACTCGAACGCGGCGATCATGTAGCCCATTCGGCGGAGATAGCGATCGTGCGGGCCGAAGACCAGCGCGCGAACCGTGGAGCGCAGGCCGTCCGCACCCACGACCAGCTCGAATCGTTCGGTCCCGGACGAGCCGGACGCCGTGTCCAGCAGCGTCACATCCACCCCGTCGTCGTCCTGAACGATGGCGGTCGGCACCGTCGAGTAGCGCACCCGCACCTCCTCGGGAAGCGTGGCGAACGCTGCCTTCTCCACATCACCGCGCAGCATCAGCCACGGTCGGCCGGGCATATCCGCGTACGTCATCCCCGACCGCGCGTTGCCGGTTCGGTCGATATCCAGACCGGGTTGCGAAGACGCGCGGTCATGCAGGTGCTCGAGGAGGCCCAGGCGGCGCGCGGCCGCCTTCCCCGCGCCGAACAGTGCCACCAAGTAACCGCCCGAGCGACGCTCCGGCGAGCGCTCGATGATCACCGGATCCCACCCGGCCCGGTGTAGTCGCGCCGCCGTCGCGATCCCGCTGATACCCATCCCTACGACCAGGACCCGTGCCCGCTTGTTGTCGCTCATCCGAGCGAGCGTACTGACCAAATAATTCAGTTGGTCAGTTTGTGCCCTGGTTCACATCTGCACTCGACCGGTTCCGATCCGCACCGCAACGGCACTCGCTGGTGTTCGGATATCGGCGAACGTGGCGGTCAGTACTGCGAGTCGAGGCCGCTGCACTTCGCTATCGGGGTCGAATCTTCGTTTGCTCCGGTGTCCAGTGCGCGGAGTACCCATTGGTCCTTGCCTTTGGCCTTGGCTCGGTAGAGGGCGCGGTCGGCGGCGTCCAGGAGGGCTGCGGCGGGGGTGTCGGCCGGGGTTGTCACGGCTCCGATGCTGGCCGATATCTGGAGTTCGTATTCGTCGATGACGATCGGGGTGGACAGTGCGGACAGCAGCCGGTCGGCGACGGCGGTGACGCGCAGGTCCTGGGCTGGGGGTGCGACGAGGACGACGAATTCGTCGCCGCCGATGCGCGCGATCATGTCCTGGCCCGTGGGCAGGCTGTCGCGCAGGCGGGTGGCGGCGGCGGCGAGGACTCGGTCGCCGATGCCGTGACCGTAGCGGTCGTTGATCTGTTTGAAGCCGTCCAGGTCGACGAAGCACAGTCCGATCCGGTCGTGATCGGTGGCCGTGGCGGTGAGCGTTTCGAGCCGTTCGAGGAAGTGGCGGCGGTTGGGCAGGCCGGTGAGCACATCGTGTCGCACCTGTTGGTGCAGTTCGGCGTGCAGGTGGTGCCGCTCGGTCACGTCCTCTCCGACGGCGAGGAGATAGTCGGCTTGGCCGGCGGATCCCTTCACGTAGGTGATGGCGAACGCGGCCCAGCCGGTGCTGCCGTCGGTGCGGGCGAACTGCTGCTCCAGTTTCACGGTGCCTTCGCGCGCGGGGACCAGGGTGTCGAAGACCAGTGTGCAGATCTCGCCGCGGGCATCGGGGTGGGCGAACCGATAGACCGAAGTACCGCGCAACTCCTCGGCCGGGACGCCGATCATCGCGGCCAAGCCGGGGTTGACGTCCAGGAGGGTGCCCGCGGTGTCTGCGATGGCGATCGCGATCGCGGCGTTGTCGAAGACGATCCGGAACCGTTCGTCACCTGCGCGCGACGCCTGCCGCTGTGCGGTGTCGACCGCGTGCGGCCACGGATCGCGCATCGGGTGAGGTGGCGCTTGATAGCCCCGGAGGACAGCGGCGAGCAACCCCGCCACGCGGTGGGCGGCGACGAGCGACAACCGGCGGGCAGTGGCGAGCGTGTGCCGCCATCGCGACGTCGATGCCGTCCGGCCGGGTCCTGTTATCGAGATCTGCCCGCCACCGCGGCCCGCAACCGCGGGCACTCGCTCGGGTGAGGGGGATCTCAGCATGTCGTCCGCCGTGTTCAACTTGCGTCGGGAAGTGCGGTCGAGGAAAGCCCGCCGGTGAGCACCTGCTGGTGGAACTGCCCGAGCGCATCGATCGCGGCGCGGGCATCGGACAGCAGATCCGATCCGGCGTGGTGGACGTGCGGCGCACGGTCCCAGATCTGCAGCACCGCCGGTACCCGGGCTTCGGCGCAGCGCCGGGCCAGGATCTGCGAGTCCGGTAACAGGCATTCGGTGGAGCCGACCTGGATCAGCACCGGTGGCAGGCCGGTGAAATCGCCGTTGACCGGCGACCACGCCGGGTCGAGTGGCCCGTCGGTGGCGAAACCTCGACGGGCGATGACATCCAGCGCCTCGGCCGGGATGTACGCGTCGCGTTGCCGGTTGGGGTGGGCGTCGCGCACGGTCGAGTCCAGATCGGCCCACGGTGCGATCGCGGAGATGCCACCGGGCATCGGCAACCCCCGTTCACGGGTGGCCAGCGCGAGGCGGAAAGCCAGGCCGCCACCGGCGGAGTCACCGGACACGATGATCTGCTCGGGCTCGAAACCCTGCTCCAGCAGATATCGGTACGAGTCGACCGCGTCGTCGAGCGTTTCGGTCAGATGCGCCTGCGGCAGCTGCCGGTAATCGACGCTGAACGCGGGCATCGCGCTGGCCTGGGCGATCTTGGCCACCATGCGCCGGTGAGTGTTCAAACCGCCGCAGATGAACCCGCCGCCGTGGAAATACAGCAGCACCGAATCTTGCCGCTGCCGCGGATCACGATCGCCCTGCCACAACCATTCGGCCCGGAACTTCTCGAACCGCACCATCCGGCGCTTTGTGCCCTTCGGCGCAGCCAGCGCCGCAGCCGGGAGATCGAGCAAGCCGCACACACCCACCAGTTGCCGGAACCGGCCGTGGTCGACGACCCGGGTCAACGTCGACAATCCGAGTCCGACCGTGCCACGCAGCAGCGGATGGGCGATTCTGGTGCCGATACCGGCCCGGTTCGGCCGCTGCACGGTCAGCGTCGACTGCGGGGCCGACTCGACGACCCGAGACTCGTCTCCGGCCCGGACACCATCGTCCGAGCCCTGTGCGCACCCCGAACAGCACTGAACGGGTGCACGACCACTATCTTCTACACGGCGCAACGTCGATCCTTCGTCAGACGACCTACAACATGGCGATGGCCAATCCTGACCGAGCAGGGACATGCGCACAGCGGCGGAAATACCTATAGAAGTACCTATCCGCACACAACCCGCCCGTCAGGGCAAGGGCAGAATGTCACCGAATGCGCCGACCGCCGGCCCGGCCGCCTGCCAGCGGACCCGCGAACTTCCGAACTCCGTCCCTGTTCGACAAGCCGCCGAGCTTCGCCCGCCCGCAGCGCTGCTCGACGTTCGCCTCTGTCCGAGTCCTCGACAGGAGGACGATGGTGCCATGCAGAGCATGGTGATCGACGTGCAGACCGGGCGCGACGAAGTCGTCCACGACCTCACACCGCATTGTGCGGCCTTCCTGCGCGAGGCAGCGGCAGGGCGCGACGGTCTACTGCACGTCTTCGTCCCCCACGCCACCGCGGGCATCGCCCTGATCGAACTCGGCGCAGGTAGCGACAACGACCTGCTCGCCGCTCTACGAGACCTGCTCCCCGCCGACGACCGCTGGCGCCACGCCCACGGCTCCCGCGGCCACGGACGCTCACACGTCATGCCCGCCCTGATCGCGCCCTACGCGAGCATCCCGGTCCTGGACGGCGCAATGGCCCTGGGCACGTGGCAGTCGGTCGCAATGGTCGACCTCAACCTCGACAACCCCGTCCGGCAGGTGCGATTGTCCTACCTGGCCGGATGAATGCACTGCCGTCCGGCAACGACCGGCACACCGACCGCCACGGGCGCCGAGCGGCAACTCATAGCAGCGAGTTCGGCCCTGACTCTGCATCCTTTTGGTGCCTCACCTTGCGATCGTTGAGTGCGGAGGTGGCAAGTGCCGACCCCCCGCTTTGGGCGCGCTCCAGAAACCGTGTGGCCTCGGCTGGGTCGCCGGATCGCTCCATAATCCTTGCGGCGTCGACGAGGCCGTCGGGGTCACCGGCGTCAGCCAAAGCCATCAGCAGCCGTAAAGCGCCGTCAACGTCGCCGTCTTCGGCACGAAGGCCAGCAAGATGCGGAACGTAAGCTGCTGGCGCGTGACCGGCCACCGCCTCGGCTTCAACGCCGCGCCCCGAGTGCTCCAGAACTCTCATAAGGCCGAACACCGCCACCGGCACCCCAGCCCGGCCTTTCTGATGCTGGCGACTGAGTGCGGCAAGGCCACCGGACTCGTCAAGGCTACGGTGATACAGGCGTTCGGCGATTTCATACGAACCTTCGCGCTCGTGCAGTTCGGCGATCTCGGAGAGCACGTAGCGTAATCCTCCGTTGTAGGCACGCCATAGGGTTCCGCGCGCCGTGGCGAATTCACCGTGCTGGGCAAGCAATCGCGCCGCAACACCGAGCGTCTGCCACTGCTCCAATTCGACCGCCCGGTCACACAGCAACCGCACCTTGTCCATTCGCCCGTCGATTTCGAACACGACCATCAGTTCCCGTAACGCGTTGCCATCGCCTTCGGCGAGCGCGTGGGCCAACACTGCGACCGCCCGCTTGCGGTCGGTGTACACGTACCTCCAGGCCAGTCCGGTGAACGCGTTTCGATTGCCTGCGTGGAAAGTCAGGCGTGTGAGTTCGAGAGCTTCCTCGTGATGACCGTCGACCGCCAATCTTCGGGCCTGATACTCCACCGCCTTGGTATCGCCGTTGCGCAGAGCGTGCTCGTACTGCCGCTGCGCTTCGAGGTGGTCCCCGCGCTTCCACAGCACCGCACCCAACCCCACTCGCGCCGAAGGTGTATCACCATTGTCGACAGCCGTGCGGTACCAGTGTTCGGCGTCGTCGAGCTGCCCCAAGTCTTCACACCGGATGCCCATCTCCACTTGGGCTGGACCCACACCTGCGATGGCAGCAGCTTCGAACAGTGGCACCGGGTCATGGTCACGGTGGTGGGCGGCGATCTGGTTGCCGACGTAGAGCAGCCCATGGGCATCACCAAGCTTCGCGGACCGCCGCGCCAGCCGTATCGCGACGTCGATGAGCCCACGCGCAACTGCCGCATGCGTCAAGCCGAGGAGATCACGCACGCTGACCACGAAGTGTTCGGCCGCGATCCAGAAGCCTTCGCCGGGCGATTCCCACATTCGGCGTTGAGAAATCACCTGCTCGGGATAGTCAGCCAAGTGCAATCCCGCTCGATGCTCGCCTCCTGGCAACCCCCGAGCGCGGGCGCGGCTCAAGACGCCGCGGGCACCTCGGCAGGGTGCACTGGTGTACGCGATCACTTCGTCGAACCAGTCCGGCGCCAGCAAGTCACGTCGCAGCGCAGTCAGCGCTGACTCGGCAGCGGCGGCGAGAAACTTCTCGTCCAGGCAAAAGCTGGGGCCACCCAGTCGCCTTGCATCGACGGCCGCATGGAGCACAGCCCGAGCCTCAGGGTAAGAGTCGTCGTACCGTTCGAGTTGGGACAACCCACCAGCCAGATACTGAGTGATGTGGTGGTCTTCTGCCTGATCGACAGCCTCGCACATGCGCGCATCAGTCCCGCTTGGGCCTTGCAGCACGGCAGTAATGTCTGCTTCGGTGAAGTATTCGGGTACCTCGATGCGGGCTTTGTGTAGCAAGGCGCGGGTATTGGTGCGATCTTCACTCCGCCGTGACGACGGCCGGGTCACTCCGACCCAGTGTTCGTGCCAGGCTGCTCCGATTGCGAGTACTGGCCGTGAGGCCGGTGCATGCACAAGCCGTGCCAGTGCGGCGGCGACCTGTTCATCATGCTCGGATCGACCCGACAACAGTAAGTTCTTCACCTCGTCGAGCCACAGCACTGTTCGCGGGGCCAGCGGCCTGTCGCTATGGAGCACTTCCTCGAAGGCTCGAGGCTGCCATAACCGCCAGTTCGGCGGAAGAGCCTGTAGCGCCTGCCAGATGGCGCGGCCCTTGCCGGTCGAGGAATCCCCGACCAGGATCACCACTGTTGTGTGCCCGTCTGCAGCACGAGATACCGCCGCCTCGAGAGCAATATCGAATTCACGACGTACATACGGGGTCAGAGCTGTTTCCGGACCGCCGCCAGTGGCCGCGCGGATCGTCTCGTGTATACCGAAGTTCTCGACCTGTACCTGGCTCAACGGCGTTCCGACCAGCGCGGCGGCCGACATCGGTGTGACATCGCAGAAACGGGTGACGGTCTGGTCGCCGAAATATCGGCCAACAATGTCAGGCTGCTTGCGTAGACGAGCGGAGAGGTATTCCGCATCCCAGATGTGATCGACACCGAGCCTCGGGTGAGCGCTACGGAATTCCTCGATCAAGTCGTACACCTCAGCGCGAGTGCCAGGACAGGCCGTGGCGATGACGAAACTGCGGGCCTCGAACCGGCCACCTCCGCTGACAAAGGTCTCCAGCGCTTTCCGTGCCTGGCTCTGAGTGAACCTTTCGACTTTCTTCACTTGATAGGCGTGCTTGTTGCCGTCGGCATCGCACCCGACGATGTCTACGCCACTCTGTTCCTGACCCGCTACGCCGTATCGTCGGACCGTCGGTTGAAGATTGTCGTCGACCCGCGCGAGGTCGAGCACGAGGCGTTCGAAGTCCTCCCAGTGGAGGTCGCGAAACGGCAGAACCGCGATCTTCGGGTCAGTGACCGCCGGTTGGTATCGAACTGGCGGCGCCGCATCGAGATCGAGGCCATGGTGGCCTGCGTTCGACGACGCAATCTTGGGTCGGTCGTGCACATGAACCCCCTCGCCAGCGCGTGCAATCGAGGACGATCAGCCTAGCAAGGCGGTGGTCGCGTGCGGGGATGACGGTGCGTTCATCGAGCCGGACCGACCGTGTCCGTATTCGTCATTGTCTACCGTCCTGACGATTTCGACCGACGCCGACAGCGAAACGCCGCTGCTGGCCAAACTTCCGCGCACGCCCCGGGTGGAGGGGTGACCGCGCATTCGGTGCCGCACGTCTTCTGCGGCGGGTCGGACGATCTGATCACCGAACTCGGTGTGCTGACCGAGGGTCAGACCGCGCAACTGCGTCCACCCGCGATGTCGTATCGGTCGGAACCGGTGCGCCTCGGTGACGTCGACCGGAAACTGCTGCGTCCTCGCCGACGACGAGCGCTCCAGCACAGAACAATTGTCCGCGGTGTCCGGCCGGTCGCCCCGGACGCTGCGCTCAGTCCAGCGCGGTCACGATCGGCCGGACATCGGATCCCAGTCGCAGGGACTCGAGGAACTGCACGATGGTTGCCGCGACGGAGCGGTGCGCGACATCGTTGAGCACGTCGTGTCGGCCACCCTGTACGAGGCGGACATCGGTGTGCGTGGCCTGCGCGTAGGTGTCGAGTGCCGATGCGAGCGGGGTGATGCGGTCGTCGGTGCCGTGCAGGGCGAGTGTCGGGCGGTTCCGGGCTCCTCCGATGGTTACCGTCTGCCACGGCAGCGGCGAGGTTATCGCGCCGCGGGCGAAGCTCTCGTCCGCCGATATCACGGCGCGGTGCACCGGGCAGGCGGTGCGGGCGTCGACCTCGTCCGCCCAATCGGCGCCCACTGCGTCGCTTGATTGCGCGGACGACGGGAGCGCAATCGCCGCCAGCACAACACCTTCCACGGGAAGGTCCGACTCGAAACGGGCCGCGAACGCGGCACCGCTGTCCGAGCCGAGCAGGACTCGCGGGGTCGGCAGGGACTCGTCCGCCAACAGTTCTTCGACGGCTGCGCGGGCTCCGGCGACGTCCCCGAGTTCCACCGGGACGAATCGCACTCGGTAGCCGTCGGCGGAGAGTCGCCGACCGAGGCGCGCGTACGACGCGGCGGTCTCACCGCGCCCGGGGAGCAGAACGATGGTGCCGCGCGGCGTGGCGCCCTCGGGCTCGTCCCAGACGCCGGTCGTCGCGTGTGTCTGCACTGTCGTCATTCGCTCGCTCCTGCCGCCCACGCAGACGTGAACCAGTGCACCGCACCGGTTTCCGGGTTGTAGGACCGCCGGGGCAAGGTCCCGATGTCCGCGCCGTACACGTGGATTCCGATCACCGGCTCGTCGCCGCCGCAGCGCACCTGGTGCACGTCGTCGTCGGTGGTGCAGCACACCGTCACCTGGCCGCGGGTCCACTCCGAGGTGCCCGCCGCGACCAGGGGCACGTTCTCGGCCGAGGGCTTCCCGAACCGGGTCTCGACCTCGGTGCCGCGATGGATTCCCACGACACCCCAGGTTTCGTGGCCGTGCACCGGAGTCCCCTGGCCGACGTTCCACACCGCGCTGGCGATGGAGAAGGCCCCGTCCGGCGCGACGTGCAGCGGATACATGACGTAGTGGTCGGGATCGGGTCGCGTCTTGTCCGCGGGCAGGTCGAAACCCGCGGCCAGTACGGCGGCGAGTTCGTCGCGGATGGCCGTGGTGAGCGCGCGCTCGTCGGTGATGTCGTCGATCAGCTGCGCGACGGTGTCGGCGAACGCCGCCAATTCGGGTACGTCGGTCTGCACCGCGACGATCGGGGGTCGGGTCATTCCAGCTCCTCGGTGTGGGATCGGGGGTCCTGGTCGGGATTAGACCGCGGCACGGTCGGGGCGAGTTGCCTTGCGGTGGGCCAGTTCCTGCCGAACCAGCGGCAGCAGGTCCCGGCCGTAGTCGATCGCATCCTGGAGTGGGTCGTACCCGCGGATCAGCACGGTGTCCACCCCGATCTCGATGTAGTCGAGCAGGGCCGCGGCCACCGTCTCGGGCGAACCCACCAGCGCTGTGGAGTTGCCGCCACCGCCCACCGCCTTCGCGGTCGGGGTCCACAGGCACCGGTCGTGCAGCTCGCCCTGCTCGGCGACGGCCAGCAGCCGCTGCGAGCCCGCGTTCTGCGGATCGGCGCCGCGCGGGTGGAGTTGGTTGGCGCGCAGGTTGTGCGCCCCGCCGACGCCGGTGGTGATGGTGTCCAGGATCCGGTGTGCCCGTTCCCAGGCGGCGTCGTCGGTGGGCCCGAGGATCGGCCGGAACG
Organism: Nocardia coffeae; assembly: GCF_019890715.1. Lineage (NCBI taxonomy): Bacteria > Bacillati > Actinomycetota > Actinomycetes > Mycobacteriales > Nocardiaceae > Nocardia > Nocardia coffeae. The sequence continues at coordinate 291,025 of NZ_JAINZY010000010.1, read as the reverse complement.
ACACCGAGATCCGGGGGCGGCGGTCGCGGCCCGCAGCCACCGCACGGTCGGTGACGGTGGCGATCTGCTCGGCCGTCTCACGCAGCGGCTCACCCCAGAGCATGTAGGTGTCGGCATGCCGGGCGCCGACCGAGTACGCCGCCGGGGAGCTGCCGCCGAAGAACAGCTCGAGGTGCCTGCCCTCGTGCGGATGGACCTGCGGGTGGAATCCCTCGAATCGGTAGTACTCGCCCGAGAAGTCGCGGGGTCCGGTGGTATCCCATGCGGCGCGCAGGATTTCGAGGTATTCGCCGGTCCGCGCGTAGCGCTCGTCGTGCGGGAGGAAGTCCCCCTCGCGACGCTGCTCCAGGTCGGTGCTTCCGGTGACGATGTTGAGGGCCACGCGCCCGCCGGAGAACTGGTCGAGCGTGGTGAACATGCGTGAGGCGAGCGTGGGGTGCACGACGCCGGGCCGGTGCGCCACGAGCAGGCCGAGTCGTTCGGTGTGCGCGGCCACGGCGGCCGCGACCTGGGAGCCCTCGGGCCAGCCGGAGCCGTATCCGATGAGCACTCGGTCGAATCCGCCGTCCTCGTGGGCACGGGCGAACCGGATCGTGTAGTCGGGGTCGATCACCGCTCCGTCGCCCGCCCGCGTCTCGGAGGCGTCGGCGGTGCCGATCATGCCCAGGATCTCGACATCGTCGTAGCTCATCGGTCGCCCTTCGTGAGTGTGCCGGTGTCACCCGGCCGGATGTGGATGTTCTCGGATGTCTCGGCGGGCCACCGGGCGGCGATGTGGCAGGCGGCGGACCACCGCTGCCCCACCTCGCGCAACGGTGGCTGAGTTGCGCAGTCGGCGAACGCGAATCGGCATCGGTCGGCGAACACGCAGCCGTCGGGATACGACGCGCCGGCCTCGCGATCGACGCGGACGTCGTCGGGCCGGATCGCGGACTGTTCCCCGAGGCTCGGCGCGGACGCGACCAGCAGCGCGGTGTACGGGTGGGCCGGTCGCGTCAGGACTTCGTGCAGATTTCCCTGCTCGACCAGTCGGCTCCGGTAGAACACCGCCACCCGGTCGCCGATACCGGCCAGCGAGGACAGGTCGTGCGCGATGATCACGACCGCGAGGCCGAGGTCGCGCCGCAACCGGTCCAGGAGGTTCAGCACCAGGTTGCGGTTGGAGACGTCCAGGGCACTGACCGGCTCGTCGCAGATGAGCAACTGGGGTTCGGTCACGATGGCGCGCGCGAGGGACACCCGCTGCCGCTGGCCTCCCGACAGGTCGCGCGGGTGGCGGTCACGCACCACGTCGGGATCCAGCCCGACCGCACGCAGCGCCCGGTCGATCCGCTCGCCGCGGGTAGCGTCGCGCCCGCCCGCCACCTCGAGCGGCTCGCCGACCAGACGCGCGACGGTGAGATCGGGGTCGAGTGAGCGCAGGGGATCCTGGAACACCAACTGGATCCGGCCCTGTCGCCGGAATTTGCGCAGTTCGCGGCCGCGCAGACTGGTCAGATCCCGGCCGTCGAACTCGATGGTTCCGCCCGCCGGAGCAGTCAGCCCGACGGTCGCGCGAGCCAATGTCGTTTTGCCCGAACCGGTTTCGCCGATGATCCCGACGATCTCGCCCGGGTACACCTCCAGGCTCGCGCCACGCAGCGCCGCGCCGGTGCCCAGGCCCACTCCCCTACGCGGCACGCCGTAGGTCACGGACAGGTCGGTGACCCGCAGCAGTGGTGCGGCAACCGCGGTACTCATGCGGCCACCCGATCCCGGACGCACCGCGCGAGATGTCCGGGACGGACCTCACGGAACGGGATCACGCCCTCGGCGCAGCCCGGCCCGGAATGCGCGCACCGCGCGGCGAAACGGCAGCCGGTGATCTCCTCGCCCGCGGCCGGCGGTTGCCCGTCGATCGTCTCCAGAGTGCGCCGCGACCAGTCGCCCAGCGACGCGACGCGCAGCAGGGCCTGCGTGTACGGGTGGCGCGGATCGCGCAGGACCTCCTCGGTCGGCCCGCTCTCGACGAGTTCACCCGCGTACATCACCATGACGCGGTGACTCGTCCGCGCGACGACGGCCAGGTCGTGCGTCACCAACAGCAGGCTGAGCCGATGGCTGCGCTGCAGCCGGTCGAGCAGGTCCAGGATCTCGGCCTGGACGACGGTGTCCAGCGCGGTCGTGGCCTCGTCGGCGATCAGCAGTTCCGGGCCGAGCGAGATCGCGATGGCGATCAGCACCCGCTGCAACATGCCTCCCGAGAGTTGGAACGGATACAGCCGATCCACGCGCTCCGCATCGTGAATCCCGACCTCGCGCAACAACTCTCGGCTGCGCTCCCGGGCGGCGCGACGGGGCAGGCCGCCGCGCACGCGCAGCTGTTCGGCGACCTGGTGGCCGATCGTCAGCGAGGGGTTGAGGTACGAGCCGGGATCCTGGAAGACCGCCGCGATCCGGTTGCCGCGCAACCGTTTCCAGGTGGCGGGCCGGGCGCCGGTGAGCTCGACCGCGGACTCGCCCGCGCCCAGCGTGACGTCGCCGACCTCGATCGTGACGCCGGGCGGCAGCAGCCCGAGGACGGCGCGGCAGGTCAGCGTCTTGCCGGACCCCGACTCGCCGACCAGGGCGACGGTCTCCCCCTGCCGGATCTCGAAGGACACGTCCCGCAGGGCCCGTCGGCCGTCGGCGACATCGACGTTCAGGCCGTCGACGCGCAGCACCGGCCGGTCGACGCCGGTGGTCGGATCATCAAGCAGTGACACGGTCGAGCTCCTTGGTGGGGAATGCGGGATTCGCCGCGACCGCCGGGGTCGACGGGGTGCGGCCGAGCAGCCGCGCGAACAGGCCGCGCCGCGCGCGAGGCGCATCGGAGCCTGCCTCGCGGACGCAGTCGGCCAGGATGTTGAGGGCGCCGACGGTGAGCATCATCGGTATGCCCGGGAGCAGCGGGGCCCACGGCTGTAGTTCCAGGTAGCCGAGGTCCGAGGACAGCATGCCGCCCCAGGTCGGGGTCGGCGGCGTCACGCCGACGCCGAGGAAGGCGAGCGAGGCGATGATCAGCAGCGCGGCGCCGGTGGCCTGTGCCGCTGCCACGGCGACGTTCGGCAGCACCTTGCTCCACATGTGCGTGCGCAGGATCCACCAGGTGGACGCACCCATCAACTCGGCGGACTCGACGTACTGAGTAGTGCGCAGGCCGAGGGTGACGGCGCGGCTGATCCGGAAAAAGGTCGGTGCGGACAGGATCCCGACCGCGATCATGGCCTGGCTCATGCCGTTTCCGAGAGTCGCGGCCACCGCGATGGTGAAGACGGTGAAGGGCAGCACGGTCAGCGTCTCGGACATGCGCAGCGCGAACCACTCACCTGCCCGCCCCGCCCACACGGACGCGAGACCGGTGGGCACGCCCAGGCACAGTCCGACCAGGACCACTTCCAGCGCGCCGACGACCGACAGCCGCGTTCCGGCCATCAGGCGGCTGAGGACGTCGCGGCCGACGTAGTCGGTGCCCAGCAGATGGGCGGCGCTGGGACCCTGCAGGATCTCCGGGGATTGGCGCAGCGCGTCGTAGGGCGCCAGCGCCGTGCCGAAAACGGCGAGGAACAACACCGCCGCGAGGATCACCAGACAAACTCGCGCGCTGGGGATCGAGAAGAGTCTGCGCAGCGTCGTCATCGTCGGCCTCCTGAGGCGGTGCCGCGGCGTGCGGCGGGGTCGAGCAGGATCTGCAGCGCGCCGAGCGCCAAGGTGCCGAGCAACACGACGGCGGAGGTGACCAGCAGCGTGCCCAGCACGACGGGCACGTCGCCGCGCTGGGCGGACTGCAACGCCAACTGAGCGACTCCGGGCAGGTTGAACAGCTTCTCGGTCATCACGGCGCCGCCCATGATCAGCGGGAGCGCATTGGTCACGACGGCGAGCGTCGGCGCGACGGCGTTGCGCAGCACGTGGCCGAAAAGCACTCGGCCCCTGCTGTATCCGCGCATGCGCGCGCCGATGGCGTAGTTCTCCCCCTGCGCGGTCACCAGGGAGGTGCGCAGCTGGCGCGCGATGTTCGCCGCGACCTCGAGCGCCAGAGCGAGTGCGGGCAGCGTGGCGTAGCGCAGCCAGTGCACCGGGTCGATGGCGTACGGCGAGTAACCGCCGGCCGGGAAGAGGCGGGCCTTCACGGCCAGCAGCACGATCAGCGCGATGCCGATGACGAAGGGCGGCATCGTGGCCAGCACCGAGCAGACGACGGTGACGATCCGGTCGGCCGGTCCGCCGGGTCGCGCGGCAGCGGCGATTCCGGCGCCGAAACCCAGGACGAGCGCAAGTACCAACGCGTACAACGCGATCGACAGATCCACCGGAAACGCGAGCTGCACCGACCGCGCGACGGGGACCGTGGTGAACCACGATTGCCCGAGGTCCCCGTGCAGCGCGGCCCGGACCCAATCGAGGTAGCGCACCACGAGCGGCCGGTCGAGCCCGAACTGATGGTTCAGCCGCGCGATGTCCTGCGGCGTCGCGGTCTCGCCGAGCACCACGGCAGCGGGGTTGTTCTTGCTCAACGCACCCAGCGCGAACGTGATCACCGACGCGAGGAACAGCACGGTGACCGAGGTGAGGAGCAGGCGCGCGAACCGGCGAACCGGGGCCAACAGCCTGAAGGGCGTGCGCCTCGAGGCGACCGACGGATCGCCGGGCACCGATGTCACTGCCGTCATGCGGGAACCCCTTCCCAACGGAGCAGACTCGGGTGTTGTTTCAGCGGCGCAAGCGATTTGCGTCGAGCGAGGATGCTGGGCACCTCGTACAGGAAGGTGTTGGGGAACCGGGTGACCGCGATGCGCGTCGCCTCCTGCAGGGTCGCGGGGTACGACGGAGCATCGGTCGGGGTCGCGGCGACTTTCGCCAACTGCGCGACCAGCTCCGGGTCGCCCGACCGCGCCGGATTCATCAGTCCGGTGGAGCTGAACAGGACCTGGAACGCCTGCACCGGCGACTCCCGGCCCGCGAAACCGTCGTAACCGAGCGCCTTGCCGCGATTGAGGTAGACGATCTGCGTCCACTGCGACGTCGGCACCGGGTCGATGGTGAGCTCGATCCCGATCTCCGCGAGTTGGGCCTGAATCTGTTCCACCGCAGCCGGAATCGGGGCCGCCGCCGACAACGTGGAGCGCACCTTGCCGGACAGCCCGGCATCGGCGAGGATCTTGCGCGCCTTGGCGGGGTCGTAGGCGAACGCTCGCGTCAGCGCCGGGTTGAAGCCGACGTACCCCTGCGGGAAGGGCTGATAGTCGACGTCGCCGATGCCGAAGTTGGCGATCTTCCTGATCGCCTCGCGGTCGATACCGTACTTCAGCGCCTCGACGACGGCGGGGTTGTCGAACGGCGGCTTCGAGGTGTTGACGTCGAGCACGGCGACGTACATCGAGTCGAGCACCTGCACCTCGAGACCGCTGGCCTGGGCCGCCTTGATGCCCGAGGGCGGAATCTTCGCCACGTCGTACTGTCCCGAGGCCACCGATGCGACGACGGTCGCCGGGTCAGCGGCGGGATAGAGCAGGAACCGGTTGATCCCGATCTGATCCGCGAGGTGGAAATGCGGGTTCTTGCGCAGTTCCGCGTGGTCGTTGTCGACATAGGAGGTGAGCGTGAACGGCCCTGACCCGGCGGGCCGGGTCGCGAGAGCATGCGCGTCCTTCTCGAACACCGCGGGGTTGACCACCATGCCCGTCTTTCCGGCGAGCAGCAGCGGGTACTGGTAGTTGGTCCCGGTCAGATCGATGACGACATCCAGGTCTCCCTGCGCCGCAACCCGTTTCAGGTCGGCGATCTGCGGGGCGATGAGGGAGCCCGGCGCGGATCGCCCGCGTTGGATGGACTTGGCCACCGCCGTGGCGTCCAGTGGCGAGCCGTCGGAGAACTTCAGCCCGGGGCGGAGGGTGAACGTGACCTGGGTGCCGTCCTGGTTGTAGGACCACTTCTCGGCGAGCCACCCGACCGCGTTGCCGTCGCCGTCCAACGCGGTCAACGCGTCGTAGGCGAGCGAAAGCATAGTGACGTCGGAGCCGGCGGAGGAGGTCACCGGGTCCCAGGTGGTCGGCAACTGCCAGGCCCACGACACGGTGCCCGGACCGCCGCCGCCGACGGAACCCGCACCGGCATCACTGCAGGCCCCGAGGGCGAAGAGGGCGCCGGCGCCGAGGCCGAGCCGGAGCATCGCCCGGCGGCTGACGGTGACGGGAGCGGAGCGATCGGTCCGCTGAACGCTGAGAGACATGGACGGAGCTGGTTCCTTCTCGGGAGGGCGACGGGTGTACCCGGCGGCGTCAGACGGCCGCGCTGTAGCGGTTCGGCGGGACCGGCAGGCCGAGGTGACCGCGGAGGGTCTGCGCGGTGTACTCGGTGCGGAACACGCCGCGCTCCTGGAGGATCGGCACGACCTCCTCGACGACCCGGCGGAAGTTGGCGGGATGGTCGACGGCGATGTTGAAGCCGTCGCACGCGCGGGCCTGCCACCACTCGATGAGCTTGTCCGCGACCGTCTCCGGGGAGCCGACGAACTCGCTCTTGCGCCGCTCGCGGGTGGCCTCGACCGCCTGCCGCAGTGTCCATCCGTTGCGCTGGGCCCGTTCGGTGATCGATTTGGCCTGGGTGTAGAAGGAGCGTTCGCCGTGCACCAGCGCCTCGGCCGGGAACGGCGCGTCGAGGTCGTAACCGGTGAAGTCGTGCCATCCGAAGGGTCGCCCGAACTCCTCGAGCGCCGCGGTGAACGTGTGGTCTGCCGCGTGGTTCGCGGCCTCGATCTCCCGCGCGTCCGCGTCGGTGTCGCCCACCACGATCTTCACGCCGGGCAGGATCAGCAGATGGTCGGGGTCGCGGCCGAAACGCTGTGCCGCCCTGCCCTTGATGTCGTTGTAGAACGCCTGCCCGGCAGGGATGTCGGCGGCGTGGGTGAAGATGCCCTCGCCGACGCTCGCTCCCAGGTCTCGCCCCTGATCGGAGTCGCCCGCCTGGAAGATCACCGGGTGCCCCTGCGGCGAGCGGACCAGATTGAGCGGACCCTGCACCCGGAAGAAGGCGCCGTCGTGGTCCAGCCGATGCTGCTTGCTGCGGTCGAGGAATCGCCCGGTCGCCCGGTCCCGCACGAAGGCGTCGTCCTCGTACGAATCCCACAGCGCCCGAGCGAGTTCGACGAATTCCTGCGCTCGCCCGTATCGGGTGTCGTAGTCGTAGTGCTCGTCGAGCCCGTAGTTGCGCGCGGTGCCCGCATCACCGGTCGTCACGACGTTCCACCCCGCGCGACCGCGCGAGATCAGGTCGAGCGAACCCAGCCTGCGCGTCAGGTTGAACGGGCTGTTGAAGCTCGTCGTCGCCGTGCCGACCAGCCCGATCCGGCGGGTCTGCACCGCCAGCGCGCTCAGGAGCGTCAACGGCTCCAGGCGGTTGAGGTAGTGCGGCGGCGAATACGGCGTGATGAACTGGCTGTCGACGATGAACACCAGATCGAACAGGCCACGCTCCGCCAGTCGCGCCATATCGGTGAACCAGTCGATGTTCACGCTCGCGTCGCCGGGAATTTCCGGATCCAGCCAGAGAGTATGAGTGCCCGGACCACCGGTCCCGTAGGGAACGGCGCCCAGATGAATCTGCCGTCTGCTTCGCACGCCGCTCCATCCCATTGATTTCCTGCCTCATCGAAATTACGGGAATTCGCGCGGCCTATCCAACGAGCATTCATGATGAGAACCATCACGATTCGTAATGAGAGGGCATAATCGTGAGAATCATGCAAAAGAATCTCGACATCGCTCCGTTGCGAAGCTTCGTGGCAATCGCGGATTGCGGCGGTTTCCAGCGAGCGGCGACACATCTGCACCTGAGTCAGGGGGCGGTCAGCCAGCACGTGCGCCGACTGGAGGATGCGGTCGGCCGCCGGCTGGTACAGCGGTACGGCCGCGGCTCGCGGTTCACCCCCGACGGCGACGAACTCCTCGTCGTGGCCCGGCAGATCCTCGACCTGCACGACGACGCGCTGCGCCGCTTCGGCACCGAGGCCGAGGGCGCCATCACGATCGGGTCGACCGAACACGCCGCCGCACAGCTGCTACCGGCCCTCGCGACCGCGATCGAACGCGCGGCCCCGCGGTTGTCGTTCCGGTTCCGAATCGACCGCGGCATGGCTCTGCGGGAGGGCCTCGCGAGCCGCCGGATCGACCTCGCACTGCTGCTCAACAGCGACGATCCGAACGTGATCCGCGTCGGCGAGCTGGAGCTGACCTGGTATTCCGCCCCGGGCTGGCAGCTCCCGCCCCGGCCCCATCCGGTGCCGATCGTCGCCTTCGACAGTCCCTGCGCACTGCGCAGCCGCGCCTTGGAGACCCTGTCCGAGGTCGACCTCCCCGCGTCGATCCGCGCCGAGGCGCCGCAGCTGGGCGGCGTGCACGCAGCGGTCGCGACGGGCGTCGGAGTGGCGCTGCTGGCCACACTCGGACAGACGCCCGAAGGGCTCGTTCCGCGCTCCGACCTCCCCGCCGCCAAACCATTGCACCTGTCTGTGGGGGCACGTCCGGGCCTGCCCGCGGCGACGGCGAAGATTGCCGCGGACGCATTACGCCCACTGCTTTCACCGCACCTACGTTTGGCCGCGGGAGCATGAGCCCTGACGCACGGCCACTGTTGCAATCATGACGATTTGAATAAATCCGTTTCCTCGGACCGGAATTCCTTGGGCATAATTCGTTCGAATCGCCGTGATTTTATTTATTCGCCGGGAGAACCTTCCCATTTTCTCGGTGAAGCACCACTTCCCGCAGCGTGCCGAAACCAGCAGTGCCGCAGATGTTCTCTCGGCGGACCGTACTGTGACCGGGTAACCGCCCTCCCGGAGCAGGGTCAGCTCGGCAGGTACTCGTTGGTCCAACTGGTCGGCGGTAGCTTGGCGCCCCGAGGGACCGCGTTCGTCTTCTCGATGAAGTCCATGCTGGTGTTCCATCCGTCGACGCTCATCGCGCCGGTCTCGGGCCAGTCCACCTGCCGCAGGCTCGCGAGCAGGACCGGATCGGCCATGGTGGAGAACGTCGACTTCACGATGTCCACCACGTCGGACTCGTGACCGCGGATGTACGCGCTGCCCTGCTGGACCGCCCGCACGAAACGACGCACCAGCGCGGCGTTCTCGGTGGCATAGTCCTTCCGCACCGCGACGATCTGGCCGTACCCGGTCCGGGGCACCGACCACGCGGGCACGGTGTCCGGACCCGCCACCACGACCCCGTCACCGTCGTGCTGCACCGCCAGCGGAGTGGGTTCGGAGGTGACGAACCAGTCGATCTGATTTCTGGTCAGTGCCGCTTTGTCGGCCGCCGGGCTCGGCAGGGACACGTAGCGAACGGTGCCCGGGGACACCCCGTACTCCCGCAGGAAGATGCCCGCCTGTCCCTGCGTGGTGGTCGAACTCGCGCCGCCGGTGGATCCCCGCAACGCCGCGGCCACCTGCGCGGGTGGTGTGCTGCCGGTGAGATGGTGCGCCGCCGCGAATTTCGTGCTGACGATCAGACCGAGCGGGGCACCCGCACCGTCCATGGACACGGCGAGTTGCGGGATCTTCCGGTTCACCGCGTTGATGAAGGTCGTCGGGCTGGAGTTGAGGAATTGCACGGAGTTCGATTCCAGCGCAGCAGCATCCAGCGACGAGGGCAGGTCGACGAACTCGACCTTCAGCCCTGCCGCACGGAAGTACCCCTTCGCGTCGGCCACCCGTAGCGGCGCGTCGAAGATCGTGTCCGCGACGCCGACGGTCACCTTCGTGGCGCCGTCGGCCTCGCCGGAACCGCAGGCCGCGAGCAGGCTCGAGCACAGTGCGAGTACCGCGGGGATCACGATGCCCGGCCGGACGCCCCTGCCGCCGAGGCGTCGTTGCCTGTTCGTGTCGATGATGCCCATGGGCCGGCCTTTCCGTTGTCGCACAAAATAATCAGCTGAACTCGCGCGCCCACTCGGCGGCCCGGACCGTATTGGCCATGAGCATCGCGATCGTCATGGGGCCGACTCCGCCCGGCACCGGAGTGAGCCGATCGGCGTGGCCCACGAGTTCGTCGGCACGCACGTCACCGGCCAATCCCTCGGGTGTGCGGTGGATTCCGACATCGACCACCGTGGCGCCGGGTTTCACGTGCTCCGGCCCGATCAGTCCGCGCACCCCGGTGGCGACCACCAGCACGTCGGCCGCGCGGGTCACCGCGGCCAGGTCCGCAGTGCCCTTGTGCGCCACCGTGACCGTGGCATCCCGGTTCATCAGCATCTGCCCCATCGGCCTGCCCACCAGATCCGATCGGCCCACCACGACGGCGTTCGCACCGGCGAGGGTGACCTTCTCGGAATCCAGCAACTCGATGACACCGGCCGGTGTGCACGGCCGCAGCCCGAACTGATCACGCGCCAGCAATCCGGCACTGAGCGTCGTCAGCCCGTCGACGTCCTTGACCATCGGGATCCGATCGATCAACGCGGCCGCGTCCAGCCCCGCGGGCAGCGGCAGTTGCAGCAGGATCCCGGACACCGCCGGATCCTCGGCCAGCGCGTCGATGACCGACGCGATCTCCTGCTGCGAGGCGCTCGACGGAACCGCCCGGTGCAGATCACGCATGCCCAGCGTGCGCACCGTCCGTCGTTTGCTCGCCACGTACACCGCACTCGCCGGGTCCTGCCCCACCAGAACCGTGGCCAGCCCCGGCGCGGTATCCGGCGTGAACGACGTCGTGATCTCCTGCGCGACCCGCTCCCGGATCCGTCGCGCCGCGCCCGTGCCATCGATCCATCGCGTCACCCGAACCCCCTTCACGCGAAGACGATCGTGTGGTTGCCCTGCCGGAAAACCCGGTCCTGCGCATGCCAGGCCACAGCCCGGGACAGCACCGCGCGCTCCACATCCGCCCCGCGACGCTGCAGTTCCGCGGCACTGTCCGCATGCGATACGCGCACCACGTCCTGCTCGATGATCGGACCCTCGTCCAGATCCTCGGTCACGTAGTGTGCCGTCGCGCCGACCAGCTTCACCCCGCGCTCCTTGGCCTTCAGGTAGGGCCCGGCGCCGACGAAGGCGGGCAGGAACGAATGGTGGATGTTGATGATCGGCACGCCGACGCGGTCGATGAAATCTCCCGACAGGATCTGCATGTACCTGGCCAGAACGACGAAGTCGACGTTTCCGCGCAGCAGGCGCAGGTGCTCGGCTTCCGCGGCGGACTTGTCCGGCCCGGCGGAGGGCACATGGAAGAACGGGACCCCGAACGCACGCACCTCGGCCGCGGTATCGGCGTGGTTCGACACGACCATCGCCACCGATACGGGTAGTTCACCGCGCCGGTGCCGCCAGAGCAGATCCAGCAGACAGTGCTCCGACTTCGACGCGAAGATCGCCACCCGCTTGCGCACCGCCAGGTCGCGCAGGGTGAATTCGAGGTCGAATCCCTCGCGCAGCACCGTGTCCAGATCCTGCCGGACCGCGGGCAGCACCTCGGGCAGATCCCGCGCGGAGAACACCGTCCGCTGGAAGAACGCGCCGCCGCTGGGATCATCGGAATACTGGTCCAGCGACACGATGTTCGCGCCGTGCCTGCTCAGCACATCGGTCACCGCCGCGACGATGCCCGGCCGATCGAGCCCCTGCACCGTGAGCGATGCCAAGGGTTCCCGCCTGCCGATCGTCGCGGTGGCGGGCCGGACATCCTGCACCGCCGTCACGACACCGCCTCCTCGCCGAGACGTGCGGTGAAGTCCGCGATCCACTCCACCGTGGCTTCCACTCCCCCGAAACTGTAGAAATGGATCCGCACGTCACCGTGCCGTTGCGGTTCCCACCGCCGAGCCAGATCCCGCAGGAACCGGTCCGGCCCCGCGGTACCCATGAGGTTGGTGAGCGAGAACCCGTACTTGCGCACGATCCCGGCACTCGTGCCCACCCCGAACCGGGTCGCGTACCGCACCAGGCGGCGGATGCCCGCCGGGCCCGGCACACCCACCCGGATCGGCAACGTGATCCCCCGCGCCCGGACCTGTTCGACCCAGTCCAGGACCGCGTCCGAGTCGAAGCCGAACTGGGTGACCACCGAGCCTCCCAGCCCCATCTCCGCCAGCAGTGCGGCCTTGTCCTCCAGCGCCCGCCACAGCACGTCGGCGGGAATGTCGGGATGACCTTCCGGATATCCGGCGATGCCCGCCTCGGCCATGCCGAATCGTTGCGGCACAGCGCTTTTCAGCACCGACAACGCGTCCGGGTACGGCCCGAACGGGACCGCCGGATCACCGCCGACCACGAACAGCCGGTCGGCGGCGGACACGTCGGCGAGGCCCGCCAGGAACTCCTCGAGCTCGTCGGGTGACCGCAGCCGCCGGGCCGCGACGTGCGGCACCGGGATCAGTTCGAGGGCCCGGCACACACCGGCCGCCTTGACCCGCGTCTCCAGATCCTCGCTGTCCAGGTAGGTCAGGTGCACCCGCGTTCCCCGGGGGATGTGCGCCGCGGCCGCGGTCAGCCGGTCGATGTCCTTTCCGGTGATCTCCAGGGAGAAATCCGTCAGCAACGAGATCTCGTGCCCGCTCATGACTGCGCGCCGCGGTAACGGGTGCGGGCGAAGCTGTCCAGCGGGGCGGCCTCGACGGTGGCGCGAATCTCGACCTGGTCGTGCGGCTCCACGGCAGGCTTGTCCGACACCGGATCCTCACCCCACACCACGCGTACTTCGGTCCCCGGGCGCGCGAACTCCTCGTCGACGACCGCGAGCGATACGACGGCCTGATCACGCACGACGTATCCACAGTCCATCGAGATGCCCACCCGCCGACCGCCGACCAGCACCTCGTCCATCTGGAACTGGCCGTACCGCGCCTTGGGCAGCGAGAAGTACTTGTAGGTGGGCCCCGGCGTCCACAGCGAGGAGAAGATGCGCCCGGCGTCCTCGGGGTGCCACACCAGAGTCACCTTGTGCCGCTGCGGTCCCTCGGCCCGCGCACGCAGAGCGTCCATCCCCACGAACTCGTGGTCGAACTTGACGTGTCGTCCGTAGCCCAGGTCGTAGGGGGTGACGTAGTAATCGGCGACATTCCGCGAGAAGAGGCTGCCCGCAAGCGAACCCGCGCTGTTCGCGGGGAGCCACTGGCGATAGCCGGTCAGGCTCGGGTCGGTGTGGATGGCGGGCATGGGGCCCGGGATCCATCCCGATTCCAGATTCGCCGTCGAGTAGGCCACCGACCCGACCTGCTTCATCCCGAATTCCTCGCCCACGTCCAGGATCGCCGCCCGCACCGCGGGCCCGTCCGCCCAGGGACCGAACAGCTCGAATCCGACCTGTCCGGCCATGCCGTGGCGGATGGCCCGCACGTGCTTGCCTGCGATGGTGAAGGCGGTCATGCCGAAGAACCGCACCTCGGGCATCGGCGCCCCGGTGAGTTTCTCCACCAGGGACGCGGTCGCGGGGCCTTGGATCTCGTAGCGGTAGAGCTTGGGCGGCAGTCCACCGCGCTCGACGGACTGCGGGTCACGCTCGACCGTCACGTCCCAGTCGCCGGTCAGCGCGTTGTATTCGACCCAGTCCAGCGCGGTGCGGCGACCCACGAGATCGGCCGACCGGTCGCTCAACCCCACCAGGACGCAGTCGCCGATGTAGTGCCCGTCGTTGTTGACGGCCACGAACTGCTTGGCCTTGTTGTCGCCGAACGTGGCGAAGCTGTTCACGCCCAGGTGCTCCAGCAGCCGCACGGTATCCGGGCCCTCGACGAACAGGTCGACCATGTGGTGCGACTGATCCATCAGCACACACGAGGTGTGCCACGCCAGGGCTTCCTCCCGCCAGTTGGTGAATTCGGCCGGGACGAAACCGAATCCGTGCGAGAAGGCACGGCGCGCCTGGTTACGCATGAGTTCGACCGGGTTGCCCACCCGCTCGATCGCCGCCTGAAGGCTTTCCTGCACTGCCTCACCCACGTTGTTCCTTCCTTCGACGGGATGCGCCGGGCGATATCTCCGGCGCCCGGCTCAGGATCGCAAGGCGGACATCCCCGGCACACGGTCCTCGACGCCAAGACCAGCGCCCGGCGAATTGTGTTCGGGCACAAATGCCCTGCGCAGTGGCCTGCGGCTTCGTTCGGTGGTATCAAAGTCAGGACCAACCCACGTCCGGGAGCGCCGCGCGATCAGCCCGGGTGCTGTCCACCGGGGAGAGAAGTGCCGATGAGCGTTCCGGACAGCACGGTGATGGACCTGCATCAGATCGTGGCGTTGTGCAGCGAGCTGTCCAGTGTGGCGACGGCCGATGGCGATCTCGGTCAGATCGTCGCCCTGGTCGCCGGTCGTGCCGGGGTGTGGGCCGCGGTGGTGGACGATTCGCTGTCGGTGCTGGAGCTCAGCGGCGGCCCCGAACCCGACGAAGCCGATCTGCTGGCCACGGCGCTGGACGAGGACCGGGAAACGGTGTCGCAGTTGATCTCCGCCGCCGCGCAGATGCGCCGCGCACTCTCCCTACCAGCCTTCGGCGCCTGGGCCGTCTCACTCGTCGTCGCGCCGATCCTGGTGGGCAACGACGCCGTGGCCTACCTCCTGACCGCGGGACACGACGCGGACGAGACCGGTGAGGACACCCGCATCATGGTGACCGAGCACGCGGCCATGGTCAGTGCCGTGATTCTGGGGCGCCGCCGGGTCGTCGCCATCGCGGCGGGGCGCGCACGCCGCGAACTGTTCGACGGGCTGGTCCTGGTCGGGGATCGCACCGCGGCCGACATCGACGGCTGGGCAAGGCATCTGGGCATCGAACCGGGGCATCGCCAGCGAGTGCTGCTGATCGCGGTGGACTCGCCCGAGGGGGCGCCGGCGCCTGCGGTCACCGATCTCGTCGAGCACCTGATCACCGCTCGCTGGCCGACCGCGACGGTCGTCAACCGCGGTACCGAGGTCGTCACCCTGGTACCGGGTGACGACGACGCGGGCCTCGCGCGCAGACTCGGCGGCCTGGCGAAGTTGTGCCGGGAAACGGTCACCGCGCGCTTCCCCGGGATCCGGATCGTCGCGGGCCTGAGCGATCCACACACCGGTGCGGCCCGGATCAGCACCTCCTACGAACAAGCCCGGCGCGCGGTGGACATCGGGCGAACCTTCCCGGGACTGTCCGAGGTCGTCGTCTTCGCCGACCTGGGCGTGCACCGGTTGCTGGCCCAGGTGCGTGACGTCGCGGAGCTGGGCCGATTCACCCGGCACGTGCTGGGTGACCTGCTCGACTACGACCGGGCCAACGGCACCGATTTCGGTGCGACGCTCGCCGTGTACTTCCGGGAGAACGGCAGCCCGCAGCGGGCGGCGGCGCTGCTGCACACCCACCCGAACACCGTCGCGTACCGGCTCCGCCGGGCAGCGGAGATCGCCGGGGTGGATCTGGGTTCGTATACTGATCGCCTGGCGGTGCAGCTGGCGCTCGAGATCCTGAACGGCCTAGGCGGTGACCTGTGCGCGACCTCATCCTGAACGCCCGGGGGGCGCCGATACTGGGAGCCTACGTGGTGCCGCGCGAGGCCGACCGGGAACAAGCGGCACGGGCCGCGGCCGCTGTCCGCGACGCCGGGGCAGATCTGGTCGTCACGGCCACCTCCGGCCCCGAGCGGTCGCGATACACCAGCACCAACCAGGCGATCGACCTGGCCGCCACCTGTCACGGCAGCACCGGCGTAGCCACCGTCGCCACCGTCACCACCTGGAGCCGCACGGTCATGGCGTTGCAGGCGCATCTGCTGGGCGGCCACGCACGGGGTGTCACCCGGCTCGTGTGCGGCAACGGCAGTGCGCCCAGCGACGAGGCGTCCTGGGGCGAGGGCCGGTGGGCCGTCGACGTGGTCGAGCTGATCGAACTGCTCGGCAACCTCAACGAGGGCATCGACCGGCACGGCCTGCGCCTGGAAACCCCCACGCATTTCGACATCGGCGTCCGCATCCGCGCGGTTCCCCGGCTCACCGCCGAAGACCGGACCCGCATCCGCCGCAAGATCGACGCCGGCGCGCACTTCATCGTGACGAGCCCGGTCTACCGTCCCGAAGCTCTCGAACCGCTGCTCGACGTGATCGACGGCGACGTCCCGGTCGTCGCGACGCTGCACGCGCTGGGCTCGGCCGCCGAGGCGAACCTGCTGCGGCACGAACTCGCGCCGGACTGCATCCCGGAGATACTCGTGCACCGCCTGGAACGCGCGGCGGACGGCGCGGCCCAGGAGGGCGGGAACATCGCCGTCGAGATCGCGGCCGACATCGCCAGCGCAACCCAGGGCCTGCTGCTGTCCCGCTCCGACCGGCCCGATCTGGTGTCGCGGGTCAAGAACGTCCTGCCGCGTCCGGTGGTCAACTCACCGTGAGTGGCGGGTTCACACCGCCTCGTCGCTGCCGGGCTCGTCGTCGTCTTCCGACTTCCGTCTCGGTTCGCCAACGGTTTCGCCGGTGGCCAGGAAGACGATGCGACGGCCGACCTCGACAGCGTTGTCGGCGAACCGCTCGTAATAGCGCCCGATCAGCGTCATGTCGACCGCGGCGGTGATCCCGTGGTCCCACGCCGGGCCCAGGACCGTGGCCAGCAGCTCTTCGTGCAGGTCGTCCATGAGATCGTCCTGCCCCTCGAGCGCGCCCGCGGTCTCGGGGGTCGGGGATTCGAGCACGGTCGCCGCACTGGTGGCGATCTCCACGGCCACCCTGCCCATCCGAATGATCAACGGCCGCACCGGCTCCGGGACCGTGGGCTCGGGATGACGGCGGCGCGCGGCGGTGGCGATATGGGTCGCGAGCACCGCCATCCGCTGCAGGTTGCCGGTCAGCTGGGCAGCGGTCACCACCTGCCGTAGCTCCCCCGTCGCGGGAGAATCCAACGCCAGCAGCCGGATCGCTTCGGCCTCGACGTCCCGCGCCATGGCCTCGACGCCACCGCCGAGGTCGATCGCGGCCTGCGACTGTTCCAGATCACTCGCGACGAGCGCGTTCGTCGCGGTCGCGATCGCGGCGCGATCCCGCAGGCACATCTCGTGCAGCAACTCGGCCAGCCGCTGCAGATCGCGATATCGGATCCGAACATTCGACTCACCCCCGCCCGACCCGTCGGCGTCGGCCGGAACATGTAGCGGCAGAACAGATTCGGCGGCTTCCCCGGACGAACCGGCCTGCCAGTCCGCGCGCACCGGCCAGCCGCCCGACCGAAGCCGATCACGCACCCGCGCGAGATCCGATTCGCTGGGCAACTCCTGGGTGTGCCGGGTGATCGCCACACCGGCGTCGACCCGCTCGGCCGGCAGCGCCCCCTGCACGATCAACTGGTCCACGACCTGATCGATCTCCTCGTCGCTCAACCGCCGCCGCAGCACCGCCAGCAACGGCACATAGTCCTGCGCCGGCACCCCCTGCGGATATCCGGCCCGAAGCCACGCCACGATCCGGGCCAGAAAATCCGACCATTCCACCACTGACCTCCCGTACCGTGCCCGGTCGTCTCGACGACGCAACGTCTTCGACGAGAAGTCTGCCGCAGTCACGGCACCGAGTACACCGGAGCGGCCTACGGTGAGCCGATCACATCGCTCCCCCGCCCCCGCTCCCGCACGACGATCACCGGGCAGCGCACCGATTGCACCAGTGCGGTGCTCGTGGAGCCGAGCAGCAGGCCGGTGAAGCCGCCGCGGCCGTGGCTGCCCACGACCAGCAGTTGGGCGGAGTCGGACTCGGTGAGCAGGGCGCGGGCGGGGGCGTCCCGGACCAGGATTCGGCGGACGGTGACATCCGGATACTGCTCGCCCCAGCCGGCCAGGCTCTCCGCCAGCGCCGCGTCCTCGGATCGTTTCGCCGATTCCCATGCCGGAAGGGGCACATACGGTCCCGTCGTATCGCTCCAGGCGTGCAGCGCCACCAACTCCACTTTTCTTCGGGACGCTTCCTCGAAGGCGAGGTGGAGGGCGGGCTCGCTGTTGGCGGTGCCGTCCACGCCCACCAGGACCGGGTACTCGAGCAATACCGGGTCGGTCGCCGAATTCTCGTGGACGACGGCGACCGGGCAGTGCGCGTAGTGCAGCACCGCCGAGGAGACCGATCCCAGCAGCATCCGGCGGATGGCGCCCAGACCGTGGCTGCCGACGGCCATCATCCAGGCCCGGCGGGACGATTCGAGCAGGAAGGGAATCACCGGCTCGGACACCACCGCGCTGGTGATTTCCAGATCTCCGGGAACGACGGTGCTCGCGACGCGACGAGCCTTCACGACCACACGCTCACCCTCACGGCGCAACTCCTCCAGATCGATACCGGCGCAAACGCGTGCGGGGCCGAAACCGGCGCGCACGGCGGTCGAGGTGACCACGTGCAGTCGACGGCGATGCAGGGATGCCTCGGCCGCAGCCCAGGCCACGGCCTGGTACGACGCGTCCGAGCCGTCGACCGCCACCACCACGGGGTCGCTGGATCCCGCTGTGTACGAGTAGGATTCGGTGGTCATCGCGCGATCTCGCACGGCTATTCGCCGGACTTGACGTCGACCCTGGTGACCTTCTCCTTCGATTCGCCCACGGGAACGCTGACGGTCAGGATGCCCTTGGCGTAGCTCGCCTCGATGCCCTCGTCCTTCGCGCCCTCGGGCAGGGAGACAGTGCGTTCGAACACGCCGTAGTTGAACTCCGAATGCCCCGTCTCCTCGTGCGTCTCGGTGCGCTCGGCCTTGATGGTCAGCAGCCCGGCGTGCACGGACACCTCCACGTCCTTGGCCGGGTCGATGCCGGGGATCTCGGCGCGGACCACGTAGTGATCGCCGGTCAGGGACTCCTCCACCCGCAACATGTGGTTGCCGAACACCGGCGCGAGACCGGGAGTGAACGCATTCCACCAATCGGTGAGATCGGGTAGCAGCGAACCCGGACGGTGACGGGCAGGAAGCAGGTTCATGATCACTCCTCGGATAGGTGGCGGTACCGGTTCCTACCTGGTCGATTCCACCGTTCCGGAGCTCCCGCTCCTAGAGCACCGCGTCGGCACACCACAGTGACCGAAGTCCTCGAGTCCGGCAGAACCGACATCCGCACCACCGATCGCCCATGCAGAGGCCACATGATGCACGGTCAAGTGACTTTCGCCCATCACGAAAACGACGACGATCGGCGAAGCTGGTGACGATGGAACCCAATGTCGCCTTCGCCGCGCTCGCCGAAACCCATTCGGCCGTGGTCGTACTCTTCGGGGATCAGGCGTACAAGATCAAGAAGCCGGTTCTGACCGACTTCCTCGATTTTTCCACCCGTTCCGCGCGCGAGGTCGCCTGCGCTCGCGAGCTCGAGCTGAACCGTCGATTCGCCCCCGACGTCTATCTCGGCATCGCGCGGCTGACCGAACCCGCCGACAGCGCGGGCGAGCCGGTCCTGGTGATGCGGCGGCTACCGGAGGCCACCCGCCTGTCGGATCGTCTGGCCGACCCGGACGTCGTCCGCGATACGCTGCCGACCCTGGTGCGACAGGTGGCTGCCTGGCACGACCGCGCTCCCCAGGGGGTCGACGTCGACAGCGCGGCAACCGTGGACGCGGTGCGCAGGCGGTGGCGGTGGCTGCTGTCCGGACTGCGCTGTCCCCCGATCGAGCCCGCGGTGGTGCGGAGCCTGGCCGACTCGGCCATGCGCTATCTCGACGGCCGCAAGGCGCTGTTCGACAAGCGAATAGCCGCCGGTCGCATCGTCGACGGCCACGGCGATCTGCGCGCAGAGGACATCTTCGTCACCGACGACGGTGTGCGGGTGATCGATTGCCTGGACTTCGACGACGAGCTCCGCCACGTCGACCGGATCGACGACGTCTGCTTTCTCGCGATGGATCTCGAGCTGCGCGGCCACCCCGAGCTGGCCGCGAAGTTCGTCGACGACTATCTCGAGCTGACGCACGATCCCGCGCCGGAGTCGCTGCGGCACCACTACATCGCCTACCGGGCGACCGTGCGCGCGAAGGTCGAGTGCGTGCGCCAGCAGCAGGGCGGCGCGACCGATTCGGCGGCGAAGGCCGTCGCGCACGTGGAGATCGCGCTGCGGCATCTCGCCGCCGGCGCGGTCCGGCTCGTGCTGATCGGCGGGCTGCCCGGCACCGGAAAATCGACGGTCGCTCGCCGCCTCGCGGACGCCACCGGCGCGGTCCTGGTGTCCAGCGACCGCGTTCGGGCCGATGCCCGCGCCCGCGGCGTGCTGGCGGGCGGAAGCGGCGAATACAACCAGGGCGCCTACACACCCGTCGCGCGGGAACACGTCTACGCGGTCATGCGCGCCGAAGCGCAGGCACTGCTCGAGACCGGACGCTCGGTCATCCTGGATGCCAGCTGGATCGATGCCGAACAACGCCGCCACGCCGGCCGCATCGCGACCGATGCCTCCGCAGATCTGATCGAGATATGTTGCAGTGCACCGCAATCGATCGCCCACGCACGGATCGCCGCCCGCACCGGATCCGCTTCCGAGGCAACCCCGGCGATCTCGGACGCGATGGCCGAGGATCACGCGGCGTGGCCCGACGCGGTCGTCCTGGACACCACCACATCGCTGGAGAACACCACCGCCGCGGCCCTGCGTGCCTATCGCCGAGCGGATCGGGGCGGACCGTCATGACCGCCGTGTATGAGGAGCGTGACCATGAATACCGGAGTGATCCTGCCGTCCGATCAGGGGCCGGGCGGTGGTGAACCCTTCGAGATAGGACCCGATGCCGATGAACGCCTCGCCGTACCCGCCATCGATGTTCGCCTCGGTGACCGAATACCACTCATGTTCGGCGATCATGCGCGACAACGCATCCGCAGAGCGGTCGATCGAGCCCCGGCACCGATAACGTCGATTCGCGTGCGGCTGTCGGACCATCACGATTCGGCGGTGGCCAACCCGTTCGTCGCGCAGGCGGACATCGCGACCTCGCGGGCGATCCGCGTGCAGGTGACCGGCATGACGCTCCCCGAGGTGGTGGAGGCATTGCAGGCACGCACGCGCTCACGGCTGCGCAGCCTGGCCCGTTCCGGCGCACTGCGATGGGAACGCTGCGGTCCGCAGGCCTCGACACTGCTCTATGTGCGGCCGGTTCGTCAGCGAACTGTGGTGCGCACCAAGTCCTTTCATCTGTACCACCGCACCGCTGCGGACGCCGCGATCGATATGGCGCTGATGGACTACCCCTTCGAGATGTTCCACGAATCGGGTGTGCGGACCGAGAGCTTCCTGTACCAGACCGCGAAGGGCGACTATCGACTCACCCGGCTCGATCCGCGGCCGCCCTCGATCATCCCCGGCGATCTCCCGATCACCGTGAACAAGGCTCCCGCTCCGGAGCTGGACCGGTACGAGGCACTGGACCGACTCGCGTTGAGCGGAGCGCCGTTCCTGTTCTACCGCGACCGCGCTCTCGCACGCGGGTGCGTCCTGTATCACCGCTACGACGGGTACTTCGGATTCATCACTTCACGCCGGTGATCGGCGCGGACGAGCCGGAAAACGGGCGAGTGGGCCATGTCGCCGCCCGTTCATCGGACGTGCCGCAGCGACCGTCGAGCAGCAACCGCACCGTGGCTCCCGCGGCGAGCCGGTGCCGCTGACCGTCGAATTCGATGGTCAGCGCCGCGGCCGGGCCTGGTTCGGAAGCGACCTCCAGGACGTCGGTATCGATGCGCACGGTGAGCCGGTGGCCGCGACAGCTCATCGGGAAGCTCAGTTGCCCGAGCGCGCGCGGCCAGCGCGGGTTGAAGATCAGCCGACCGCTCCGGATCTCCAGCCCGGTGAAACAGCGTTGCAGCAGATCGATACTTCCGGCCATGGCGGCCAGGTGGATGCCTTCGGCCGTGGTGCCGCCCTGGATGTCGTGCACATCGGAGTTCAGCACCATGTCGAAGAAGGTCATCGCCTGATCGCGGTTGGCGCGGGCCAGGACCCAGGAATGTACGACGGCGCTCAGGGTCGAGCCGTGCGAGGTGCGCGCCAGATAGTAGTCGACCGTGCGCGGGATCGCCTCGGGTGCGAGCCGATACCCCATGTGCCCCAGCAGATCTCGTAGTTCGTCGGCCGAGAGCAGATAGAACAGCATCAGGACGTCGGCCTGTTTCGCGGCGCGATACCGGTTCACGTCGTCGCCTTCGGCCTCCAGGATTCGGTCCAGGCGGCCGATCTCGCCGTACCGCGCCCGATAGGCGGGCCAATCCAGTTCGCGGAGTCGGTCGTAACCGGCGAACTGGCTGATCACCCCCTCGTGGAACGGGACGCACAGCCGATCGGCGACCGCGCGCCACCGCTCGGGATCCTCCGGGGGGATGCGCAGCGATACCAGGAGTTCGGCGCGGCTGCGCGCGGGCATCCGATGCAGCGCGTCGCGAGCGCGCCGAATCACCCACGCCGCCATGACATTGGTGTAGGCGTTGTCGTCGATGCCGAGGTCCGGCGCGTCGGGATAGCCGGAATGGAATTCGTCCGGGCCGATCACTCCGCGGATGTGGTACCGGTCGTCGCGATGATCGTAGGTCGCGGTGGCGGCCCAGAACCGCGCGATCTCGACCAGCAGTTCGGCGCCCATCCGGACCAGGAACTCCCGATCGCGGGTGAGTTCGTAGTACTGCCACACGTTGTATGCCACGGCGATACCGGCATGGTGTGCGCGTCGGCTGGGGTCCGGGGTCCAGTGTCCCGAGCGCGGGTTCAGATGCAGACGCTGACTCTCCTCGCGGCCGTCGCTACCGGACTGCCACGGGAAAAGCGCACCCGCGCAACCTATTTCGCGGGCCAGTCGACGCGCCTCGGGCAATCGGTGATACCGGTATTCGAGCAGTGATCTCGCCGCGGACGGAAATCGCAGATTCAGCACCGGCAGCACGAACAGCTCGTCCCAGAAGACGTGGCCGCGATAGGCCTCCCCGTTCAGGCCGCGCGCCGGGACACCGGTGTCGAGGAACGCGGTGTGCGGGGACACCGTCTGCACCAGATGCAGCAGGTGCAGCCGTAGCGTGCGGGCCGCGGACGCGCTGCTGTCCAGGTCGATCCGCAAGCGCGCCCACAGGTGCTCCCAGGCCAGGGCGTGGCCATCGAACAGTGCGTCGAGGTCGTCGTCGGTCTCGAGGGCACGTCGCGCCTGGTCGCCGGGGGCGGAGATCGCGTGATCGCGGCCGGTGTAGAGGGCGGCGATCTTGTCCACCGTCACCGACTCCCCCGTGCTCAACTCGACGTCGGCATCGCCTCCGGACAGCCCCGCTTCCGTGCACGGATGCCACACCACCGGCAGGTCGATCCCGTTCGTGCGCAACCGGGTTCGCGTCCCGGTGGCGATCGGGATGCCCGACTGACGCGTGCGCACGAGGGCCAGCACGGTATCGGGTGCGGGCCGGAACACCTCGGCAGCGTCGAGATGACGTCCGGACAGGTTCCGGTACCGATCGACCAGCCCGTTCCGCACGGACGTGTCGATGCCAGAACGAATCGTCAGGATGCCGCTCCAGTTCTCGGCGGTGATCCGGATCTGCAGACCGCAGAGGTGCGGTGCGTGCATGGCCGCGAACCGGCGCTCCGAGACCGAGGTGACCCGTCCGGCACTGTCGCGGAACCGTAGACGCCGGGTCAGGACGGCGTACCGCAGATCGAATTCGGTTCGGTAGGAAAGTAATTCGACCGCATCGAGGTCGTATCGGGGGCCGTCGTCGATGCGCCAGGTGACCGGCAGCCAGTTCGGCAGATTCACCAGGCTCTCGTTATCGATCTCCTGTCCGGCGACCGTGTCGCGCACGCGGTCGTAGATCCCGGCGGCGTAGGTGCCGGGATAGTGGTGCGGGCCCGCCGTGGAATCGGGCGTGGCCCCGCGGACGCCGAGATACCCGTTGCCGACGCTGCACAGCGCCTCGCGCAACGTCTCCGTCGACGGGTCGTACCCGTCGAAGGCCAGAATCCACGACTCCGGCGCGGCGGAGGTGTTCGGCTCGCTCAGCAAAGTGGTGAGCCGGGCGAGCAGATCGCGCACGCGGGCGGGGCCCTGGACACCGAATTCGGCCGCGGTCCGCCGGTCACCGGCGTCATCGTCGCGCACGCACACGGTGATTCCGGCCGCACCGATTGCGTCGAAGGCGTCCTCGTCGGTCAGGTCGTCCCCGGCATAGACCGGAATACCCGGTGCGACAAGGTGTTCCAGAATCCAGCCGACCGCGCGGCCCTTGTCCCAGTCCACCGGTGGACGCAGTTCGGTGACCTTGCGCCCGGCGGCCACCCGCAGGCCCGCCTCGTGGCCGACGCGATGCACCGCGGCCAGCACATCCGCGACCTGCCGCTCGGGAACCGAACGGTGATGCACGGCCACCACGAATCGCTTGTATTCCACGACGACGCCGGGAATCTCCCGCAACTCGTGGTCCAGCCGATCCGCGGCGCCACCCAGGGCGGCTTCGGCGGCAGCACCCGCCGCATGCCGATGCCGACGTCCCTGCGGCGACATCAGTTCGAAGCCGTGACATCCCGCGTACCAGATGCCGGGGATGCCGACGCGGGCGCGCAGATCGTCCAACTCCCGGCCGCTCACGATGGCGATCGGGCATCGTTCGGCGAGTTTCGCGAGCACCTCCGCCATCCCCTCGTGCAGCGTCGCGGCCACCGGGTCGGCGACGATATCGGACAGCGTGCCGTCGAAGTCCAGCAGTACGACCGGCTTCCCGGTCTGCAGTCGATCCGCGATCCGCGGCCAGAACTCCAGTGCGTCAGGGATTTCCGACATCCGGGGGAATCCGCTCCGCAGCCGCACCTGCGCCAGGTCGGTCACGATCTCGTCGGCGCCGCACGCACGCAGGCGGTCGGCATGGCCGATCCGATCCACGCCGATGACCAGACCGAAACCGCCGCGCCGGCCCGCCGTCACACCGGCCTCGGCATCCTCGACGACCACGGTCCGTTCCGGTCGCGCGTGCAACCGATCGGCGGCCGCGAGCAGGACGGCCGGATCCGGTTTGCCGCGCAGCCCGAGTTCGTCGGCGACCACGCCATCGATCCGAACGGGAAACAGCTCCGCCAGACCCGCCGCGGCCAGCACCTCGGCGCAGTTGCGGCTGGCGGTGAACACCGCGGTCGCGATCCCGGCATCGCGCAGGCATCGGACCAGCGCGACGGTGGAATCGAACGCGGGCACGCCGTTTCTGGCGATGCGCCCGAGGAACAGCTGATCCTTCCGCTTGCCGAGACCACAGACGGTCGCGGCGCCCGGCGGATCCGAGGGATCCCCGTGCGGCAGAACCACCCCCCGCGCCGCGAGAAAGTCCACGACCCCGTCGGCGCGCGGCTTGCCGTCCACGAAACGCTCGTAGTCGCTCTCGGTGAACGGTGACCGGTTCTCTCCCGGCAGTACCGGCCGGCTGCCCAGGAACGCGTCGAACAGCTCTCGCCAGGCCGCCTCGTGCATCGATGCGCTGTCGGTGACGACTCCGTCCATATCGAAGATCACCGCGTCGTAAACACGGGAGTCGATCAGCGGGCCCGCCGAATCCTGCTCGTGCACCAGTCCAGCCTGATCCGCGCGGGAGCTCCCGACCAGGGCCACAGGTCGACAATCGATACGGCGATCGCGGGCCGGCACCGCGGCGGATTCGGACAACGGGGACATTGGTCCTCGGTGCAGAGGATGCCCGGCCCTGCTTTTCGCACGCGCGTTCGCACAGGCTGTGTCCATGGACACGACCGCATGCCGAATCGCCCCCCTCCGCGTTCGCCGATTCCCACCCCCGGAGCGCTGACCCATGTTGCACGGAACCATCCCCGTCGGCCGCATCGCGGGCATTCGGATCGGCGTGCACTGGTCGCTGCTGATCACCGCGGCGTTGTTCGCAGGAATTCTGCGCACCGAACTCCCGCACCGGGGCAGTCCGGTGACGAGCTGGGCCGTGTCGGTGGCCGGGGCGGTCGTGCTGCTGGCCTGCCTCGTCGCGCACGAGCTGGCCCATTCGGTCGCGGCCCGGCGACGCGGCGTTCATGTCGACCGGATCGTGCTGTGGCTCCTGGGTGGAGTGTCGGAGTTCGCCGACGAGCCCGGCGACGCCCGCACCGAGCTGCGCGTGGCACTGGCCGGGCCCGCGACGAGCATGTTGATCGGGCTGCTCTGGTATGCGGCAGCGGTGGTGACCGCGCCGGTGGCCCCGTCCGGCATTCTGGTCGAGGCGTTCGGCTGGCTCGCGGTCATGAACATCGCCTTGGCGGTGTTCAATCTGCTGCCCGGTGCGCCACTGGACGGCGGGCGGGTGGTCCAGGCCCTGATCTGGGCCCGGACCGGAGACCGACTGCGTGCGGCGACCACGGCCGCGCGCTGTGGCCGGGTTCTCGGGGCCCTGGTGATCGCGGCGGGAGCGGTCGAGGTGATCGTGGCCCGGCATCCGGCCGGGCTGTGGCTGATCCTGCTCGGCTGGTTCCTGCGCACCTCGGCCAATGCCGAAATGTCCGTCGCCGGACTTCGACATCGGCTGGGCGACATCATGATTGGCGATGTCATGACGAGTCCGCCGCTGGCTCTGCCGATCCGCTGGCCGGTCGCGGACGTGCTGCGCTCGCACGCCGCCGACAGCGGACACCGTGTCTTCCCGCTGATCGACCCGGCGGGTCACCCGGTCGCGCTGCTGGCCTGGTCCGATCTGTCTCGCGTCTCCCCCGCGGCGCGCGCGACAACCGAGCTGTCCGCGCTGGCCCGGCGGCTGCCACCCGCCGCCGTGGTGCACGAGGACGAACTACTCGCCGACGCCGCGACCCGGGTACTGCCGCGCCCCGGACTGGATGCGCTCGTCGTGGTCGACGAATCCGATCACCCGACCGGGATCGTCACCGCCACCGACCTCATCGCCGCGTGCGACCGTTCGACGCTCGGACTTCCGCTGCAAATGTAACCAAAGTCGCTGTGCCAGCATAGCTTCGGAAGATCGGACCGCGGCCGTCGGGACGGTCCGGAGCCCCCCGAACCAAAGGACCAACGCCCCTTCGACAAGCGACCACCGGACCTGCCCCGCACGCCCGACGCGTCGCACCATGAAAACACCCGCGGGAAAACCGGTGGGGCCGACCAGCGAACACAGGTTCATCCGCTACCGATTCGGGGTATTCCCACCCTCGATGACCCCGGTTTCGTACGTCGGCCCGTGGTTCCGGTACGCGACTCTCTGTGAAGGGCACCGCGTACCGGCGAAGAAGTCGAGTACGACGAGGTAGAGAAAGAGACGGTGCGCCATGGTGACGTCCGGGATAGATGGTGACCGCCGCCCACACCGCCCGATGCCCATCAGCGATTCGGAGGCCATGCAACTGCTCGCCACCACGTCCTACGGACGGGTGGTCTTCACCAGAGATGCACTGCCCGCGATCCGGCCGGTCAACCACCTGATAGAGGACGGCATGATCATCGTCCGGTCCCGGATCACCTCCCGGCTCACCGCGGCCGTGCGGGCGGATCAGAAGGTGGTCGTCGCGTACGAGGCCGACGATATCGACCCGATCCGGCATATCGGCTGGTCGGTCGTGGTAACCGGTATCGCGCGCACGGTCAACGAACCGGACCGGATCGCCCGGTACGAGGATCTGCTCGTGTCCTGGGTCGACCGGATGATGGACGTCGTGGTGGAGATCGAGCCGTCCATCATCAGCGGTATGCGCCTGGACGGAATCGGCAACGGCAACGGATTCGGCAACGACCACCGCATCGCCGAATCCGGTTGATCCGCAACGATTCTCGCTCGGAACGTCCTCGAACCGCCGCCCGGCAGCAGGGTGCCCGAGGACCGCACATCCGGTGACCTTCGGCCGTGCCGCGCCGGAGCGGCCGGAACGACGATGGGTAGTCGAGGCACACCCTGTCGACGGGATTCAGGAGGCCGCGATGACAGGCATACCCGGCAAACGCAGGACGGCCCGGCTCGACGACGACATTCATCAACTGGTCTCGGCGAAGGTGGTCGTCGGCATCGACGAATCCTCCGGTTCGGACACCGCGCTGCGGTGGGCGGTGCACTACGCCGGCATTCACGGACGCGGGCTGCACATCGCGCACGGCATGAACACCGCGGGCGTGACGACCGTCGGCGCCTATGCGGTGAGCAGTCCGTGGGTGCTCGACGAAGCCCGCGCCAACGGCGAATCCGTCGTCGCCCGCGCCGCCCAACTGGCCCGGTTGCTGGCCCCCGACCTGCCGATCACGACCGAGTTGGTGGCGGACGGCGCAGCCACCATGCTCATCGACCGCAGCGACGCCGCCTTCGCGGTGGTGCTCGGCGCGACCGGGTCGACCGGGACGCTGGGCCACCTGGGTTCGACACTGCTCGCGGTCGTCGCCCATGCGCACGGCGCCGTCATCGTGGTCCGCACCGACCCCGACGCCGGTGACATCGTGCACTACTCCGGGCCGGTCGTGGTCGGCGTCGACGGTGGGCCGCTCAGTGACGCGGCCGTCGCGGCGGCCTTCGCCGAGGCCGCCCAGCGCGGCACCGACCTGGTCGCCGTGCACGTGTGGAACGACCAGAACTTCGGCCATTACGCGGGGTACGACACGGTCCGGCTGCCGGACGGCAACCCGGGCGAGGCCGAGAACGCCGTGCTGGCCGAGCGCGTCGCGGGATGGCAGGAGAAATTCCCGGACGTCCCGGTGATGCGGGCGTCGTATGCGTTCGCACCCGCGGTCCATCTGCAGACGTGGTCACAATCCGCACAGCTGGTGGTGGTCGGTAGCCGGGGTCGCGGCGGCTTCGCCGGGCTGCTGTTCGGCTCCACGGTCAATACCCTCGTCCAGCACGCACGGTGTCCGGTCATGGTCGTGCATCCGTGAGTCTTTCAGCCGATGGTCTCATCGGCCTTGCGCTGCAACCATTCCGACAGCGGCGGCGCCTTCGCCTGTCCCGGCGCCGGCGGCGACTCGGGAACGGTGTGCGCGTCTTCGACGCCCTCCACCGTCATGGCCAGCGCGGACACGGTGCGCTGCTCGTCGGCGTCGGCGAACCGACCGCGGATACTCACCCGGCCGTCGGCGACGGCGATGGTCCACTGCCTGCGGCTGCCGGTGTAGCTGTCCAGGCGGGCGCGAACTTTCGATTCGATCGAGGCGTCGTCACAGATCAAGGCGCGCAACAGATCTCGCCGAGCCACGATGCCGACGAGCACTCCGGCCTCCACCACCGGCATGGACCGCAGATGCAACGCCAGCATCCGCGCGGCGATGACGCCGGTGAGGGTACCGGGTTCGACCACCTCGGCCGGACTGGTCATCGCCGCCTCGACGGTCGATCCGGTGTGCGCACTCTCCGCGGCGAGAGCATCGGATTCCGAGAGCATGCCCACCACGTGCTCACCGTCGTCGACCACCGGAAGCGCCGCGAAACCGCGCTCGGCCAGCAGGGCGATCGCCTCCCGCAGCGGGGTCTGCGGCCGCACCGTCACCACGGGACGGCTCAGGATGTCGCGAGCGTACATGATTTACCTCCTGTTTGCTTATGCCACAATGGTTTTCGGGAAATCTCGGCGCTCACGGCATGACCGTCCCGTTCCGATCGACCAACCTCCACTCGGCTTCCCACCGGACGCTGCGCCGCCAATCCAGCAGTCGGTCGACGCCCCACGTCGCGAACACGACGGCCGTGACGACCACGGCCAGCAGGGCGACCGCGGAGCCGATGCCGCGGAAGGCGGCCGCGCTGGTGGGCAGTGGACCGGCGGACGGCCTGCCGTCCGGCCCGAGCCACACCTGCACCTGGCCCCCGCGCCGCGCCGTGGCCGGCACCATCACTGTCGCCGAATCCTTCTTCCCGTCACGGATCCACACGACCGGCGCGTGCCAGTCCTCGTCGACCACGACCCCGGAGCCGCGCGCGGCGGTGCTGCTGACCGCATCCGCCGGATCCGCCTCGAGCGTCCCGGTCACCGCGGTTTGCGCGGCATTGCCGGCCTTGATCTGCGTGACCGCCTGCGTGTACAGAGCTGTGCCGAACGAGCAGGACACCGGCACCGCCGCGAGAATCACGAGTGCCGCGAGGATCCGGAGGACAGCCTGTAGCCGATCCGAGGACCGCAGCAGCGGGTTCCGGCACCACGGCCAGGTGATGCGGTGCAAGCGTGGTGCGGAGGGTGTCCCGGTCGGGTGGATGCTCCACATGACATATGTCCTCTGCTGTACCAATGCTCCAGTCTCAGCATTGCCTGCGCAGGCGCCGTCCGGCACGGCCGAATGTCACCGGAGCGGCGCTGAATGGGAAGGTATCGGCGGCCCTGCCACTCGAGGCCCTAAGACCCCTCCCACACGGCCCGGCGCGGCAATAGCGTGAATCCATGACCGTGCTCGCCGCCGACGTCGTCGCGAAGGTGGTTCGTTCCGCCGGGCAGGCCCCGTCGCTGCACAATTCGCAGCCGTGGCGCTGGGTGTTCGGCGGCGACCATCTGGACCTGTACGCCGTACCCGAAAGGATGCTGCCCACCACCGATCCGACCGGCCGCCAGATGTTCCTGAGCTGCGGTATCGCCCTCGGCCATCTCCGCACTGCGCTGAGCGCGGCGGGCTGGCGCCCGACCGTCGCGTACTGTCCGGATCCGAACCGCCGCACCCATGCCGCCACGGTCCGATTCGCCCCGCACCCCTCGGTCACCGACGACGAACGCGATCGGGCCGAGGCCATTCGCGAGCGGTACACCGACCGCCTGCCGATGCGGCCGCCGACCGGCTGGGCGGACTTCGAAACGGTCCTGCGATCGACCTTCGATCCGGCCGACGCGGTGCTGGATGTGGTCCCCGAAGCCGGTCGCGCCGTGCTGGCGCACGCCAGTAGCCTCACCGCCGCGGTGCGTTATCGGGACGCGGAGTATCAATCCGAACTGATGTGGTGGACCGGAATCGCCGACCCGGACGCCGGAATTCCCGAGTCGGCGCTGTTGTCGGCGGACGAGCGCGCCCGCGTGCCGCTGGGCCGCAGCTTTCCGCTCACCGAACACCGTCCGCGCCGAACCGCGTTGCCCGATGCGGCGACCGTGCTCGTACTCTCGACCGATTCCGACCGGCGGGCGGATCTGCTGCGGGGCGGCGAGGTGCTCTCGACGGTCCTGCTCGAATGCACCGTCGCCGGTTACGGCACGTGCGTGCTCACCCATCTGACCGAATATCCGCGCAGCCGCGACATCGTCCGAGATCTCATCGGTGACACGGCGCTGCCGCAGGCCCTGATCCGCGTCGGCAGGCCGGCCCCCGACAGCGAGCGGGAGCCCCGCACGCCACGCCTGGCGCTGGGCCAGATCCTGCACGTCACCGGGTGATCTTCCCGGCTCCCGCACTCTGGTCCGACACGTGCAAGCATCCGCTGACACGGCTGCTGTCACCGCCCATCCCTTTGGCTAAACTGTGGGTGTTCTCCCAAGATCGTCGATTCCGCCCGAGACCACAGGATCCACAGCGGAAGGGGTCGGCATGCCGCAGTCCTCGGATGCGTATTCCGTGCGTGAGACACTCTCGCAACTCCGGTTGCGGGAACTACTCGACGAGGTCAAGGACCGCATCGAGCAGATCAGTGATGCCCGAGAGCGGATCGACGGACTGGTCGAGGCCATGCTGACGGTCACCTCCGGACTCGATCTGGACGAGACGCTGCGCACCGTCGTGGATACAGCGAGGACCCTGGTCGGCGCGCGCTACGGCGCGCTCGGCGTGCGCGGGCAGGGACATGAGCTGACCCAGTTCATCTATCAGGGTGTCGACGACGCCCAACGCGCCCTGATCGGCGATCTCCCGCAGGGACGCGGTGTGCTCGGCGTCCTGATCGACGAGCCGAAACCGATTCGGCTGGACTGCATCTCGGATCACCCGTCGTCGGTCGGCTTCCCGCCGAACCATCCGCCGATGAACAGCTTCCTCGGCGTGCCGATTCGCATTCGCGACGAGGTGTTCGGCAATCTGTACCTCACCGAGAAGCTCAACGCCCAGCCCTTCACCGACGACGACGAGATCGTGATGCAGGCGCTGGCGGCCTCGGCCGGTGTCGCCATCAACAACGCCCACCTCTACGAATCGGCCCGCAGGAGACACGCCTGGATTTCGGCGACCCGCGATCTGACCGCCGAATTCCTCGCCGGCGCCGGCTCCGGGGAGGTGCTGGGCCATCTGGTCGAACACGCGCGGCAGCTGACCTCCTCGGCGCGGGCGATCCTGGCCGTCGATCCCGACCCGGAGACCCCTGCCGATCAGGTCACCCACCTCGACATCACCGGCGTCACGCCCTCCGGCCCGATCCCGGCGAAGGTGGCGATCACCGGGACCGATATCGGCCGGGTTTTCCGCACCAGAACCGCACAGCGGTTCGCGACCGGTCCGGGCGACGCGATGCTCGGCGACGGGCCGGTGCTCCTGGTCCCGCTGTACACCGGGGATACCGCACTCGGCGTGCTGATCACCACGCGCCCGGCAGGAGCGGTGGACTACACCGACGAGATCCTCGATCTGGCAACGGGTTTCGCCGGTCAGGCGGCAGCGGCGATGCAGATGGCCGCCACCCGGGAGCGGGTGGAGGAATTGAGCGTGCTCAGCGACCGTGACCGCATCGCCCGAGATCTGCACGATCAGGTCATCCAGCGACTCTTCGCCGTCGGCCTGCTGCTACAGGGCACAGTGCCGCGCAGCAACAATCCCGAAGTGCGGCAACGGATCAACGAGGCCGTCGAAGAGATGCAACAGGTGGTCCAGGAGATCCGCACGACCATCTTCGACCTGCACAGCAGCGATCCGGTATTCAACCACCTGCGGCGGCGTATCGATGAGGTGATCCGGCAGTACACGTCGGATACGGCGATCGCGACCTCGGTGCGCGTCACCGGCTCGCTGTCGACCCTGGGCAGCGGACTGGCCGATCACGCCGAGGCGGTGATCCGCGAGGCGGTCAGCAACGCCGTGCACCACTCCGGCGCCGACCATCTCACGGTCGAGATCCACATAGGCGAGGATCTGAGCATCATCGTGGAGGACGACGGCCGCGGCATCCCGCCCGACCGGGCGCCCAGCGGTCTGGCCAATCTGGCGATCCGCGCGAAGCAGTGCGGCGGCTCGTTCGACATGACCCCGGCGGCGAATCCCGGCGAGCTGGGTCCCGGCACCCGCCTTCGGTGGACCGCGCCACTGCGCTGAGGTCGGCAACAGATGGACCAAGGGCACCGCACAACCGACGAAAAGCCCTGTGCTGCCCACGCGGTTGCGCGTTGACTGACCGTTGTGCGGACATCGGTCACGGCTCGGCCGGCACAGCCAGTGAGCGGACCGGCACCGGGAGGCGGCATGGAATATCGAGTGAACGTGTGCGAGTCGACGCCGCAGACCATGCTGCGGCTGTCCTGGGAACTGCGTCCGGACCAGCTCGGCGCGGATATCGCCGCCGGGATGCGCGAGTTGACCGCGACCACCGATCGCATCGGCCTGACCGCCTGCGGGGCCCCGACGATCACCTATCGCGAGGACCCCGACCCCGACGGGAGCATCGCGGTCGACTTCGGGGTGCCGGTGGATCTGGGCACGACTCTGGGCCCGTGGTCTCCCGCCGAGGTGGTCACGGAGCCGGGAGTCCTGGTGGCGCGCACCTGTCACCGTGGCGGATACGATCGCCTGGACACGGCGTACCGGGTGCTGGACGAGTGGATACGCGAGTGCGGATATCGGCCCGCAGGTCCCCCCACCGAGGTGTATCTGATCGGTCCCGAGGAGACGAACGACCCGCGACGGCTGATCACCGAAATCCGGATACCGGTGACCAGGCCCCCGGTCATCGCCGTACATGTGGACAGGCCGTTCCTGGAGGCGGTCGAATTCACCCGGCAGGCACTGGCGCGACTGGGTTTCGAGGTCGTCGCCGAGACCGATCTGCAGGCGCTGCTGCGCGGCCGGCTCGGCAAACACATCGAGGACCACCTGGTCGTGCACGCGTGCCATCCAGCGCTCACCGCACGGGCGCTCGGCACGGATCCGCAGGCGGCCTGGATGTCCTCGGTACTGGTGGTGGTGCGGGCGGACGGCGTCGGCACGCTGGTCGAAGCCCGCGATCCCACCGCCGTGCCGGCCGCCTTCACCGGCACCGCCCTCGCGGAGATCGCCCGAGAACTCCACGACCTACTCGCCGAGGCACTGGGCACGCTGCGGCTGTCCGGGACGGTGCGATGAGCTGACGATCGAGAGAGGACCATCGGCCCGCCACCTGGCCCGAAAGGCCGTATCAGCCGCTGCCGCCAGCGCGGAGGCTTGCTTTATGACTGCAAGCGATCACCTCACCACCACACCCGATGTCCGCACGATCGAGATCGTCGTAAGCCGGGCCGCCCGTGCTCCGTCGCTGCACAACTCCCAGCCGTGGCACTGGATATTCGACGGCGCCCGCTTGCACCTGCGCTCGGATCCCGATCGCCGACTCCCCGCCGCCGACCCGCACGGCCGGCAACAGATCATCAGCTGCGGCACCACACTGCATCATGCGCGCACGATGTTCGCGGCGCTGGGCTGGCACACCGACACCACCCGGATGCCCGATCCGGATCGACCCGATCATCTCGCCGTCGTCGACTTCCGGCCCTGGGCCGACCCGCCCGCCGGTATCGCGCGGCGCGCGGCGGCGATCGAGCACCGGCACACCGATCGGCTGCCCATGCTCCCGCCCGCCGGGTGGACCGATCTGCTTCCGGCGCTGACCCGCCTGGTCACACCGCACGAGCTCAGCTTCGATGTGCTCGACGACGAGATCCGCCCCCGCCTCGCGGAGGTGTCGGAGCAGTCCGCCGCGGCCCGCAAGTACGACATGTTCTATCAACAGGAATTACGTTGGTGGTCAGGACATTCCGGACCGTCGGAGGGCGTGCCGCCGACCTCGCTGACCTCCGATGCGGAGTTCGCGCGCGTCGACGTGGGCCGCTCCTTCCCGCGGGCCCCGCATTCCGAGCGGCGCGCCGACATCCGTGATCACTCCAGGCTCGTGGTGCTCAGCTCGTACGAGGATTCGATGCCGCAGTGGCTGCACACCGGCGAGGCGCTGTCCGCGGTGCTGCTCGAATGCACGGCGGCCGACCTGGCCACCTGCCCGCTGACGCACATCACCGAACTGCCCGCCGGACGTCAGGTCGTCGCCGCGCTGCTGCCGCACCCGGCGTCGCCGCAGGTGATCATCCGCATCGGCACCGCACCCGACACCCAGCCGCAACAGCCGACCCCGCGACGCCCGCTCGCCGAGATCTTCGAGCTGGGGACACCACAATGACCACGGTGTTCCTGGTCGACGATCACGAGATCGTCCGGCGAGGACTGATCGATCTGCTCGAGCAGGATCCCGAACTCACCATCGTCGGCGAGGCGGGCGATGTGACCCACGCCCTGGCCCGGATCCCGGCATTGCGTCCGGACGTCGCCGTACTGGATATGCGGTTGCCCGACGGCAACGGGATCGAACTGTGCCGGGAACTGCTGTCCAGGGTCGATGGGCTGCACTGCCTGATTCTGACCTCGTTCACCGACGAGCAGGCCATGCTGGACGCGATCCTGGCCGGAGCCAGCGGTTACGTCGTGAAGGACATCAAGGGTATGGAGCTCGCGGCCGCGATCAAGACGGTCGGGTCGGGGCGCTCACTGCTGGACAACCGGGCCGCGGCCGCGCTGATGGACAAGCTGCGCCGCAACACTCGCCCCGACGGCCCGCTGGCGGATCTCACCGAGAAGGAACGCATACTGCTGGATCTGCTCGGCGAGGGACTGACCAACCGGCAGATCGCCCAGCGCATGTACCTGGCCGAGAAGACGGTCAAGAACTACGTCTCGCGCCTGCTGTCCAAACTGGGCATGGAACGCCGCACCCAGGCCGCCGTGCTGGCGACGAAACTCCGTGCGGAGGAAGCGGATTCGCGCTGAGCCTCAGCTCTCTTCCGCCCGGACGACCACGATCGGGCAGCCGACCGAGTGCACCAGCGCATTGCTCGTGGCGCCCAGCAGCATCCCGGCGAAGCCGCCGCGCCCGTGACTGCCGACGACCACCAGCTGCGCGGACTCCGCCTGCTCCAGCAACGCCCGAACGGGCCTGTCCTGCACCACGATCCGCTGTACGGACACGTCCGGATACTGCTCGGACCAACCGGCCATGCTCTCGGCCAGCACCATCTCCTCGCTGTCGCGCATCGCGGTTTCCCAGTCCGCCGACATCGGGCGGGTCACCGGGATGTCACTCCAGGCATGCACCGCGGTGAGACCGACCTTGCGCAGTGACGCCTCCTGGAAGGCCACCGCCAGCGCGGGCCTGCTGTTACCGCTCCCGTCGACGCCGGCCAGCACCGGTCGGCTTGCATCCGTCGGATCCACCGTCTGCCGGTAGTGGATGACGCCGACCGGGCAGTGCGCGTGCCGGAGCACCGCGGTGGTGACCGAGCCGACCAGTCCGCGGCGCAGCGCGCCGAGTCCGTGGCTGCCCAGCACCAGCATCCGCACGGTGCGGGATCGCTCGAGCAGATCCGGAATGATGCGCGACCAGCTCACCTCCGTACTGATCGGCGGCTCCTCGCCCGGTGCGGCGGTGTGTGCGACCCGGGCCGCCTCGGTAAGTATCCGTTCTCCGTCGGACCGCATCCAGTCGGTGTCCGCATCGGTCAGCAGCGCGCCGGGCCCGTACTCCGCGGGCAGCGCGATCGAGGTCACCAGGTGCAGCCCGCAGCCGTGCAGTGCCGCGGCGTCGGCGGCCCAGGCGGCGGCCTGATACGACACCGCCGAACCGTCCACCGCCGCCAGGATCGGCGGGTTCGGCTGATGCGGCCGCACGACCGGTCCGGTCATGATGTTCTCCTCACGATGTCGGCGCCATGGCATCCGACGCGCCGCAGGGCCACTGCCAGTCCCGGATCTCGGGCGGATCCGTACCGAACCGGCGCGCGTAATCGTATGCGCGGGAGGACCATTCGAGCAGTTGCTCACGCAGATGGCCGATCCGATCGGCGACCCGGGGCACCTGTTCCAGCGCCGCCAGCGCCAGGTGGTACCGATCGATCCCGTTCATCGCGCACATCTGGAACGGCGTGGTCGTGGCGCCGTTGTCGTGGAAACCGAACACGTGCAGATCGTCGTGTCCCGGACGCCGGTAGGTGAGCTGATGGATCAGCCACGGATAGCCGTGATACGCGAAGATCACCGGCCGGCGCGGCGGGAAGATCTCGGTGTAGGCGGTATCGGATATGCCGTGCGGATGACGGTCGGGCGGGAACAACCTGGTCGGATCCACCACGTTGACCACGCGCACCGCCAGGGCCGGGGTCAGCTCGCGCAGCAGCGCCGCGGCGGCCAGGGTCTCGCGGGTCGGCACATCACCGGCGCAGGCGAGCACCACCTCGGGGCTGCCGTGCAGATCCGAACTGGCCCAACTCCACACGCCCAGCCCCTCGGCGCAGTGCCGTCCGGCCTGGTCGGCATCGAGATACTGCAGAGCGGACCGGTCACCGCCGCCGACGACGACGTTGACCCGGCCGCGACTGCGCAGGCAGTGCTGGACAACGTGCAGCAGGCAGTTCGTATCCGGCGGCAGGTAGACCCGGCAGACCTCGGGCCGTTTGCTCAGCACGTGATCGATGAAACCCGGATCCTGGTGGGCGGGGCCGTTGCGGTCCTGCTGCCACACATGCGGGGTCAGCAGGTAGTTCAGGCTCGGAATCGGTTCACGCCAAGGGAATTGCGCGGCCTGATGCAACCACTTCGCGTGCTGCACCACCATGGAATCGACCACGTGGGCGAAGGCCTCGGAGGTCGAGAGCACCCCGTGTCGTCCGGTGCGCAGATAACCCTCGAGCCAACCCTGGCACAGCTGCTGGGACAGCACGTCGAATACGCGACCGTTCGTCTCCAGCCGGTCCTCGCTGTCGCGGGTCCCCGCCCGCCAACGGCGGCCGGTGACCTCGAGGATGGCCTCGAGCCGCTCGGACGGCTGTTCGTCCGGCGAAAAGTACAGCAGCTCATAGGGATTGGCCACCAGCGCGTCCCGGAGGTATTCGCCGAGCGCCCGGGAGCCGCGCTCGGCCGTGCCGCCCGGTGCGGGCACCCGGACCGCGTGCTCGCGTACGGCCGGTAGCCGCAGATCCCGCTGCGTGCGGCCGTGCGCGACGGGAGCGGCACTCATCCGGAAATCGCCCTCGGGGTGCAGCTGCCGAATCTGTCGCGCGGGCGTGCCATCCGGCTCGAACAACTCCTGCGGCCGGTACGAGCGCAACCAATCCTCCAGCAGCGCAAGATGTTCGGCATTGTCTCGCACCCCCGGCAGGGGCACCTCGTGCGCCCGGACCGTACCTTCCACCGGAAGTTCGTCGACGGTCACCGGACCGGTCCAGCCCTTCGGCGTGGACAGCACGATCAGCGGCGGTCGGGCATTGCGCGCCCCGATGTGCAACCTGGCATGTTCCCGGATCTCGTCCAGCCGATCGAAGACCTCGTCCAGCACGGACCGGTACCGCAGGTGGACCGAGCGGGGATCGTCGCCCTCGACATGGATCGGATCCCAGCCGTATCCGCTCAGCACCCCGTCCAGATCCCGCCGCGGGATCCGTGCCGGCAGTGCGGGACCGGCCGCCTTGTACCCGTTCAGATGCAGGATCGGCAGCACGACGCCGTCGTGGACCTGCCGCAGGAACAACGGCGCATTCCAGCTCGTCGCCAAGGTGCCGGTCTCGGCCTCCCCGTCGCCGATCACGCAGGCGGCCACCAGATCCGGATCGTCCAGCACCGCGCCGGTCGCATGCGCCAGCGAGTAGCCCAGCTCGCCGCCCTCGTGGATCGAGCCCGGCAGGTGCGGCGAGGCGCACCCCGGCACTCCGCCGGGAAAGGCGAACTGCCGGAACAACTCCCGCATACCGGCCGCATCCTCGGTGACCTCCGGATGACGTTCGCTGTAGCTGCCCTCCAGCCACGCGGCCGCATTCAGGCCCGCCGCACCGTGTCCCGGACCGCAGACGAACAACATCCGACGACGACGGTGCATGATCACCCGATTGAGGTGCGCGTACGTCAGCGTGATGCCGGGCACGCTGCCCCAGTGCCCGATCAGCCGCGGCTTGATGTGTTGCGGCAGAAGCGGTTCGGTGAGCAACGGGTTGTCCAGCAGATAGATCTGCCCGGCCGCGAGATAGTTCGCCGCCCGCCACCAGGC
Organism: Nocardia coffeae; assembly: GCF_019890715.1. NCBI lineage: Bacteria > Bacillati > Actinomycetota > Actinomycetes > Mycobacteriales > Nocardiaceae > Nocardia > Nocardia coffeae. Next base: position 251,879 of record NZ_JAINZY010000010.1, on the reverse strand, counting down.
ATCCAGATCCGCGACCGATCCGGTGGTTCCGGCTGTCGCGGAGGTCGGCGCCGCGGTCATGAACGACTCCGCTCGTCGGGGTGCGCGACCATCACCGGGCAGCGGGCATGCTGCACCAGCGCATTCGACGTCGAGCCCAGCAGCAGACTCGCGAGCCGGCCGCGCCCTCGGCTGCCGGACACCACCAACCGCGCGGACCGCGACCAGGCCAGCAGGGTCGCCGCCGCATCGGTGGGATAGACCCGGCTGTTGACCAGCACGTCGGGATACTTCTCCCGCCAACCGGCCAGCCGTTCGGCGACCAGCGCCTCCTCACGTATTTCGACGTTCGGCGGCGGATACAGCGAGTAGGACTCACCGGCGTACCGACCGAAATTCATCTCGTCCCAGACGTGCACCGCCACCAGTTCGGCCCTTCGCTCGGCGGCCTCCTCGAACGCGACCGCCAGCGCGCGCTCCCCCGCCGGGCCGCAGTCCAGCCCGACCACGACCGGTCCTTCCCGGCGGACGTGCCCACCGGCTTCGGGATCACCGCGCACGACCACCGTGATGCCCTCGGCGTGCGAGGTCGTAGCCAGCATCGTCGAACCCGCGTGCGCGGCCAATCCGGTCGCCCCGGACGCGCCGATCACCACCAGATAGGCCGTCCCGCCGTACCCGAGCAGCATCCGCACCGGATCCGACTTGGACACCTCGGTCCGCACCCGCAGCCCCGGCGCGGTGTCCAGCGCACGCTGTGCGCAGCGCGTCACCAGATCCACGCCGCGCGCCCGCAAGGTGTCGAGTACCGACGGTTCCAGGACGTCGTACGGCTCGAATATCCGCCGCATCTCCGCCAGATCCAGCCCGTGCACGATACGCAACTCTCGCCCACGCTGCGCCGCTGTCTCCGCAGCCCAGGTCACGGCGGCGTCGGCGGCCTCGGAGCCGTCGACACCGACCACGACCGGCGCGGTCGCCAGATGGCGCGTGTCCTCCTCGAATCGAACGCTCATCACCGATACCTCGATCGATCACCGGACGATGTACTGCTCCCAGCGTCACCCTCGACAGGCTCGCGCCCAAAGGGCCGAAAGGCCCGGCGAACCGGGCACACCAGCACCGTGTCCGGCACACCGGGCTCGGGCCGGGGTGCTCGGGAAATTCGTTCGTTCGAGAAGCCGACAGGCGAGGCCACGCGGTCCGGCCGCGCACGGCGTCACGACCCGCGACCGCACGACCAGCAAGCGCTCGATCCGACATCGGGCAGCGAAATCTGCTCGGCCACAATACTTTCAAGCCAATCGAAACACACCGGCATACCCGGCGGCAGCGGACGAACCATCGACCTTCGTCCCCCTGCTGCGGCTATTTCATCGGCCCGGGATGCGAGAAGTCACCTCAGATGGACGGGTCCAGCTCGACCCAGTCGAACGTGCCGTTGGTGATGTCCCGGGACAGGACCGCGATCGGGATGCTGCGCGCGCGGGCATGCCCCTCCAGGAGAGCCGCGGCACGGTCGGCATCGACATCCAGCCGCCCGGACGTCAGTCCGAGTGCGTGCTCGTAGCGAACTCGATCGTCCAGGATGGCGAGAGCGCGGCGGGCCAGCAACTCCTGCCGGGTCTCATCGCTCTCCTGGCACAGCGACAGAGTCGTCAGATCGGCGAGGGTGCGCACGAGCGCCCGATGGTCGGCGTCCAGGGTGCGGTGCTCGTGATAGAACACGGCCAAACTGCCGACCGGAACCTCGCCCAGCACCATCGGAGCGGCGTAGCAGGCACGATAACCGATCGCCATGGCGTCTCGGCTCAGGCCGGGCCACTGACCGTCTTCACCGATATTCCCCGAACCGACAACGTCCATCGTGGCCACGCTGTCGTTCCAGGGGCCGCGCTGGGCGTGATCCTCGAGCAGGCGAACGACCAGCGACCGATCGTCCGCCGAGGACAGCACCTGCATCCCGCCACGCGGATCCACGATCATGACCGCCGAGGTCGCGGTATGCAGTGTCTGGGCGCATATCCGATCGACCAGCGGCAGTGTGCTCGCCACATCAGCGTCGCGAACGAGGTTCGCGGTGATCTGCGCCAGCGGCTCCACCAGCGCCTCCTGCACGCCCCGTTCGTCCGACATGTTCACAAGCTTACGATTTCGCGTCGTCTCGGTGTTCTCCTCGTTCATTCGGCAGCCCCGTCCAGGTGTATGCGCCGTTCGAGAACGTCTCGGGCGACGTCCAGCAGCGGCCGTTCGGCGGCGAAAGCGAATGCTCGCAGGCGCACGAAGGCCTCATCGATCGCGATACCCATCTGCGCGGCGATCATGCCCGTCGCGACGTTGATATCCCGACGAGTTGTCGCCAGAGGGGGGATGTCGAGTCCGCTGCCCGCACCGTCGTTCACAGCAGCGGCATCCTCGATGAGGGCGTAACTGATCAAGGCCGCGAGCAGCGCCGCATCAGTCGTCGATCTGGACGACAGGGCGCCCGGTCGACGGCGATACAGATCCAGCACGCCTAGCCGGATGCCACCGACCTGCAGCGGAAATACGAACATCGCACCGATCCCGAGACGAGCGGCTTCGGGCACGAACACCGGCCACCGCTCACCCTCCGCGGCGACGTCCTCGACCATCGCGGAGGCGCCGGTGCTGAATGCCGTCCAACCGGGTCCTTCACCCACGACGACCTGAGTGTCCTCGATCAATTCGGCGAACGCGTCACTCACCCCCAGCAGGTCCATCGACCTGTTCGCGTCGTACAACACCAATGCCGCCGAATCGATGCCCGGTACGGCATCCCGACAGGCCGCACACACTTGACGTGCCCAGTCGTGGTGTCGGCGTGAACGTCGGATCGCAGCTACCGCCGTACGCAGCCGCCCCCGCACTCGTTCTTCCACTGGTCCCTTCCTGGGTTCCCACGACACCGGCCGCAGAGCGTGGAGACCCGACAGCCACTTCGTTGCCGGATATCACCATGAGGCTAACCGAATCGCCGCGCTGAGCTGCACCGACCACGCAACTTCGACCGAACGGAAACATGCGACGACCGCCGGCGCATCCATCATCCCAACGCGAGCCCGGCACCCATAAGGGCCGAAAGGCATCCCTCGGCCGGGCGATGACGCCGAGCGTTGGGCAACACGAGGGCATACACGAATGCTCGCCGAAAATACCGAGCGGACGAATCAGCGTCACGAATTCACAGCCGATTCATAGTCGCCGGAAGAATTCACAGCCGGACAATATCCACGGCAATGGTGATGCACAGCCGAATCGGACACAGTGAATTACGGAAAACGTCTCCGTCGAGGCTTTCACATTCCAATATCGACGTGACCTCGGTCACTCTCACCACGTGTTCCTGCGGACCGAACACGCAGGCAGGAAGCCTGTGAAAATGTACAGCCCGCTGTTTCACAGCGTGCGCACAGGTGCGGGATAGCTGACACAGATGTTGTGTCCCCACAATGTCCCGCGTGTACGCGACTGGCATTCCCTTCCCGACCGAACGCTCGGCTGCGCACGACGCCGAGCGTGCTCCCGTGACGGTGCTGCTCGTCGACGACGAAGCGATGCTGACCGAAATGATGGGGATGGTGTTGCGTTTCGCGGGATGGGAGGTCGTGACGGCCGCCGACGGGCGCACCGCCGTCGCGAAGGCCCGCGAATTACGACCCGATGTGGTGATCCTGGACGTGATGCTGCCGGATATGACAGGTCTCGAGGTGCTGACCCGGATGCGGGAGCACCAACCCCACCTGCCGGTGCTGCTGCTCACCGCGAAGGCCACGGTCCAGGACCGCATCGCCGGTCTCACCGCCGGTGGCGACGACTACGTCACCAAACCGTTCAGCGTCGAAGAGGTGGTGCTGCGGGTGCGCGCCCTGCTGCGCCGTTCGGGAGGCGAATCCCCGGAGCCCGGCGCCCGGCTGCTGGTCGGTGATCTGACGCTCGACCAGCACAGCCACGAGGTGCACCGCGACGGCGAGCCGATCACGTTGACCGCCACCGAATTCGAGCTGCTGCGCCTGTTCATGCGCAACCCGCGACGGGTGCTGAGCAAGACCCACATCCTGGAACAGGTGTGGAGCTACGACTTCGGCGGCCGAGCCAATGTCGTCGAGCTGTACGTCTCGTATCTGCGCAAGAAGATCGATAACGGCCGTGCCCCGATGATCCACACCATGCGCGGCGCGGGCTATGTGCTCAAACCGGCGTGAGTCCCGCCCGCGCACACGCTGGTCGCTGCGTACCCGGCTGCTGACCGGACAGGGGCTGCTGCTGGTGGCCGTGGTGGTCGGCATCGGCGTGGCCAGCGAGATCGGGCTGCAGAAACTCGTGCTGGATCAGCTCGACGCGCAGGTGATCGAGCTACAGGATCGGGCGCTGCTGGAGCTGGGCGGCGGGCCGCGGCTGGGGCCGCCGCCCGCGCAGGCCACCCCCTCGACCTCGCCCGTCACCGCCGCACCGCCGCCTGCCACCGCCGCACCGTCTGCGGCGCCCACCGCGCAGCAGATGCCTTCCAGCAGCGATACTCCGGAGCCGAATACCGTTGCACCCGAACGTGAACCGAGACCTGCCGCCCCGGGAGCGCCCGGTGGCCGTGATCAGCATTCCGGCGATCCGGCGAGCGGACCGGCTTCACCGGGCAACGTCCGGTTGGATCAGCCCGCGACCGACACTCCCGCCGCACCCGGACGGGGCGGGCACGACGGCGGGCCACCACCCGGTCCGGCCGGTTCGCCGCAACATGGCGGACCAGCGGGCGGAGGCGGGAACTCGACACACTCGGCGCAGGTGTCCCCGCAGCCGGACACCCCGGCCCCCGAACCGAGCCCGGTCTTCCTGGGCCGCGGCGGAATTCAACCGGGCGCCCTCGACGCGATCATCGATCACGGCACGGTCGTGGCCGCCGGGCGGATGGGATTCGACGGGATCCCGAACAACCTGTCGGATCGGGCCCGCAGCCGCCTCGCTTCGCTCGCGGTCATCGGTCACCCGACCACCGTGACCCTCGACGGCGTCGGAAACTACCGGGTGATGGTCGATCCGACGTGGCGGGGCACGACGGTGGTCACCGGACTGCCGATGGCGGCGGTCGACGCGACCCTGATGCGCGGGCTGATGATCTCCGGCGGCATCACCGTCGTCGCCCTGATCGTCTCGATCACGGTGGGGATCTTCGTGATTCGACGGGCCCTGGTCCCCCTGGAACGGGTCGCCGGAACCGCCGCCCAGGTGGCCGATCTGCGGTTGGACCATGGCGAGGTGGCCCTGCCGGTCCGGGTCCCGGCCGCCGACGCCGCCTCGAATACCGAAGTGGGCCAACTGGGTTCGGCGGTCAACAAGATGCTCGACCACATCGCGAACGCACTGTCCGCGCGCCACGCCAGTGAGACCCGGGTGCGGCAGTTCCTCGCCGACGCGGGCCACGAGTTGCGCACCCCGTTGGCCGCCATCCGCGGCTATGCCGAACTGGCGCAACGCAATCGCAGCCTGGTGCCCGCGTTCATCGCCACCGCGATGGTGCGGCTGGATGCGGCGGCCCGGCGGATGTCGGACCTGGTCGAGGACATGTTGCTGCTGGCCCAACTGGACGCCGGACGTCCGCTCGCGCACGAACCGGTGGATCTGTCGCGGCTGACCGTGGACGCGGTCGCCGATGCGCACATCGCCGACCCGGACAAGACCTGGGATCTGGATCTGCCGGAGGATCCGGTCGTGATCCACGGCGACAGCCTGCGGTTGCACCAGGTCCTGGCCAACCTGCTGACCAACGCCCGGGTGCACACCCCGCCCGGCACGATGGTCACCGTCTCGCTGGAGACCGATGAACGGGCCGGTGCGGTGTGGTGTGTGTGCGACGACGGGCCCGGCATCCCCGACGATCTGCAACCGGAGATCTTCGAGCGGTTCGCCCGCGGCGATCCCTCCCGATCCCGGCACGCGGGCAGCACCGGACTCGGCTTGTCCATCGTCGCCGCGGTGGTCAAGGCGCACGACGGCACGATCAGCGTCGACAGCGCCCCCGGGTGCACGGCCTTCACCGTCCGCCTCCCGGTCGGCGATACTCATAGCTCAGCCATAGATCGGCCACAGCTCGCACCGAAATAGCACCGACAGGGTGACTGGCGTTCGAATGCTCAACCTGGAAGGTCACCACATATGTTTCCGCACGGTTCCCCGGTTCCGCCCCCGTTTCCTCCCTTCAGCACCGGCAGCGCCGTGATCAACGGGCTCCACGGTCTGCTCGGCTTGTTGTTCACCGGTTCGTTCGGGCACGGAGGCTCGTTCTGATCGCACCGGCATAGACCGGACGCCCGATCCGTGGACGGCGCTGTCCACGGATCGGGGAACCGGCGGAGATGCTCAGGTCGTGCGCGTGTCCAGCATCGTCGCGCGAACCTCGCCCTTGAGGATCTTGCCGACCTTGGAACGCGGTAGCTCCGACCAGATCTCCACCTCCTTGGGGGCCTTCACACTGCCGATCCGCTGCTTCACGAAATCGATGATCTCCTCCCCCACGACCTGCTGCCCGACGCGCAATTCGACTGCGGCGGTGACACGTTCGCCCCATTTCGGATCGGGAAGCCCGACCACGGCCGAATCCTTCACCGCGGGATGGGCCAGCAGAGCCTGTTCCACCTCCGCCGAGTAGACGTTGAACCCGCCGGTGATGATCATGTCCTTCGCGCGGTCCACGACGAACAGCAACCCCTCGTCGTTCAGATAGCCGATATCGCCGGTGTGGTGCCACCCGAAAGCGCCGACTTCCGCTGTCGCCTTCGGATTTTCGTGATAACCGTCCATGACCAGCGGTCCGCGCACGACGATCTCGCCGCGCTCACCCCGGGCAAGCAGCACGCCCTGCTCGCCCATGATGGCGACCGTGGTCAGCGGCGTCGGCCGTCCCGCCGAGGTGAGCCGCTCGGTCGCCACCGACCCGTCCGGGCGGAAGTGCTCGGCCGGCGCCAGTGTGGCGATCATGTTGGGCGCCTCGGTCTGCCCGAACAGCTGGCCCAGCACCGGTCCGATCCGCCGCAGCGCCTCCTCCAGCCGGGTCGGCGACATCGGGGCCGCCCCGTACCAGAGGCATCGCAGCGAACTCAGGTCCCGCTCGTCGAGATCCGGATGATCGAGGACGCCGTAGATCACCGTGGGCGGCAGGAATGCATGCGTGATGCGGTGCCGCTCGATCAATGCGAGGAACTCGCCGATATCGGGCGCGGGCATGATCACGACCTCACCGCCGAGGCTGAGGATCGGAAAGGTCAGCACGCCCGCCGAATGGGTCAGCGGCGCGAGCGCCAGATACCTCGGCCGATCCCCGAACGGATAGCTCATCAGCGCCAGCGCCGTCGAGGTCATCATGTTGTCCTCGGTCAGGCGCACGCCCTTCGGCCGCCCGGTGGTTCCGCCGGTGCCGGCCAGCATGCACAGACCGCCCTCGGGTCGGCGCGACTCGTCGGGTTCCGCGGGATGTGCGGCGACCCAGTCGTCGAATCGCGTCGCCCACTCGACCTCGCCGTCGAGGCAGACCAGCCACTCCAGGTGTGGCAGATCTCCGCGGATCCGGTCCACGAGCCCGGCGAACTTCTCCTGGAAGAACAGCAGCCGGCAGCCGAAAAGATCGAACAGCTGCCGGTTCTCGTCGGCCTCGTTGCGAGGGTTGACCGGGCACCACACCGCGCCCGCCCGGGATATGCCGAATACGCAGGTGAGTGCGAGCGGGTCGTTGGCCGCCAGCACCGCCACCCGATCGCCCGCCCCGACGCCGGTGTGCTGCAGCGCACCGGCGATGCGGACGGATCGATCCTGGACTTCGCCGTAGCTGACGGTCACGCCGCCGGTCGTGAGGCATGGTTCCGCACGACCGAGCGACGCGCCCTTGTCGAGATAATCCGCGAGACGCATCGTCGACCTCAGTGGTGAACCGTGACAATCGGATCCAGCACGAGCCCGAACGCCCGCAACGTGCCGAGCAGTTCGCGGTGTCCGAAAGCCTGACAGCTGGAAGCGAATCCGACGCGTCGCGGCGGAGCCTGCACGAGTGCGGCGGCGGCGTGCGCGTTGAGCAGAGCCGTCTGCTTGTAGTTGCAGTTGCCGTGAATCACGCAGTGCGCACGCCCGAGCGGACCCGACGCGTACACCGAATCCAGCGAGGTGTTGATCCGCGGATTCTCCCGCGGCGGCATCTCGCTGCGGATCGCCGCGGACTGCTCGTCGATGATCCGGTACTTCTCCTCCTCCGACTTGCCCTCCATCTGCTGCAGCGCCGCGGCCACCAGCACCGGAACACCTTGCATCAGTGGACGATTGAACACACCGCCCAGCGCGCGGGCGTTGGCGACGCGCGGATCGTTCTTGAACCACACCGGGTGCGAGGTGCCGCCCCACGGCAGCGCCAGGCCGAGTTCGTGCTGTCCGGGCACGCTGACCGTGTACAGCCCCTCCTCGGGCGGCCACTCGACGTACTCGTTCTGCTCGAGGTAGTACGCCTTGGCGAAGGCCGCGTTGGTGAGGATGGTGTTGGTCGAGGCCACGGTGGGGTGGCCCTTCCAGAACACCTGGATGTCGAGAGTGTCCAGGCCCGGATTCTCCAGGCAGATGTTCGCGGCGATCTCACCGATCGAATACATCTGCGCCAGACCGGGCGTGAGAAGCAGTCCGCGCGAGGCGAAGTCGGCGCCGTACCGAGCCTCCGCATCGATCATCCAGTTCTGCTCACCGTTGGTGTCGGTGTAGTGGGCCCCGATCTCCAGGCATGCCTGCACGACCTCGTGGCCGTAGCGGGCGAAGGGACCGACGGTGTTGAGCACGACGCCCGCGCCGCGGAATGCCTCGGTCAACGCGGCGGTGGTGTGCTCGACCTCGACGATCTCGTGGTCGACGGTGTCGATGCCCGGGACGGCGTCGACCGCGGCCTTGACGCGCCCGTGGTCGCGCCCGGCGGCCAGGAACGGAATGTTGTACTCGCGCAGGTACTCACAGATCAGACGGCCGGTGTAGCCGGAGGCTCCGTAGACGACGACGGGCTTGTCGGTAGGCATGGCTGAACTCCTCGGAGAATTCTGGTGTCGGTGAAAGTTGTTGCAGTAAAAGGCGATTGCAGCGCTACATGCCCATGCCGCCGTCGACGGGCAGGCCCGCTCCGGTGATGAACTTCGCCGCGTCCGAGGCGAGGAAGACCACGGCGTCGGCCATATCGTCGATCTGGCCGAGGCGGCCGAGCGGGGTCAGTTCGGCGACCGCTTGCGCGGCGGCCTCGGGCGAGGGGAAAAGACCGAGTTCGGCGCAGTCGACGGCGAGCTTGTTACCCATCGCGGTCGGGGTCAACGCCGGGTAGATGCAGTTGACCCGGACGCCGTATCCGAGCTTGCCGGATTCGGCCGCGGCGACCCTGGTCAGGCGGTCGATGCCGGATTTGGTCGCCGAATACATGCTGATGCCGGGGAAGGCGATCGTCGCGGCGACCGAGGCGATGTTGACCACCGCTCCGCCGTTCCCGGCCGCGCCGCCGGGACGCATGGCGCGAAAGGCGTGCTTGATGCCCAGGGCCGTACCGAGCAGGTTGACCTCCAGCATCTTCGACGCCGCGACGGGATCCAGATCGACCAGCAGATCCGTGACCTCGATACCGGCGTTGTTCACGACGATGTCCAGCCCGCCCAGGGCCTGCACCGTCGTGCCGACCGCCGCCTCCCAGGCCGCGTCGTCGGTGACGTCGAAGGCGACGAACTCGGCCTTGACCCCGCTCTTTCGGAGGGCCTCGACGGCCTGCTGACCACCCTCGACGTTGACATCGCCGATCGCCACCGAGGCGCCCGCCGCCGCCAGCGCCGCCGCCATACCCGCCCCCAGGCCCTGCGCCCCGCCGGTCACGAGTGCGGTTCGTCCGGCCAGGTTGTAGCTCGTCATATCGATACCTCTTCATTGAGATCCGCAAGCGTCGCGGACTTGCGAGTGCGATGTGAGACACAGTCATCGAGCAATGTGTCGCAGGCCACACTAAGTGGAAGTCTTGACAGTCGTCAAGACTTTCCTTGACAGTCGTCAAGAGTTTCTTGGACACTCGTCAAAAGGATGTCGCACCGACACCGCTACACTCACAGGACAGATATGACGTGACCCGGCCGACAGGAATCGACGTGACGCAGGTCGCCGACCCCAAATCCCGTGTGGAAGAACGCGCGCGCGACAAATTCCAGGCGCGGCGCACCGAGCTGGCCAGGGCCACTCTGCACACGCTGGCCGAACTCGGCTATGCCCGCACCAGCCTGCGGGAGATCGCGCAGAACTCCGAGTACTCGCACGGCGTGCTGCACTACTACTTCTCGGACAAGCTCGACCTGATCGCCCACGCCGTGCGCGAATACGAGGCGGTCTGCGTCACGCGATACGACGAGGTCGTCGCCACGGCCGACAGCGCCGAGCAGTTGCGCACCGAATTCGCCGCCACCTTCTTCGGCACGCTGCAGGCCGACGCCGCCGTCCACCGCCTGTGGTACGACCTGCGCAACCAGAGCCTGTTCGACGACTCCTTCCGCGCCGACGTGCTCGACATCGACGCCCGCCGGGAACAGATGATCTGGCGCGTGGTCTCGCGCTACTGCGAATTCTCCGGCGTCGAATCCACCCTGAGTTCGGCCACCGTCTACGTCACGATCGACGGGATCTTCCAGCGCGCGCTGCTGCACCACATCGCCGGGCGCACAGCGGAGATCGACCAGGCCCGCGATCAACTGGACGCGGTGTTCACCCTCTTGACCAGCGCCGCACCCGGATCCAGCGAAACTTCGACGAAGGCCGGTTGAGTCGGCGCGGTCTGCGCATCACGAATCCGCACTGGCTCAACCTGATTCATCGCAGAGTATCCGCACCGAGCAGCTGCGAATTTCATCGCCGGCGCCGGGGCCTGCTCATTCGTCGACATTGCGGGCGACCTGCTGGTCGGCTCGGTCGACGGTTGCCGCCCAGGAGGCCAGGAGCCGCAGGCCGTCGGCGGACGGAGTGCCTGCGGGCGCGGTGTAGACCAGCAGCGTCAGGCCCGGGTGCGCGGGGAATTCCATGGCTTCGAAGTCCAGTTCCAGGCGGCCCACCTCGGGGTGGCGGAGGTTCTTGTGGCCGGTGCGGTGGAAGCGGACGTTGTGCGCGGCCCAGCGGGTGCGGAATTCCGCACTGCACGTGGACAATTCGCCGATCAGCTCGATCAACTGCCGGTCGTGCGGGTTGTGTCCGGCCTCGGAGCGCAGCATCGCGGCGATATCGTCCGCGGCGCGATCCCAGTCGTCGAAGAACTCGCGCGAGGCGGGGTCGAGATAGATGAAGCGGGCGTTGTTGGCGGGTCGGCGCGGGTCCGCGAGCATCGGCGCGTAGAGCGCTCGCGCGAGGCGGTTGGCGGCGAGCATGTCGTGGCGCGCGTTGCGTACCCAGGCCGGGGCGTCGGTGACGGCGTCGAGGAGTTGCCGCAGGCCCGGGGTGATGCCGGTGGCGGGTTTCGAGCGCCGCTGCCGGGCCGGTGTGGGCGTCGCGGCGCGGGCGAGATCGAACAGGTGGGCGCGTTCGGCATCGTCGAGTTGCAGGGCGCGGGCGAGGTTGTCCAGGACGACATCGGAGGCTCCGGCGAGGTTGCCGCGTTCCATCCGCACGTAGTAATCGATGCTCACCCCGGCCAGCAGGGCGACTTCTTCGCGACGCAATCCGGCAACCCGGCGGTTTCCCCCGTAGGCCGGCAGTCCGGCCTGTTCGGGAGTGATGCGGGCACGACGGGAGGTCAGGAACTCCCGCACCTGCACTCGGTGATCGTCCATGGTCTCCACGGTAGGCGGCCCACGGCCGGTCGAGGGAGGTACTGCGATTACCTGGAAGATCCGTGACTCCCACGACCGCGGTTCAGGGCGTGTACTCGAAGCGTGATCACGACCGATGAGCCGACCTTCGCCCGGCGATGCCGCGGCGATCGGAGTGAAGATCGGCTCGATCCTGCCGGACAACTGCAACACTGAAGGTTGCTGACGTGTAGCTACCTCGGTGTCCGGAACACCGCCCAGCAGAACGACCGGCCCAGATTCGCAGCCGCGAGATCCGCGCACACCGCTGTTCATCACAGCGACAACGACATACATCCGAATTCCCCTAGGAGACTGCTCATGCGAGCGACCTACATGTACGGCCCCGGCGACGTCCGGGTCATCGACGTCCCCGACCCGATCATCCAGAACCCGACCGATGCGGTCGTGCGCGTGGTGCGCAGCTGCATCTGCGGCTCCGATCTGCACCCCTACCACTCGATGCCGCCCACTCCCGAGGGCAGTTCCATGGGCCACGAGTTCGTCGGCATCGTCGAAGACATCGGCAGCGATGTGCACACGGTGCGCAAGGGCGATTTCGTGATCGCACCGTTCGCCTGGTCGGACGGCACCTGCGACTTCTGCCGCGAGGGTCTGCAGACCTCGTGCCGACACGGCGGGTTCTGGAACGCCGGCGACGTCCACGGCGGCCAGGCCGAAGCGGTGCGCGTACCACTGGCCGACGGCACCCTGGTCGCGGTCCCGGTCGCCGAGGACTCACCGCTGATCCCGTCCCTGCTGACGCTGTCCGACGTGTACGGCACCGGCTACCACGCCGCGGTCAAGGGCCGTGTCGGTCCGGACACCTCGGTCACCGTGATCGGCGACGGCGCGGTCGGACTGCTGGCCGTGCTGTCGGCCGAACAGCTGGGCGCACCGCACATCATCCTCATGGGACGCCACAAGGACCGCACCGACCTCGGACGCGAGTTCGGCGCCACCGACATCGTCGCCGAACGCGGCGAGGAGGGCATCGCCGCCGTCCGCGAACTCACCCGCGGCGACGGCACCCACGTGGTCATCGAGGCCGTCGGACATATGCCCGCCTACCAGCAGGCCATCGGCGTCGTCCGGCCCGGCGGCGTGATCAGCCGCGTCGGCGTCCCCCAATACGCCGACGCGCCGATCGGTTTCGGCACCCTGTTCGGTCCGAACATCACCCTGACCGGCGGTCCCGCGCCCGCCCGCGCCTACATCGACACCCTGCTACCGGGCGTGCTCGACGGCAGCGTCCACCCGGGCAAGGTCTTCGACCGCGAGATCGATCTCGACACCGTCCCCGAGGGCTACCGCGCCATGGACGACCGCGAAGCCCTCAAAATCCTCGTCCGCGCCTGACCCGCACCGGCCGTTCGCGAACCGGCGGCCGGTGCGATCCCCAAGTCCCCCACTCGATCAACAGCCCACTCGCCGCCGGCACCCACCATGCGCGTGGCTCCCCGGTGAAGGAGGACTCACCCATGACCGAACGCACCTGGCTGATCACCGGCGTGAGCAGCGGCTTCGGCCGCCGCCTCACCGAACAGCTACTCGACCGCGGTGACCGAGTCGTCGGAACGGTCCGCAACCCCGACGCCGTGGCCGATCTGGTCACCGCGCACCCCGACCGGTTCCGCGCCGAAATCCTCGACGTCCGCGACACCACCGCACTGCGCGCGGCGGTCGACCGCACCGTCGAGGACTTCGGCCGCATCGACGTCGCGGTCAGCAACGCCGGTTACGGATTGTTCGGCGCCGCAGAGGAACTCGCCGATCAACAGATCGACGACATGATCGCCACCAACCTGACCGCCTCGATCCAGCTGATCCGCGCCGTCATCCCGCACATGCGCACCGCCGGGGGCGGACGGATCATCCAATTGTCCAGCTACGGCGGACAAGTCACGTTCCCCGGCAACTCGCTCTACCACGCCACCAAATGGGGCATCGAGGGCTTCGCCGAAGCCGTCGCCCAGGAAATCGCGCCCTTCGGCATCGGCGTCACCATCGTCGAACCCGGCGGCGCGCGCACCGAATTCCGCTACCGAGGCGCACAGGTCGCCGACCCCCTGCCCGCATACGACGGCAACCCCGCCCACGCGTTCCACCGCATGCTCGACCCCGCCAACGGCCTGGCCCCCGGCGATCCCGCCCGCATGGCCACCGCCATCATCGACAGCGTCGACACCACACCCGCACCCCTGCGCCTGGTACTCGGCTCCCAAGCTCTGACCAGCACACTCGAAACCCTCCGTCACCGCATCGCAGGCTTCGAAGCCCAGACCGACCTGGCCGCCGCCACCGATTACCCAGCCGGACAATGACATCGGAACTCAGCCACAGTGGGCCCGCGGGCCGGTCGTCGGAGAGAGTCCCAACCGTCGGGCGCCTTGTCTTTCTTGTAACTGTCGGTCCCGCCCCAGAGGATGCACTTTCCCGCAGCGCTGATCTTGACGGGTCCCCCGGCCCGACTACGTCAGCGAGTGGCTCGTCGAGAGGTCGGCGCTTCGTCGGCTACCGTCCGATATGTTGCACTACAACCTATTTCGGGAGGTCAACCAGTGCCGGACAACCAGGCGCCCATCGAGTTGCAGGTGGCGACGAGTCTCGACGACATCCGTTCGGCTGCGGCGATATTCCGCAGCGCGATGGTCGGCCTGCCGCCGCTGCCGCCGGATGCCGAGGACCTGAGCGAGCTGGGCCGCACGCTCACCGCCCGCCTGGACGGTGGGCTGGTCGGCGCGGCGGACTCCTATACGAGTGGACTCGTGGTGCCGGGCGGGCATCGGATTCCGCATGCCGCGGTGACTCATGTCGGCGTGCTGCCCACGCACACCCGCCGCGGTGTGGTCAGCGCCCTGCTGCGACGTCAGTTGGGCGATATCGCCGCGCACGGGGAGGCCGTCGCGACGCTGCGCGCCACCCAGGGCGGAATCTACGAGCGGTTCGGCTACGGCGTGGCCAGCTCGTATGCCACGGTCGAGGTGGATCGGCGGCGAGCCCGGTTGCGGGAGAGCGTGCCCGACGGTGGACCGGTGCGCTACCTCGCCCCGGACGAGCAATGGGAGCAGTTGGCGAAGATCTACGACTCCACCGCGGTCTCGTGGACCGGGGCGATCGATCGGCCGTCGTACTGGTGGCGGCTACAGGAGCTGTGGACCCGCGATACGAGCTGGACCGCAGTGCACGGCGAGCCCGGCGCCGAGGACGGGTTCGTGCGGTACCGCCCCCTCGACTCCGCGGGCTGGCCGCGTAATCCGCAGCGCGCCATCGTCGTCGACGATTGGGTCGCCACCACCCCGGCCGCGTATCACGGCCTGCTGCGGCATCTGCTGGCGCACGACATCGTCGACCGGATCGAATTCACCTTCGCCCCGGTGGACAGCCCGTTGCGGCACATGTTCATCGACGAACGCGCCGTCACGGTGACGGGAATTCACGACGAAACCTGGTTGCGTCTGGTCGATGTGCACACCGCGCTGTCCCGGCGCGACTACCGACCGGGAGATCCGGTGACCCTCGCGATCACCGACCCGATCCTGCCCGCCAACACCGGCGCCTACCGCATCGGCCCCGAAACAGTGTCGCGCGTCGACTCCCCCGCGGACCTCACCACCGACGCCGCGACACTGGCGACGATCTACCTCGGCGGATCCACCTGGCGGCAACTGGCACTGGCCGGCCGGGTCACCGAGAACCGCAGTGGGGCAATCGAAGACGCGGACACGCTGTTCACCACCGGAGTGCAACCGTTCGCGGGAACGTATTTCTGAGCACCGCGTCGACCCGGCTCACTGCGCGATCACCGCGTCGGCCGCCACCCGGTACCGATTCTCCGGACGCGCCAGCCCGTAGTGTCCGCGCAGGGTGGACTCGGTGTACTCGGTCCGGAACAGGCCGCGCTCCTGCAGGATCGGCACCACCCGGTCCACGAAGATGTCCAGCCCGGAGGGCAGCGCGGCCGGCATCACGTTGAATCCGTCGGCCGCACCGTCGGTGAACCACTCCGCGATGGTGTCGGCGACCTGTTCCGCGGTGCCCGCGAAGGTCCGGTGACCGCGGCCGCCGCCGAGACGGGCGATCAACTGCCGCACTGTGAGTCGCTCGCGGCGAGCAAGATCGACGATCAGCGTGAACCGGCTCTTGGCACCTTCGATCTCGTCCTCGGTGGGCAGGTCGGCGGGCAGCTCACTGTCGAGATCGAGCGCCTCGACGGGCAGGTTGAATCGCTCGGCGAGGGCGCGGCGCCCGAACTCCGGCCGGATCAGGTTGGCGAGCTGGTCGTCGAGCTCGCGCGCATGCGCCTCGGTATCACCGATGACGGGGACGATTCCGGGCAGAATCTTGACCGTGTCGGGGTCGCGGCCCAGTCGGCGAGCCCGGTCCTTCAAGTCGGCGTAGAACTGTCTGCCGTCCTCGAGGGTCTGCTGCGCGGTGAAGACCGCCTCGGCGTAGCGGGCCGCGAATCCCTTGCCGTCCTCGGACGAACCCGCCTGCACCAGAACGGGATACCCTTGCGGCGAACGCGGCACGTTCAGCGGCCCGGCCACCCGGAAGAACTCGCCGACATGGTTGATCTCGCGAACCTTGTCGGAGTCGGAGTGGATGCCGAGTTCCTTGTCGCCGATATAGGCGTCGTCGTCCCAGCTGTCCCAGAGTTTCGTTGCCACGTCGACGAATTCGGCGGCCTTCTCGTAGCGCAACCGATGGTCGGGAACATCGTCGAGGCCGAAGTTGCGAGCCGCGTCGGCACCGGCGGTGGTGACGATGTTCCAGCCCACCCGGCCACCGGATACCCAGTCCACCGAGGCGAAGCGGCGGGCCAGGTTGTAGGGATCGTTGTAGCTGGTCGAGGCGGTGGCAACGAGTCCGATCCGGCTGGTGCGCAGCGCGATCGCGGTCAGCAGGATCGTCGGCTCCAGTTTTCCGACCGGCCGACGACCCGGATCTCCTTGCAGCACCGGAGAATCGGCGAAGAAGATCGAGTCGAACCTGCCGCGTTCGGCGGTCTGCGCCAGCCGGATGTAGTGCTCGATATCCAAGTGCGCCAACGGGTCCGACTCGGGCAGCCGCCACGACGCCTCGTGGTGGCCGGTGGACATCAGGAACGCGTTCAGATGCAGGGTTCTGCTCATCGGGACAGGAAATTCCTTCCGGTAGTGGGGAATCGGCGCTCACGCCGCGATCGGATCGGCGCCCAGCGCACTCAGCAGCGACCGGCGGAGCTGTTGGAACTGCCGCCCGGCCGGGTCGCGCGGGCCGTCGATATCGATGTCGATGTCCACGCCGATGCGCCCGCGGTCCAGGATCAGCACCCGCTCGGCCAGGGTGATGGCCTCGTCGACATCGTGGGTCACCAGCAGCACGGTCGGGCGATGGGCCGCGACCAGGCGATGCAGCAACGCGTGCATGCGCATGCGGGTCAGCGCGTCGAGTGCGCCGAAAGGTTCGTCGGCCAGCAGCAATTCCGGCTCGCCGACCAGCGCGCGAGCGAGCGCGGCCCGCTGCTGCTCGCCGCCGGAAAGTTCACCGGGCCAAGCTTTTTCACGTCCGGCCAGGCCCACTTCACCCAGCAGCGCCGAGGCCGCTGCCCGGCGCGAACGAGGCTGGCCGAACAGGATGTTCGGCAGCACCCGCTTCCAGGGCAGCAGCCGCGAGTCCTGGAACACCATCGATGTTCGCGAGGGCACCCGTAGCAGGCCCTCCCCCGCGACGCCGTGGTCGATCCCGGCCAGTGCCCGCAACAGCGTGGACTTACCGGACCCGCTCTTACCGAGCAGCGCCACGAACCGGCCCGCGGGAATCGTCAGATCGACGTTGTCGAGTACGGCTCGCCCGCCGAACCTGCGGGTCAAACGGTCCAACTGCACACCCGCACCGATATCGGCGGGTTGTTCGGCCGATATCAGTCGGCCAGAGTCTGCCGCCACGACAACACCTTTCGCTCCAGGATCCGGATTCCCGAATCGCACAGCAGGCCGAAGATCCCGTAGACCGCCAGGGCGACGAGGATGACGTCGGCCTGGCCGTAGTTCTGGGCGTCCTGCATCATCTTTCCCAGGCCGTCGGTCGCATTGACCGACTCGACCACCACGAGCACCAGCCAGGCCGTATTCACCGCCAGCCGCAATCCGAGGAAGAATCCCGGTAGCGATCCGGGAATCACCACCTGCCGGATGAAGTCGAATCGGGAAACACTCTGAATCTCCGACAATTCGACGAGGCGCCGATCGATGCCGATCAATGCCGAATGCGTCGGCACGTAGAGGGTGACCGCGACGGCGAGCATGATCAGCACGGCCTTGAAGCCGTCGCCGATACCCAGCCACAGGATCATCAACGGCACCAATCCCAGCGTGGGGATCGAGCGTTTGAGCTGAACGACACCGTCCACCAGGGATTCTCCGACCCGCGAGAGTCCGGCGATGAGGGCGAGCGTCGTACCGATCAGCACGCCCAGAACCACCCCGGTGCCCACCCGCTGCACGGACACCGCGATATTGCTCAGCAGCTGACCGTCGGTGACCAATTCCCATGCGGTCGCCACGACCGTCCACGGCGCGGACAGTTTCCGCGGATCGAGCAACCCGAGGTATGCCCCTGCCGACCAGGCCGCGAGCAACAGCACCACGCCGAGCAACCTGGCGAACGGGACCTGCCGACGCAGACCGAGGCGGCGGCGGGCAGGTCGTGCGGTGAAACCGGCTGCGGGCGCGGGCAGCGCGGACAGATGTGCGGAGACGACGGTCATGAGCTCACCCCTGTGCCTGGGTGCGATATTGCGCAGCCACCGCTTGCGCGGCGATCTTCTCGAATCGCCGGTCGAACAGCTGGTGAGCGTCGAAGGATTTCCCGAATGCACCCGAGCCGGTGATCAAATCGATCGTCTTCTGCTCCCAGTCGATCGATCCGTCCCAGCTCTCCGGAAAATACGGGCGTTCGGTCGTGGCCATGATGCGGCGGCCGTCGGACTCGCCGACACCCTGATTCCGGACGTAATAGTCGGCGATCCACCGGTCCTGGTTCTCCCATTCCCAGACCTTCGCGCGAGCCCAGAACTTGACGAATTGCGTTATGGCCGCGAGCTTCTCGTCATTGCCGAGCACCGAGGTCGGCGCCCACAGCACGCTCAGTGCGTCGACCGCGTCGGACTGCACCGTGGTAGCGCCCGCGGACCGGTACTGCGCGAGGTATTTCGTCAGCGATGGTTCGGCCAGCGGCGCCACATCGACCTGTTTGCCCTGTAGCGCGGTGAGGAACTGCGGGCTGTTGAGTTGGACGAGCGTGACATCTTTCGTGCCGAGCCCGGCCTGTTGCAGGCTCCGCAGCACCACACCGCCCTGGGCCTGGCCGGGTGAGAAGGCGATCTTCTTACCGCGCAGATCCTGCAACGTGTGGACAGCGCTGCCCGGGGCGGTCGCCAGGCCGTAGTTGGGGGTGCTGCGCCAGAGCACGGCGACGATACGGGTGTCCAAACCCTGCGCGTGGGCCTGGATGGAGGGAATTCCGGCGTTACTTGCCAATTCCACCGCGCCGCCCTTGAATGCCTGGATCACATCCGGCCCGGCCGAAACATTCGGCCAATCCGACACGGTGAACGGCAGTCTGCCGATCTGACCGCTACTGGTCAGGGCGACCTGCATATCGGTTGCCGAGATCTTCAGCGACGTGCCGGGCGGGACGTCGGCCGGGAGCGGCTTGCTCAGGTCGGCCGACCCGCCGGAAGTTGCACAGGCCGAAGTGGCACAGGCTGCGATCGACACCACGAACAACGCCGAGCCGACCCTGCGGGTCAGGCGCGTCCGCCGCGTCGGCCGTCCCGGTTCGATGAGCTTTCTCATCTGTCGATCGTCGCGAATTATGTTGCGGCCCACAATATTCGACCGACTTAAAATTACCGGGACTCGAACTGCGGCGCCGTCGCCTCCACTCTGTGCGCACCGAAACCGTCCGCTGCGACCGCGAGCGGATCGGTGTAGAGGCGATGCAGCAGTACCGTCGCGGCGGCAATCTCCAATGAGCGCCCCGGGAACGATGTGCCCGTGATGCGGTGCCGGGCGGACGAACGCATCTGCGCCCGTGCGGCGATGGCGTCGAAATAGATGGCGCGCACCGCGGGCAGGCCGGTGAAGGCCCGGTCGGTGATGATGAGCGTCTCCGGATTCAGCACGTCGAGCAGGGCGGCGGCCACCGCGGCGAGCCCGCGAGCACGTTCCTCGAACAGGGCATGCGCCCGCGGGTCGGTTTCGGCCGCGGCGATCAGCGCCGGAATCGTGGGGCTTTCGACGAGCCGCAGTGCGCCGGCGCGTC
Source organism: Nocardia coffeae (assembly GCF_019890715.1). NCBI lineage: Bacteria > Bacillati > Actinomycetota > Actinomycetes > Mycobacteriales > Nocardiaceae > Nocardia > Nocardia coffeae. The sequence continues at coordinate 231,759 of NZ_JAINZY010000010.1, read as the reverse complement.
TTTCGAGCGACCGATCGGAGTAGGCGTCGAGCAGGCCCGTCCCCTCGGATCCGCGGCCGGACGGCACGAGGGTGGCCAGCGAACCGGCGGAGGAGCCGGGGCCGTAGTGGACTCGGCCGTCGACAGCGAAGGCGGCATCGATGACATTGCCGACGAAAAGCACCGCCGCCGAGGCATCCGAGCCCAGGACACCGAACAACTGTTCCGCGTGCACCATTGCGCGAGCATGGCTGTCGAGTTCGACCGGCAGTCCGGTCAGCCGCACCAGCAGGTCCCGAATGGGCGTGTCCTGCAGGCGCAGCAGCGGATGCGACAGCACCACACCGGCCTCCGGGTCGACCCAGCCGCCGGTCGCGACGCCGACGCCGAACAGTCGGATGCCGCCGGGGAGTTCGTGGCGCAGCGCAGCGAGCGCGGTGGCCGCGTCCGCGACCAGATCATCGCCCTCGAGCGTGCGGTGCGGAACCACCGCGTCGGCCACGATGGTCCCGGCGATGTCGATCACCGCGATCCGGGTCTGGCTGGCCGCGAAATGGATCGCCGCCACCGCATTTCGCCGGTCGAGCTCCAGCGGCGAATGCGGGCGGCCCACTCGCTGCGAGCGGTCCGCCGGGGGAGATTCGCGCAGCAGACCCGCATCGAGCAGCGCCCGGGTCCGACTCGTCACCGTCGCCGGGGACAGGCCCGCGTGCGCGGCGATCACCGAACGCGAGGCACTGCCCGATTTCAACAGTGCGCGTAGCACCGCGCCCGCGGCCGTCGGCCACTGCATCGCCGGTCTCATAGGCCTCGGTTCCGTCCGGTCCCCGTTCGTCTCGGCCCGACCATACGAGACCGGGCGGCGTTCGGGACCGTTCCGCCTCAGCGTGATCCGAACTCGGGCGAATCGGGCGATCGGCGGTCGCCCGACCGGCCGGGATTCCATTTCGGAACCGGCCCGAATTAATTTGCCGAGAAAAATAAATATCGCGGATATTTGAAATCACAGCGAAGGCAACGAGTGCGGTTCAGGAGTGGGCGGAATTAATATCCAATGCACTGCGGAGGTCGAACAAGCTGTCCCCCAAGGTATTCCGGCACAGGTCGCGACGGTCGACCGGATGCATCCCGAATGGAGCACAGAGACATGACAGAAACCATCGAACATGTGGATACCCTCACCGTGCGGCGGGTTGCCGGACATATCGGTGCGGAAATTTCCGGTGTCGACCTGAGCCGTCCCCTCGACGACGAGACCGTCGCGCGGCTGCGCCGCAAACTGCTGAAGTACAAGGTGCTGTTCTTCCGCGATCAGCATCTGGGCCACGCCGAGCAGATCGAGTTCGGCCGCCGCTTCGGCGAACTCACCCACGCGCACCCGCACGAGGACGCGCCGCCGAGTGACGCTCCGCAGATCCTCACCATCGACCCGAAGAACTACGAGAAGCGTTACGGCAAGCCGCAGGCGGAATACCAGCAGCGCCAGTACACCTACTACGGCGGCTGGCACACCGATGTCACCGCCGCGGTGAACCCGCCGGCCATCTCCATCCTGCGCGCGGAGGTGGTGCCGGACTTCGGCGGTGACACCACATGGACGAATCTCGTTGCGGCGTACGAAGGTTTGTCGGAGCCGCTGCGCGCCTTCGTCGACGGACTGCGCGCGGTGCACCGCTTCGGCGCGAGCCGCACGGCCGCCGGCGACGACGCCCAGTCCCGCCGGATCCAGGACAATCTGCTGATCTCCGAGCACCCGGTGGTGCGGGTCCACCCCGAAACAGGTGAGCGGGCCCTGTTCGTCAACCCCGGCTTCACCGATCACCTCGTGGGGCTGTCCCCCGCCGAGAGCCGCAAAATCCTCGAGTTGCTGTTCGAGCACCTCAGCAGCGCCCAGTACACCGTGCGGTTCCGCTGGGATCCGACCAGCCTCGCCGTCTGGGACAACCGCGCCACCGCCCACCTCGGCCCGCAGGACCTCGGACATCTGGACGTGACCCGGACCCTGCACCGGGTGACGGTGGTCGGCGACCGCCCGGTGGGTCCGGACGGATTCGTCTCGCAGATCATCGCGGGCGAGGAATTCAAGACCGAGGCGAATGTCAGAGTCTCGTGAGCAATCGAGTCTCGTGAGCAATCGGCGGCCCACCGGCCCGGGGCCGCCGCTTTCTCATACCGCCACTCGTACCGGGGCCGCAGTGGCGGCGAGTACCTCGTCGACGGTGATACCGGGCGCGGTCTCGACGAGTTCCAAACCCTCCGGAGTCACGTCCAGTACGGCCAGATCGGTGATGATGCGCTGCACGCAGTGCTGACCGGTGAGGGGCAGGGTGCAGCGGGACACGATCTTGGGATCGCCCTTGCGGGTGCGGTGCTCCATCATGACGATCACCCGGCGCGCGCCGTGCACCAGATCCATCGCCCCGCCCATACCCTTGACCATCTGTCCGGGAATCATCCAGTTCGCGAGGTCGCCCGTGGCGCTGACCTGCATGGCGCCCAGGACCGCCACATCGACCCGCCCGCCGCGGATCATTCCGAAGGAATCCGCGGAGTCGAAGAAGGACGCGCCGGGAACGACGGTGATCGTCTCCTTACCGGCGTTGATCAGCTCCGGGTCGACGTCCTCGTCCAGCGGATAGGGGCCCACGCCGAGCACGCCGTTCTCGGAATGCAATACGACGGTGATGTCCTCGGGCAGGTAGTTCGGCACCAGGGTGGGCATGCCGATGCCGAGATTCACGTATTCGCCGTCGTGCAACTCCCGCGCGACCCGCGCGGCCAACTGGTCGCGGGTCAGCCCGGCCTGCGCCCGGTCTACAGAACTCTGAGTCATGCTCGCACCGTTCGGTTTTCGATACCCACCTGCACCGGTCCGACGGGGACGACGCGGTGTACGTGGATGCCGGGGGTATGGATGGTTTCGGGATCCAGTTCGCCGGGTTCGACGAGATGTTCCACCTGGGCGATGGTGATCCGGCCCGAGGACGCGGCCGCCGGGTTGAAGTTGCGCGCGCTGCGACGGTAGACGAGATTGCCGTGCCGGTCGCCCTTCCAGGCGTGCACCAGCGCGAAATCCGCGACGATGGCGCGCTCGAGCACGTGGGCCACGCCGTCGAATTCGCGGGTCTCCTTCGGCTGGGTCGCCACCGCGATGCCGCCGGCGCCGTCGTAGCGCAGCGGCAGACCGCCCTCGGCGACCGGTGTGCCGACACCGGCCGGAGTGAAGAAGGCGGGGATACCGGCGCCGCCGGCGCGTAACCGCTCGGCCAGAGTGCCCTGCGGGGTCAGTTCCACCTCCAGCTCACCGGCCAGGAATTGGCGCGCGAACTCCTTGTTCGCGCCGATGTAGGAGCTGATGGTGCGGCGGATGCGGCGTTCGGCGAGTAGGACGCCGAGGCCGAATCCGTCGGTACCGCAGTTGTTGCTCACCACCTCGAGTTCCTTGGCGCCCTGCCGCAGCAACGCGTCGATGAGTATCTCGGGCACTCCGACGAGACCGAATCCGCCGACGGCCAGGGTGGCGCCGTCCGGCACGTCGGCCACCGCCGCATCCGGGGAGGAGATGACTTTGTCCAGCACGCAGTCCACCCTACAGTGGTTCGTGCGTAATGTGAACACCCATCCGCATAGCGAACATTTTCGGGCCAGGACTGTTGCCCGGGGCACATCGCCGGATTATCGTGTTCACATAGCGATCAAACGTCCACATACCGAACAAGAGGTCGTGATGCTTCACCTCCCCCCGGGCTATCGACGGCCGGATGCCGCCGAGTCGACACCCGCCGACTTTCCGGACTACCGGACCACCGGACTGCGCTCGCCGCGCCGCCCGCTGACCGTGCTGCCGCACCGGCTCACCGAGCTGACCGGCCCGGTGTTCGGTGAGGACCGGGTGCGGCCCGGCGATGCCGATCTGACCCTCGCCAACGGCGGCGAGGCGGTCGGCCAGCGGATCATCGTGCACGGGCGGGTGCTGGACACCGACGGAAAGCCCGTGCCGAATACGCTGCTCGAGGTGTGGCAGGCCAATGCCGGCGGTCGCTACCGCCACACGGTCGACAACTGGCCCGCGCCGCTGGACCCGCACTTCAACGGCGCCGGTCGCTGCGTCACCGACGCCGACGGGCACTACCGGTTCACGACCATCAAGCCCGGCGCCTACCCCTGGCGCAACCACGACAACGCCTGGCGACCCGCGCACATCCACTTCTCGCTGTTCGGACGCAGTTTCACCCAGCGACTGATCACCCAGATGTACTTCCCGGACGATCCGATGTTCTTCCAGGATCCGATCTACAACTCCGCGCCCGCCGCAGTGCGCCACCGCATGGTGAGCGTGTACGACCACGAGGTCACCACCGACCACTGGGCGATGGGGTTCCGCTTCGACATCGTGCTGCGCGGGCGCGAGGCCACCCTGTTCGAGACCGAGGAGGACGACGATGACGAGTAGCGCCACCACCGGAATCGGTTCCGGCACCGACACTTTCACCTATCCGGTCACGCCGGGCGATTTCACGACCGTCGCGTTCGGCCCGACGCCGTCGCAGACCGTGGGACCGTACTGGCATATCGGGCTGCCCTGGGCAGACGGTCCCGCCGCCGCCCCGGAGGGCACACCGGGCCGGATCACAGTGCGATTCACCGTGCTCGACGGTGCGCGCGAGCCGGTCGCCGACGTCATGGTCGAGACCTGGCAGGCCGATGCGGAGGGGCGCTTCACACATCCCGACGATCCGCGCGGCGCGGTGCCGCCGGTACCCGAGGGCTTCCGCGGATTCACCCGTGCCGCAGGCGATTCCACCGGCACGGCCACCATCCACACGATCAAGCCGGGCGCACTGCCCGCCGAGCAGGATCAGGTCGAGGCGCCGCACATCGACGTCTCGATCTTCTCCCGTGGCATGCTCGATCGCGCGGTGACGAGGCTGTATTTCCCGGAGGACACCACAGCGCACGCGGGCGACCCGGTGCTCGCGGCGCTGCCGGAGACACAGCGGCGCAAGCTGATCGCCGAACGTACCGACGACGGCTACGCCATGACGATCCATCTGCAGGACAGCGACCCCGACGGCGTCGAGACGCCGTTCTTCCTGGTGTGAGGTTTCCTGACATGAGGCTCTGTGAACGAGGTACGCATGGGTGAGCATCGCGGCACTCGCGGGGACCTGTTCGATCCGCTGTTCGGGGCGGCTCGATCCGCCGGCGAGGTGTCGGATCGAGCGTTCGTGGCGGCACTGCTGGAGGTCGAGGCGGCGCTGGCCGTGGCGGCGGCCGAATGCGGCGTCATTCCCGCCGATCAGGCCCCGGTGATCGCCGCGACCGCACGCTCCCTGGGCGACGACGTCGATCTCGCCGCCCTCGGGACCGCGGCGATCGCGGGCGGTAATCCGGTGATACCGCTGGTGCGCCTGCTGCGCGACCGCTGTGCCGCCGCGGGCATCCCCGCGTCGTCGGTGCACACCGGGGCGACCAGCCAGGACATCACCGATACCGCGCTCATGCTGCTCGCCGGGCGTGCGGGCCGGATCGTCGTGGCCGATGCCCGCGCGGCCGCCGACGCCGCCGCCGGGCTGGCCCGCACCCATCGCGACACGCTCATGGTCGCGCGGACGCTCGGGCAGCAGGCCCTGCCCTCGACCTTCGGTCTGCTGGCCACCACCTGGTTCACCACTCTCGATGCCGCCGCCGACCGGCTGGAGACGGTACTGACCGGCCTGCCCGTCCAATCCGGCGGCGCGGCAGGCACTCTCGCCGCCCTGTACCCGCGCGGCACGGCGGTCGCCGACACTCTCGCGGACGAGCTGGGCCTGGCGCGCCACCCGATCCCCTGGCACACCGACCGCACCCCGATCGCCGAATTGGCCTGTGCACTGGGCGTACTCGCCGGGGCGGTGTCGAAACCCGCGACCGATGTCGTGGCGATGTCGGCGATCGAACTCGGCGAGGTCACCGAGGGAACGCCGGGCGGGTCCTCGGCCATGCCGCACAAGCAGAATCCGGTCGCGGCCATCACCGCGCGTGCGGCGGCCCGACGCGTCCCCGGACTGGTGTCGACCGTGTTGTCCTCGATGGACCACGAATTCATGCGGGCGGCGGGCGGCTGGCACACGGAATGGGAGACCATCACCGATCTGCTGCGATTGACCGGCGGGGCGGCGCACCGGCTGGCCGACAGTCTGCGCGGCCTCCGGGTGCACCCGGAGGCATTGCGGCACAACCTCGATCGCACCGGCGGGCTGCTGCTGGCCGAGCGGGTCACCCTCGCCCTGGCCGAACACACCGACGACGCGCGAGCCATCGTCACCGCGGCCGCGACCTCGGGAAAACCGCTCGCGGACGACGAGACGATCGCGAACTACCTCTCCCCCGAACAACTGCGCGAACTACTGGATCCGGCCAATTACCTCGGCCACGCCGGTGAACTGGTGGACCGCGCGCTGTCCGGCCGGAACATCGCGCCGACCGGCCACTCCCCATCCACCCGCAACACCGGAGGTCCGCGATGACGGTCGATCTCGCCTACCGCGAATACGGCGATCCGGCGAACCCCGCGGTGGTTTTCCTCGGATCCATCGGCTCCGATGCCACCATGTGGGCCCCGCAGGCACATGCGCTCTCGGATCGTTACCGCGTGGTGTGCGCGGACCACCGCGGGCACGGCGGTTCGCCCGCCCCGCAGGGGCCGTACACCGTCGCCGACCTCGGCGGCGATGTCCTGGCCCTGCTGGACCGCCTCGAACTCGGCGCGGTTCATCTGGTCGGCTTGTCGCTCGGGGGTGCGGCGGCGCAATGGCTCGCCGCACGGCACCCGTCGCGGGTGCGTACGCTCACCCTGCTGTGCACCTCCCCCGCGTTCACGCCCGCGCAGGGCTGGATCGATCGCGCGGAAACCGTTCGCACGCACGGTCTTTCGTCCATCGCCGAACAGATCGTGGAGCGCTGGTTCACCGCGGGCCTGGCCGAGCGCGATCCCGAGCTGATCCGCCGTCACCTGGAGATGGTCCGCGGCGTCTCCGACGAGGGCTACGCGGGCTGCTGCGAGGCCCTGGCCGACTGGGACGGCCGCGGCGATCTCGCGCGAATCGTGGCCCCCACCCTCGCGATCGCCGGAGAGCAGGATCCCGCCACTCCCCCGGCGACACTGCGCACGATCGCCGAGGGCGTCGCCGACGCACGACTGGAGGTGCTGGATCCCGGCGCGCATCTGGTCAGTGTCGAGCAGGCAGGCCCGGTCACCGCCCTGATCGCCCGCCATATCGCCGCCACCCCCACCACCGGATACGCCGCCGCGACGACGACCCCTGCCGTGCCCGCACCCACCGAACGCGCCGACGCCCACGCCGCCGGAATGCTCGTCCGCCGCGCGGTGCTCGGCGACGCGCACGTGGACCGCTCGATCGCCGCGACCACCGAATTCACCGCTCCCTTCCAGGATTTCATCACCCGCACCGCCTGGGGAGATGTCTGGAACAGGCCGGGGATGGATCACCACACCCGGCGATTGCTGACCCTCGCCGTCCTCACCGCCCTCGGCACCGAGCACGAACTGGATATGCACATCCGCGCGGCTCTACGGGCGGGGATGGACCCCGGCGAACTCGTGGAAGTATTCCTGCACACCGCGATCTACGCGGGAGTACCCCGAAGCAACCGGGCCTTCGCCCTCGGGCAACAGGCCCTGGCCGACCTAGGAGAGCCATGAGCCGAGCGAACGATCGGGTGCGGCCGAGCCGCGCACTCACACCGCAGCCGACCGCCGGTGAGGTGACGGCATGAGCGAGCCCGACTTCGTACGTGTCCCGCCGGTGGAGGTCACCCCGTCCTCGGATTACGTCCAATCGCTGGCGCGTGGACTGGCGGTGATCCGGGCCTTCGACGCCGACCATCCCCGCCGCACTCTCAGCGAGGTCGCCAAACACACCGACCTCACCCGCGCCACCGCGCGCCGATTCCTGCTGACGCTCGCCGAACTCGGTTACGTCCGCACCGATGGATCGGTGTTCTGGCTGACCCCGCGCGTACTCGAACTCGGCTACAGCTACCTGTCCAGCCTCTCGCTACCCGAACTGGCCGGACCGCACCTCGAAGCCCTCGCGGAACAGGTGCGCGAATCGTCGTCGGTGTCGATCCTGGACGACGGCGACGTGCTCTATGTCGCCCGAGTTCCGGTGCGGCGCATCATGACCGTCTCGATCAACATCGGCACCCGCTTCCCCGCGTACGCCACCTCGATGGGTCGCGTGCTGCTGGCCGGGCTGCCGCCGCACGAGCTCGACGCCTACCTCGACCAGGTGCACCTGAACATGCTCACCGAGCACACGGTGCTCACCGCGGAGCAACTTCGCGCCGAACTCGACCGGGTGCGCGAGGCCGGGTACAGCATCGTCGATCAGGAGCTCGAGGCCGGGCTCCGATCACTGGCCGCGCCCATTCGCGACGAGTCCGGCGCGGTCATCGCCGCAGTGAACATCTCCACCCAATCCGCGCGCTACACCGCCACCCAGATCGAGGCGGATCTGGTGCCCGCGGTGCGAGCCACCGCCGACGCGATCACCGCCGATCTGACCCGAACCCGATCCCAATCCCCAACGCACCCAGGACGTTCCCTTGTCTGATGTAGTCATCTGCGAACCGTTGCGCACGCCCGTCGGCCGATTCGGCGGCGTATTCCGCGATATTCCGCCCGAGACGCTCGCCGCCACGGTCATCTCCGAAATCATCTCCCGCACCGGCATTTCCGGTGCCGACGTGGACGATGTCATTCTCGGGCAGGCCGGTCCGAACGGCGAGGCGCCCGCCATCGGCCGGGTCGCCGCGCTCGACGCGGGCCTGGGTATCGACGTCCCCGGCCAGCAGGTGGATCGACGGTGCGGCTCCGGATTGCAGGCGGTGATCACCGCGGTCGGCCAGGTGCAGTCCGGCGGCAGCGATCTCGTACTCGCCGGCGGCGTGGAGAGCATGAGCCGGACCGAGTTCTACACCACCGGTATCCGCTACGGAGTGCGCGGCGACGACGCCGGTCTGGTGGACCGGCTCGCCCGCGCCCGGATCACCGCGGGCGGACACGACTTCCCCGTACCGGGCGGGATGATCGAGACCGCGGAGAATCTGCGCGCCGAATTCGGCATCAGCCGCACCGATCAGGACGCGCTGGCGGTGCAGTCGCATCAGCGCGCGGTGGCCGCGCAACGCGAGGGCAGGTTCGCCGAGGAAATCGTCCCGGTCCCCGTCCCGCAGCGTCGCGCCGAACCCATCCTGGTCGACACCGACGAACATCCGCGCGCGGACACCGACCTCGCGGCCCTGGCCAAGCTGAAAGCCATTCGCGCACAGCTGGATCCGGAGTCCACGGTGACCGCGGGCAATGCCAGCGGACAGAACGACGGCGCCGCGCTGTGCATCGTCGCCACCGCCGAGAAGGCTCGCGCGCTCGGACTGAAACCGCTTGCGCGCCTGGTGAGCTGGTCCGCGGCCGGGGTGCCGCCGCGCACCATGGGTATCGGCCCGGTTCCCGCCACCGAGCGCGCCCTGAAGCGCGCCGGGCTGACACTCAGCGATATGGGCGTCATCGAACTGAACGAGGCATTCGCCGCCCAGGCCCTCGCGGTCACCCGCACCTGGGGTCTGGCAGCCGACGACACCCGGCTCAACCCGAACGGTTCGGGCATCTCGCTCGGGCACCCCGTCGGCGCGACCGGCGCTCGCATCCTGACCACGCTGCTGCGCGAGATGCATCGTCGCGAAGCCCGGTACGGGCTCGAGACGATGTGCATCGGCGGCGGGCAGGGTCTGGCGGCGGTCTTCGAACGTATCGGCTGACTCAGCAGCCTGCCCGCAGGTGCGCGGCCACCCGCACCGCGGAATTCAGCTCGCCCTGGCCGCGGTAGTCCCCGACGCGCTGGACGATCTCGAAGAACAGGTCCGCACCGACGGTCTCGGTGAACAGCTGGAAGTACTCCCCACCGCCGTCGGCGTCGTAGAGGATGCCGAATTCGCGCATCTGCCACAGGATTTGGGGATCGAGGTCGAAGCGGGTGGCCAGGTCGTCGTAGTAGTTCGCGGAGATCGCCGGACGGCGATGCCCGAGCGTGACGAGTTCGGCGGCGGTGGCGAAGATATCGGCGCAGGTGAACGCGACATGGCTGACACCGCCGCGGCGGATCGCGGTCGGGTGCTCCGGCCCGGCCGGGCAACCGGGCACCATGTTCAACGAGATGCGCAGCGGCGACGCGGATCCGGTGCCGGTCATGGTGAGCGACTGGCTGCGCAACTGCCCGACCGAGTCGGGAATGTCCACCCCCTCGTTCGGCTGCATGCCGAACACCGACCGCAGCCGCAGCATGATCCCGTCCCAGTCGTCCGGCCGCACCGCCAGGGCCACATGATCGACGCCGGTCAGCAGGGAGGGCAGCGCGAGCGGCTGCGGCTGCGGTTCGAACGCCTCCCGCCAGGCGGCCCGGCTCGCCGGTCCGCGCAGATCGATCGAGGTGGCCTCGGTGACCCGCAGCCGCACCACATCAGCGGCTGGGTCACCGAATTCACTGACCGCACCGGGCAATTCGACCTCGTGCGCAGGCACCTCGAGGGCCAGCGCCCGCGCTTCCCAGGCATCCGGATCGGCGGAACGGATGCCGATCTGCGAGAGCACCGGCAGCGGCGTCCCCGCCGCGGGCGCGGTCCAGGCCGTATCCGAGGTGGCGTCCACGGCGACGGTCAGCTCGCCGTGCCGCCACAGTTCCAGCTCGTGTTCGCGGTGCCGCCCGGCGTATCCGAAACCGATACTGCCCAACATCGTGCGCAGCTGTGTGGCCCGGTCCGGACCGGCGGCGATGCGCAGCGATACGACCCCGTCGATGTCCGGACGGGCCGGAGGCACGAAAAGTCCTGCGCTGTCCGGCATCCGGGCGGCGACCTGTTCCTGCAGATGTCGCAGCGAGCGATGCGCGTCGGCGGCGGTGCGTCCGGTCGAGGACTGCCGGAACACGTCGTTGAAGATCTCCAGCGACCAGGGCCCGGCATATCCGGTGGCGTGCACGTGCGCGCCGAATGCGGCCAGATCGAAGGTGCCCTGCCCGGGGAACTTGCGGTAGTGCCTGCTCCACTGCAGCACATCCATCGCCATCGCCGGGGCGTCGGCGAGTTGCAGGAAGAAGATCTTCTCCCCCGGGATGTCGCGGATCCCTTCGGGATCGTCGCCGCGCGAGAGGATGTGGAAGCTGTCCAGGCAGGTTCCCAGCGCCGGATGATCCACCGCCGCAACGATATTCCAGGCATGCCGGTAGGTGTTCACATGCGCGCCCCAGGCCAGCGCCTCGTACGCGACGCGGATTCCGCGGCGGTGCGCGCGTTCGGCGAGGCCGTGCAATTGGGCGGCGAGACGGTCGTCGTCGCGCACCGCGCTCGGCAGCGGCGACGAGCAGACCAGGATGGTGTCGCAGCCGAGCTGTTCCATCAGGTCGAATTTGTGTTCCGCGCGAACGAGATTGCGCGCGTACTGGGCCTCGTCGGTCGAGTCGAGGTCCCGGAACGGCTGGTACAGGTCGATGGTCAGGCCCAGATCGGCGGCACGGGCCGCCAGCGCGGCCGGGGTGAGCGCGGAGCCGATGAAATCGGGTTCGAAGATCTCGAATCCGTCGAACCCGGCCGCGGCGATCGCGGTCAGCTTCTGCTCGAGCGTTCCGCTCAACGACACGGTGGCAATGCTGGTGTTGATCATCTCGCGGCCATCGCTTCCCGCGACAACAGCGCGTCCATGTGGGTGGCCATCCGGTCGGCGTCCGGCGCGATGCCGGTGAAGATCTCGAAGGCGTCGGCGGCCTGATACACCGCCATCCCCGCACCGGTCAGCGTGCGTGCCCCGGCCGCACGGGCCGCGCGCACCAGTTCGGTCTCGACCGGGCGGTACACCACCTCGGCCACCCAGAGATCCGCGCGCAGCAGTTCGGCGGGCAGTGCCATTCCCGGATGCTCGGCCATCCCCATCGGCGTCGCGTGCACCAGTCCGTCCGCATGCTCGAGCACCTGTGCGAGCCGATCGGGTGCGGCGACGGACAATCGGCGGTCCGGAAAGTGCGTGCCGAGCGTCTCGGCCAGTTCACCGGCCCGGCCGGGATCGGCGTCCACGAGGGTCAGCTCCCGCGCACCGCGGTCCAGCGTGGCGTAGCCGACCGCCGCGCCCGCGCCGCCCGCACCCAGCTGCACCACCCGCTGGAACCGCGCGTCGGGCAGGCCCCGGTCCAGCGAGCGCCGGAATCCGGACCAGTCGGTGTTGTGCCCGATCGCCCGATCCCCTTCGAACAGCACGGTATTCACCGCGCCGAGCCGTGCGGCCTCGGGCGACAGCTCGTCGAGCAGTTCGATGACGCGCTGTTTGCACGGGTGGGTGATGTTCAGGCCCCGATATCCCGCACCCCGCACACGCTCGAACAGCGCGGGCAGATCGTCGACGCTGAGCCCGAACTCGGCCAGATCCAGGATCCGGTACTCGTAGTCCAGACCGTGGTGGGCGCCCTCGGTCATATGCAGCGACGGCGTCAGCGATGCGCCGATTCCGGTTCCGATCAACCCACAGAGCAGCGAAGACATCCAAACCTTCTTATGTACGGAATAGTTAGTTAATTGGAGCGTACTACGTCACGCCGGTTCGCGACAGTGCCGCGGCCGGACCGGGCCGACGCCGGATACAGTGACGGAATGTCGCCGAACCGGACGGAAACCGCGCCCGCGCCGAAGCGGCGGCGCAACAAGGACCTCACCCGCGAGGACATCCTCGACATCGCCACCGCCGAATTCGCCGACAAGGGCTATTCCGGTGCGCGCGTGGACGATATCGCGCAGCGCACGCACACCACCAAGCGGATGATCTACTACTACTTCACCGACAAGGAAACGCTCTACCGAGCCGTCCTGGAGCGCTCGTACCGGCTGATCCGCGAGTTGGAGCAGACGCTGGACATCACCGGACTCGAACCGATCGCCGCGATCCGCGCGCTGGCCGAACTCACCTTCGACCACCACGAGCAGCATCCGGAGTTCATCCGGATGGTGGCGAACGAGAACATGTTGCGCGGCGAGCACATCCAGCGCTCCCCGGCGCTGGCCGGACTCGGCGCCCCGGCGGTCGACCTGCTCACCCACATCCTGCGCCAGGGGCAGGACTCGGGCCTGTTCCGCACCGACGTCGACGCCCTGGACATCCACATGCTGATCAGCAGCTACTGCGTGTTCCGGGTGGCCAACCGATACACCTTCCAGGCGCTGTTCGACCGCGACCTGACCGCACCCGACCTGCGCGAACACCTGCGAACCATGCTCGGCGACGTCGTCGTCAGCTTCCTGCTGACCCGGCCCGACTGAACTCACCCCGCCGACGCCGCGAGCCCCGTCGACCCGTCCTCGCGGGGCTCGAACCCGGCGAACAACCACCCCGCATCTACCTGTTATGAACTATTTAGTTAATACTATTGCAGTACCCGAGTGACCGGGGTTACAGTGCTTACGATCGCATAACGAACATGTGTTTGCATCGCGAACACATGCGTCGACGCGGCGCCGAATCCACACAGCACCGAGCCCCAGCAGCGCAGTGCAGCGCACAGCGCGACAGCGCTACCCAACCGAAGTGCAGCGCAGATAGATCAGGAGTCAGATATGCCCGCCAGCGTCGACGCGCACCGCCCCGCACCCACGCCGCCGGACACCCGGCGCGTCACCCGGGCCGCGATCGCGAGTTTCCTCGGCAGCACGCTCGAGTATTACGACTTCTACATCTACGCCTCGGCGTCGGCGCTGGTCTTCGGCAAGGTGTTCTTCCCGGCGGCGAATCCGGCCACGGGCACACTGCTGTCCCTGGCGACCTTCGGCGTCGCCTACATCGCCCGACCGGTCGGCGCGGTGATCCTCGGACATTTCGGCGACCGCGTCGGTCGCAAGCGGATCATGCTGCTGACCGTGACCGCGATGGGATCGGCCACCTTCCTGATCGGCTGCCTGCCGTCCTATCGGACCGCCGGTGTGCTCGCGCCGATTCTGCTGGTGATATTGCGTGTGCTGCAAGGTATTTCCGCGGCCGGGGAACAGAGCGGCGCCGGATCGCTGACCCTGGAACACGCACCTGCGGGCCGCCGCGCCTTCTTCACCAGCTGGACGCTCACCGGCACGCAGGCCGGATTCATCCTCGCGACGATGGTGTTCCTGGCCGTCGCGGATCTGCCGGACCAGCAGCTGATCAGCTGGGGTTGGCGAATTCCGTTCTGGTGCAGCGTCGTCGTGGTGGTCCTGGCCTATGTCGTGCGGCGACGCCTCGAGGAGCCCGAGGTGTTCCGGGCCGAGCAGCGCAGTGACGCGATCGCGAAATTCCCTGTCGCACAGTTGCTTCGGACCCAACCGGCCGATCTGCTGCGCGTGGTGCTGTGTTCGTTCATCGCGGTGGTCAGCACGGTGTTCGCGGTGTTCGGCCTGGCCTTCGCGACCGGACACGCGGTCGGGGTGTCCAAGACCACCATGCTGCTGGTCGCGGTGGCGGCCAACGTGCTCGCGCTGATCATGCAGCCGTTGCTGGCGATACTGGCCGACCGGATCGGGCGTCGCCCGGTGTTCATCAGCGGTGTGATCGGTTGCGGCATCATGATTTTCGTCTACTTCACCGCGATCATGTCCGGTAACACCCTGCTGATCTACCTGGCCGCGCTGATTCTGATCGGCGTGTGCTACAGCGCGCCGAATGCCGTGTGGCCCACGTTCTACGCCGAGATGTTCGCCACCCGGATCCGCTTCTCCGGCATGGCGATCGGCACCCAGATCGGTTTCGCCCTGGCCGGATTCGCCCCGACGATCGCCTGGACGCTGGTCGGCAACAGCCGCACCCACTGGCTGCCGGTGGCGATATTGGTCGCGGTCGCCTGCGCCCTGTCCGCCGCAGCGGCGTTCACCGCCCGGGAGACCTACCGCACCCCGCTCACCGAACTCGGCACACCGAGCGCTCGCGGCGAATAACCCGCAACGGGTCGAATTCACTTCTTCCACTGTGAGATGTGCCGTTCGGGATATCCTGGGTGAGCCTCTGGCAAACCGATATTCCTTGGTGAGGCTGATGGGCTCGGACAGTGGAACACAGAACAACGACCCGTTGACGACTCAGCGGGCGATCATTCCGAACGTCGCCGATGAGTTGCGAGCGGCCGGATTCGGCGATGCCGAAGAGATCGGCCGAGGTGGGTTCGGCGTCGTGTACCGCTGCACCGAGATCAGCCTGGAACGCACCGTCGCCGTGAAGATCCTGACGACCGACTTCGACGAGATCGACCGGGCGCGGTTTCTTCGCGAGCAGCGGGCGATGGCCCAGCTCACGGCGCATCCGAACATCGTCGGCGTGCTACAGGCCGGGGTGACCGAAGGCGGACTCCCCTACCTGGTGATGCCGTATCACGCCCACGGCTCGCTCGAGTCGCAGATCCGGCAGCGCGGCGCGCTGCCGGTCGCGGCGGGGCTGCGGCTCGGGGTGAAGATCGCCGGCGCGCTGGAAACCGCGCATCGCGCGGGCATCGTGCATCGCGACGTGAAACCGGCGAACATCCTGTGGACCGACTACGGCGAGCCGGCCCTGGCCGATTTCGGTATCGCGCATATCGCGGGCGGTTTCCGGACGACCTCCGGCGCCGTCACCGGCTCCCCCGCCTACACCGCGCCCGAGGTGTTGTCCGGCGATCCGCCGAGTCCGGTATCCGATGTCTACGGCCTCGGCGCGACGCTGTTCACCGTGCTGTCGGGGTACGCCGCATTCGAACGGCACAGCGGCGAACACGTGGTCGCCCAGTTCATCCGCATCACCAGTCAACCGGCGCCCGACCTGCGCGGGCACGATATGCCGGAGGATGTCGCCGCGGCGGTCGAGGCGGCCATGTCCGCGGACCCGCGCGAGCGCCCGACGGCCGAGGCGTTCGGCGAGCGGCTTCGAAGTATCCAGTCGCTGCACGGCATTGCGACCGACGCGATGGCCCTGCGGGCGGATCCACCGGCCGGGAACGCACTGTCGCCGCTGCCCTTCGCGGCGCGGCGGTCGGGGCCGGTGGCCCGCCACGGCGACGAAGCGCTCCCGGTCGAGCTGACCAGTTTCATCAACCGCCGCAGCGAACTGTCCGAACTGAAGAACCTGCTGTCCGCATCGCGGCTGGTGACGCTGACCGGCACGGGCGGTGTCGGTAAGACGCGGCTGGCGTTGCGGGCGACCGAGAGCATGCGGCGGGAATTCGTCGATGGCACCTGGCTCGTCGAGTTGGGTGAGCTGCGAGACGCCTCCCTCCTGATGAATGTGGTGGCGACCGCGGTCGGTGTGGGCGACTGGAACGCGCAACCGATGCAGGATGTCCTGCTCGGCTTCTTCGGCGAACGAAAGAGCCTGCTGATTCTGGACAACTGCGAACACGTCGTCGCGGCCGCGGCCGACCTGGCGACGACGCTGTTGCGCGCCTGCCCCGAGTTGCGGATCGTGGCGACCAGCCGCGAGCCGTTGGACATCCGCGGCGAAGCCGTGTTGCGCGTGCCGCCGCTGACGGTCCCGGCCGAGGATCGGGAGGCATCGCTGCGCGGGCTACCCCGATACGATGCCGTGTCGTTGTTCGCCGAACGCGCCGCCGAGACCGTGCCGGGCTTCGAGATCACCGAATCGAACAAGGCCGACATAGCCGGGATCTGCGCGCGGCTCGAAGGGCTGCCACTGGCGATCGAACTCGCCGCGGCTCGACTGCGGGCGATGTCGCCGGCCCAGATTCTCGAGCGATTGACCGACCGCTACGCACTGCTCACCCGGAGCAGCCGGGACGCGCCCGTGCGGCAGCAGACCCTGCGGTGGAGCATCGACTGGAGTTACGAGCTGTGCACCGAAGCCGAACAGCTTCTCTGGCAACGACTCTCGGTGTTCGCCGGCGGCTTCGAACTCGACGCGGCCGAGCAGGTCCGCGGCCGCGACCCTGCCGCGCAGAGCACCCTCGACACGCTGAGTTCCCTGGTGGACAAGTCGATCGTGATCCGTGAGGAGACGAACGGTGTCGTGCGATTCCGGCTGCTGGACACGCTTCGCGAATACGGCGCGGACAGGTTGCGGCACAGCGGGAACTATTCGCGCCTGCGCAGCGCCCACCGGGACTGGTACGCGCGGATGGCGTTCGACGCGGAAGCCGGATGGCTCAGCGATCGGCAACTCGACTGGATCGAACGCGTCGAACGAGAGCAGTCGAATCTGCGCGAGGCGCTCGAGTGGTCTCTCACCGATCGCGGCGAAGCGGCGGCCGATATCGGAATACGCATGGTCAACGCGCTGATCCTGTATTGGCAGGCGCGAGGCCGCTACGACGAGTGCGGACGGTGGATCAGCCGCATGCTGAACCACCCCGGACGGCAGTCCCCGCGGGACCGGGTCGAAGCCCTGTTCTCCGCGAGTTCGATGGCCGCGCTGCAGGGCGACCTCGACTCGGCAGCGACCCTGATCGCGCGGGCCCGGACGATCGCCGACCGGACAGCGGACCCGTTGTCCCGCGCATGGGCTGGTATGGGCGAGGCGCTGTGTGTCCTGCTCCGAGGTGAGTTCACCGATGCCTGCTCCACATTGGAGTCGGCCGCGGAGGTGTTCTCCTCGCTCGGTAAACGCCGTCTCCAGGTTTCCGCCGCGATCATCCGTGGACTCGCGTACCAGACGAGCGGCGATTCCGAGCGAGCGATCGCGACACTGCGCTGGGTCATCGACGTGACCGAAGCCTGCGGAGAAACGGTTCAGCGGTCGTACGCACTGCTGGTCATGGGCCAGGTCGCCTGGCAACGCGGCGACGCGGACCAGTCGAGGCGCGCGTTGGAGCAGGCGCTGCGCCTGGACTCCGGCATGCACAGCCCGGTCACCGCTGCCACGGGTATCGAATTCCTGGCCTGGATCGATGCCGGTCAGGGGCGTGCCGAGCGTGCGGCGGTGCTGCTGGGAGCCGCCGAACACCTGGGCCGATCGGCGGGCATCGGTTGGCTCAACACCCCCGAGATGGTGTCCTGCCACGAGCAATGTGTGCACTCGGCGCGGCACGACCTCGGAGATCGCGGATTCGACCGGGCCGTCCGCGCCGGGCACGCGATGACCAGGGATGCGGCCGTCGGGGTCGCGCTCGGCGATCCGCCCTCCCCCGGCGGTACTCCCGCACCGGTCTCCACGGCGCTGACCAGACGTGAGGAGCAGGTCGCGCAGTTGGTCGCCCAGGGCATGACGAACAAGCAGATCGCCGCGAAGCTGGTGATCTCGCAGCGGACCGCGCAGGGCCACGTCGAGCACATCCTGACCAAGCTCGGATACACCTCCCGCGCGCAGATCGCGGCCTGGGTCGTCGGGCAGAACGACAACGGCTGACCATTACGTCCTCCCGGCGCGTGATCCGGGCATACGCATGCTCCGGAAGCAGGTATGTAACCGGTAGTTCTACCGATGTGCGGGTGTGTTCTGGATCGCATTCTTTATCTGGACACTTTGTCACCGCGCTCACTGCAGGACCCCTGATGGAATATCACGAACCGAACCAGCCACGATCCACCGGTGATGCTGCCGTTCGGCACCGTGACGGAGCATTGCAGATCAGGCACTGTCTCACCTGCGGATTGCGGCTCGCTCCGATGATCGTCACCTGCACGGGGTGCCGGTCCACCGCGCTGGAATGGGTGATCTCGTCCGGCGAGGGCTCGATCGTGTCGTGGAAGGTCGTGCACCGGCCACGCAAGGACTCCGATTCCGACGAGTGGGAGACATCGACGATGGCCATCATCGAACTCGACGACGGCCCGTGGATGTACACGACGATCGACGGCGAGGTCCCCGCGCCGGCGGAGGGGCCGGTGCGAGTGCGGTTCACGCCCGACGCGGCCCGCGACCGATTCCCGGTGTTCACGATCCGTTCGACCGACCCGACCCTGCCCGACGAGCCCGATGAACCACCGATCCGACATACCGACGCTCGAAAAGGAAACACACCGATGACCGAGACGACCGGCGAGAGACCCTGCGACCCGATCTGGGTCCGATCCTGCCTGCACCAGTGCGATTTCCTGGCG
Organism: Nocardia coffeae; assembly: GCF_019890715.1. Taxonomy (NCBI): domain Bacteria; kingdom Bacillati; phylum Actinomycetota; class Actinomycetes; order Mycobacteriales; family Nocardiaceae; genus Nocardia; species Nocardia coffeae. The sequence continues at coordinate 212,700 of NZ_JAINZY010000010.1, read as the reverse complement.
AAGTCCAGATCGCTCGACGCCGACGCGAAGGCGTTGATCCGCTTCGCGATCCAGTGGGCCCCGTTCGGCGGAGCGAGCGCCGATGAGCTGCTGGTGAACTTCGGCATCACCCGCTGGCGATTCGTGCAGGTGATTCGGGAAAACCTGCGACCACGTGCCGGCGACAGCCGCACCGCGCGCACGTTCAAACGGAATCTGCTGGACGCGTTGTCCCTGGGGTGGCAGATCTTCCCGGACTCCGCACCTGCCCTTCCGTAACGTCGGCGCTCGACGCGCGTTGGAAGCGATCGGCCCAATTCTGTACGTGCGCAATCAGTTCCGGGGGATGCAGGATGCGGAACTCGGCGTCGACCACGCCCAGGGCCATGGTCGCCCAGTCCAGCGAGTCGGCGGTGATCGAGATCCGGCAGTGCTCGGCATCGAGTTCTTCGATGGTGCACCAGCGGCCGATCCGTTCGCGGATCGTGTCGGCGGAGGCATGCACCAGCGCCTCCACCCGATGGACTCCGGGCAGATTGTCCATGCCGGACCGGACGAACTCGGCGGCGTCGGCCGCGGGGAGATCGCGGGGCAGGAAACGGGAACCGTCGGTCTCAGGGTCGACGACCCGGTCCACCCGGAAACTGCGCCAGTCGTGGCGGGTCAGGTCGTAGGCCACGAAATACCACCGCCGCCCCAGCGAGACCAGCCGATGCGGTTCCACGTACCGATCGGTCCCGCGGCCGTCGGCGGCGGTGTAGCCGAAACGGAGCCGTTCGGTGTCGCGGCAGGCCAGCGCGATCGTGGTGAGGACACCGGTATCGACGGCCGGACCGGGCTGACCGCTCCAACCGCCCGCGATGGTCATCGCCCGCACGGCCTGCACCCGGCGGCGCAACCGCGGCGGCATCACCTGCACCAGCTTGGCCAGCGCGCGCACCGACGCCTCCGCCACGCCGGGCGCGGTCGTCCCCGTGGCGGCTTGCAGACCGACCACCAGCGCGACCGCCTCTTCGTCGTCGACCATCAACGGCGGTAGCGCGGCGCCCGCAGCGAGCTGATAACCGCCGTCCGATCCGCGGCGCGCCTCCACCGGATAACCCAGCGCCCGTAGCCGATCCACATCCCGGCGCAGGGTTCGCGCCGACACCTCGAGCCGCTCGGCCAGTTCGAAGCCGGGCCAGTACTTGTGCGTCTGCAACAGGGACAGCAGGCGGAGCGTCCGCGTGCTCGTATTCGCCATATTTCGATTATGGGGTTCCTTTAGGTCAAAAAGTGACCGCTATGGGTCATAGCGTTGTCCTCGAACCGAACGAACACCGATCACACGGAGGACGAACACCATGGCCGACCACGCCACCCTGAGCACCCCGAAGACCGACGGCGCCCTGACCGGCGAGCGCGCGGACCTGCTCGCGGAGATCGCCCAGGCTCGGTACTTCCTGCGTTTCACCGTTCGCGAGCTGTCGGACGAGCAGCTCGCGCTGCGCCCGACGTCCAGCGAGTTGTGCCTGGGCGGCCTGATCAAGCACGTGACCGCGGTGGAACGCGGCTGGGTGGATTTCATCGTGCAGGGCAGGTCGGCGATGAAGGATTTCGACGATATGACCGAGGAGGACTGGACCCGGCGCGCCGACGAGTTCCAGATGCTGCCGGGTGACACCCTGGCCGACATCCTCGCCGCCTACGCGGAGGTGGCCGCGCGTACCGACGAAATCGTCGCCACCACACCCGATCTGAACGCCGTCCGCGAACTGCCCACGGCGCCGTGGAACCAGGACACCCATTGGACGGTCCGGCGGGCGCTGCTGCACATCGTCGCCGAGACCGCCCAGCACGCCGGCCATGCCGACATCATTCGCGAGGCCATCGACGGCGCCAAGACGATGGGCTGACCACCCGGACCTTCCGGTCGGAACCGAGCGCCGGGGCCGTCATCGGCCCCGGATCGCCTCACGGCCGAGTCGGCTGTGTCTCCCAGCAGGTCGCGAGGAAACGGCGGATCTCCCGGGTGCGTTCGTCGTCCTCCGGGGCGCGGCCCAGGAAACCGCCGTGCCCCGCGGCTTCCCAGACGTGCAGGTCGGCGGGGATGTCGGCGGCGCGCAGGGCACGGTGCAGGCGGACGGTGTCGGACAGCAGCACGTCGCGGGTGCCCGAGAGCAGGATGGTCGGCGGGAAACCCCGGTGGAAGTCGGCGAACACCGGCGACAGATACGGGTCGCGCGGGTCGTGACCGGCGGCGTACAGCTGTAGCGGCGTGGCCGAGCCGAGCAGGTTGTCCAACCCCAGGTTGGTCTGCCAGGTGTCCCCCGATCCACTCAGATCCGATGGGGGCGTTGCCAATACGACTCCCGCGGGCATCGGCAGTCCCTCGTCGCGGGCGCGCAGCACCGTCGCGGCGGCCAGGTTCGCGCCCGCGGAGACGCCGCCGATCACGATCTCCTCCGGTGACCGCTGCGCCAGGAGGGCACGGTAGGCGGCCAGGCAGTCGTCCGATGCCGCGGGGAACGGATGATCCGGCGGCATGCGGTAGTCGACCGACCACGAACGAACACCCACCCGGTACGCGTTGTCGATGCCACGGATCCGGCAGATCTCACCGCCGCCCTGGACGAATCCGCCACCGTGAATTTCCAGATAGACGCGGCGGTCGTCCGGTGCGATGCCGTCCGGGGTGATCGCGTACACGCGGGCCGGTCCGACCGCGATCTGCTCGACCTCGGCGGTCGCACCCGATCCGGGCGCCATCCGTAGTGTGGCGCCGTCGAGTTCGGCGATCAGGGCCCGCCAGGCATCCGGATCGTCCAGTGGCGGCCACTGCGGTTCGGGTGCGATCCGGCCGAGAGCCAGCACGGCCCGCGCCTGCGCGCTGACCGACTCCGGCACCGGGATCTCCCGTGCCGCCAGCCGCAGTGCGGGCCGCATATCACCACCGGTCATCATCGAACTCCTTGGTAGCAGCGGTCTTCGAGCCGCATCACGCACCGGTGCACGGGTCAGTGCCGGATCGAGGCGAAAGCGCGTAGCTCGCGCGGTACGTCGGGGCCGGTCGGCAGGTACATCACCTCACGGAATCCTGCGGCGGCCAGCCCGGCCAATTCCGCAGCGAGCCGGTCTCGGTCGCCGACCATCGTGGTGGTGTCGATGTGGTCGAGCAGGCCGCGGTCGCGATCGGTCAGGTGGGTGTGATGGCCTTCGAAAGCCAGCAAATGGCGTTCTGCTTGCGGGGCAAGGGTTTCCAGCTGCTGACGCCAGGTCGAGCCACCCGGCAGGGCATCCACCGCCGCGGGTCCGCCGTGGGCGTACGCGGAGTGCCAGCGAACGACTCGGCACGGTCCGATCGCTTCGCGTACCCGAAGGTCCTGCGGAGACTCCCCCGGCTCGAGCACCGTTCCCGAGACCATGGTGGCCGTGGGCAGGGATGGATGTACCGGTCCGATGACGCCGTCCGCCACGGCGCTCGCCACCTGTGCCCCGCGCGGACCGAATACGCTCAGCCACAACGGAACTTCGATCGGACGGGACGCGGTCAGTCCGTCGGCGTGCAGCATCCGGGCGGGCTTCTCGTCGATGACGACCGTCTCCCCGGCCAGCAGCCCACGGACCGCACTGGTGTAGCGAGCCAGAGCATCCAGGGGCATCGGCCGCTGCCCCATCGCCAGCCGGGCGGTGAAACCCGTCCCGAAGCAGACCCGCAGGCGGTCGGCGGAAATCCGGGCGACGGTCGCGATCGATGCGGCCATCGCCATCTCCGAGCGCTGGGTGGGTATCGCGACCGCGATCCCGAATCGGCTCCGGCTCGTTCGCTCGGCCGCCAGGGCGAGATGGACGAACGGGTCCTCCCACAGCGGCGCGGAATCGTTGATCCATATCCGCGCGTAGCCCAGCGATTCCGCCAGCACGGCCAGGTCGGCGAAGGCCGGGCCCGGCGGCAGCGCGCAGGAGAGTTCGAACTCAGTCATGGTGCGGCACTTCGAAACCCGCCACGATGACCACATTGCAGTCGGCCGCGGCCTGCCGCAGCGGCTTGGCCTGCCGATAGCTCTCCGAGTCGTACCAGGCGTGCGCGGCCTCCACCGAGGCGAACTCCATCACCACCGTCCGGGTGCCGTGCCAGGAGCCCTCGAGTACCTCCGGATTCGAATCGACCGACAGCACCGAGACGCCGCCATCCATCATCGATGCTCCCGCTGCCCGCTCGTACGCGGTCATGCCCGCCGCATCGTGCACGTCCTCGGTCACGATCACATACGCCTTGGCCACCGAGCCATCCTTCCTTCGAGCTCTCCGCACGATGAGCGGAGATTCATGATCCTGATTCTGGAGGATTTCGGACCCGAACACCAGAGATCGAGCATTTCTCGAAGACAAAAGAGATAGCCGGCTCGACAATCCAATGCAATCAGAGTACTGATCTACAGGAACCGGCAGACCGCAGCAACGGTCGGCAGGTGGATTCACCCTCGCACCTATGCATGATACATGTAGCGTGCATATGACACACCGGTTCGGATCGGCCAACGGACGACCCGACACCGCCTCGTCAGCAGCCACAGACCTCCGAACCATCGAACGGATGAGGACCGACATGGACGATTTCGCACACCGCTACGGACCGGTCGCGGTGATCACCGGCGCATCCTCGGGCATCGGCCGCTCGTTCGCGACCCAATTGGCAACGCGCAAAATGGATCTCGTGCTGGTCGCTCGCCGCCTGGACAGATTGCAGCAGCTCGCCGAGGAGCTGAGCAGCGCGCACGGTGTCCGGGTCACGGTGCAGCAGGCCGACCTGGCCGATCCGACGGCCGCGGCCGGGATCGTGGACGCGGTCGCCACCCTCGACGTCGGACTGCTGGTCAGCAACGCCGGATTCGGCGTGAAGGGCGCGTTCGAACTCGGCGACGCCGGAACGCTCACGGACATGATGACCGTGAACTGCCACACCCCCACCCAGCTCGCACACGGGCTCATCCCGCACCTGAAACAGCGCGGACGCGGCGGAATCCTGTTCACCAGTTCGGTCGAGGGATTCCTCGGATGCCCGTTCTCCGCGGGCTATTCGGCGAGCAAGGCGTATATGACCGCACTCGGCGAAGCCTTGTGGGGTGAGCTGACTCCGCTGGGTCTGGACGTTCTGACGCTGTGCCCCGGCGCGACCGACACCGAGGCTCCGCGACTGCAGGGCATCGACCCCGCCAACCTGCACGATCTGATGTCCCCCGACGACGTCGCCGCCTCGGCCCTGGAACACCTCCGGCACGGGCCGACGCACGTCCCCAGCGAGCACTACCGGCGACAGTTCGAACAACTCCTGACCATGCCGCGCGACCAAGCGCTCACGGCCATGGCCAAGGCCGTGAGCGGTGTATGAAACACGCTGCCGGGGTGAATGATTCGACATTCACCCCGGCACCGTGGCAAGTCACCCGAGGACGATGGCGCGCTCCGGACAACCGCGTTCGGCCTCGCGTACCGCAGCTTCGAACCCGGGGTCGACCTCCGCGACCGCTTCGGCGTAGCCGTCGTCGGTCAGCGTGAAGACCTCCGGACAGATGGTCAGACAGATGCCGTGCCCGCGGCACCGGTCCGCGTCGACCTCCACCTTCACCGGGAAACCCCTTCCACCACATCGAATTCCAGGTGCAGCGCGGTCAGCCCGCGCAGCACGAAGGTCGGAACGTACTCGTATTCGCGCGCCTGCGCCGGACCGTGCACTCGTTCGTCGATGCGAATGTCGGTGGTGCGCTGGAACAGCCGCTCCAGGGCCACTCGAGCCTCGGCGCGGGCCAGCGGCGCACCCGGGCAGGTGTGGATTCCGCGACCGAATGCGATGTGCGAGCGCGCATTCGAGCGCGCGGGATCGAACGTCGCGGGGTCTTCGAAACGGAGCGGATCGCGATTGGCCGCACTGTTGACCACCATCAGCGTCGTTCCCGCGGGCAGATCCACGCCGCCGACGGTGACCGGGACGCGCGAGAGCCGGAAGTCGCCCTTGACCGGACTCTCCGTGCGCAGCACCTCCTCGAGGAAATTCGTTGTGCGACTCGGGTCCTCACGAAGCCACCGCTGCAGATCGGGACGTTCGGCAATGAGCCGCAGCGCCGTGCTGAGCAGTCGCACGGTCGTTTCCTGGCCCGCGGAGAACAGATTCGCCGCCACCCGGACCACATCCATCACCTCCGGCTCCGTGCCGTCCGGAAATGCGGTGGTGGCCATGCTGGTGAGGACGTCGCCGCGCGGCTCGCGGCGACGATCCTCGATGTAGGCGGAGAATTTCTCGTACAGGAATTCGATCGGATTGTGCTCCATCGCCTCGCCGTCGACATTGCCGACGCCGGGCCCTTCCCGATGCGGATCCCGTTGCAGCGCATGCAGGAATTCGGCCTGGTCGTCCTCGGGCACGCCCAGCAGATCGGCGATCACGTACAGGGTGAACGGTCCGGCGAAGTCGCGGATGAAATCTCCCGAGCCCGCGGCCAGATAGTCGTCGAGCACCCGATCGGCGAGCGCCCACATGGCATCCTCGTTCTCCTTGAGGCGCTTGGGCGTGATCAGGCGCATCAGCAGACCCCGATGCTGGGTGTGCATCGGCGGATCGAACGTCGGCAGCTGATCGCTCAACGGCAGCTCGTCGCGGTGCCGCTCGATCTGCTCGCTGATGTCATCGCCCTCCAGCGGAACCGGGAACCCCGGGAACGGGCCGGTCACCGAGGTGCAGGAGGAGAAGTGCTCGGTGTCGTTCAGCACGGCGAGCGCTTCCTCGTACCCGGTCACCATGTAGACGCCGTGGTGATCTTCCCGCTGCACCGGACACTGCGCGCGCAACGCGTCGAAGTAGGGATACGGGTCGGCGAGCAACTCCGTCCCCAGGAAGAAATCGGCCGTCTTGCTCTCGTCCGCCATTGCGGGATTCCTTTCGGCACGGCTGGCGATGTCCCGCTGCCGCGCGCAGTCACCACGCAGCCGATGCGAAACACATGATATCGATTGATGATACTTATATTTCCATCGGCCACCGGACTCGTCAAACGGAGAGCGCGCGAGCGCGTCGGCCCGATCATCGGGTTACGCCGAGATGCCTTCTGTATTAATCGGAATTCGATTCACACCGATCGGGCTCCCGACTACCGAGACTTCCGATCGAATGTCGTTCGAGCGTGATTGAGAACACTTTTCAGACGACCGCACCTCACCGTCCACACCCGCGGTGGACAGCGAAATCCGCGCCCTCGAAGCGGATTTCGCTGTCCCGCAGATCACTTCAGGGCGATGGGCGTGAGTGGGGAGCCGACCGCGCCGGTCACTTTCAGGCCGGTCGCGCAGAGCATGAACTCCCACACGCCGTCCTGCTCGCAGTCCCGCACCAGTTCCTCGAAGTTGAACATCTCGCCGAGGGTCAGGCCCATATCGCGGATGACGACCTGGTGGAACGGGATGATCGCGTTCTCGATCGGGCTGGGCCACGACTCACCGGTGGAGTTGTCGATCGCCAGCGCGGCGACCTCACGATCGTGCAACCACCGGCACATGTCGATACAGGGGCCAGGCGCGTTGCCGAGGAAACGTTCGCGATCGCCCTCGAGGAACCACTTGTAGGAACCCGTACGGAGGCAGACGATATCGCCGGATTCGACGCGCACCCCCTGACGCTCCTCCGCGGCGAGCACGTCCGCCTCGGTGATCTGGTACGAATCCTCCAGGCGGTCGACGCCTTTCACCGCCGGAATGTCCAGCAGCACACCACGGGAGATGAGCCGGTCGACCACCTTGGGGAACGAGTTGCGCGCCGCGCCGGTGAAGTTGTTCACCGCGGCGGCGGGAACGTCGTTGTAGAACTTCCCGCCGTAGCCCACATGCGCCAGGCCGTCCCACTGGGTGGCGGACTGCAGACCCGTGATGACCATGTCGTCGGCGGAGATCATGCCGTCGGGCGAACTCGCGGTGTCCGAGGGCAGCAGCGTCATGACGTGGACCGGGTTGTTGCGGAACCCCGCGCCCTTGAACGGCCCCTCGCTGTCGAAGGACATGCCGAGATCGAACGCCTTGCCGGTCCGCACGAGTTGCGCTGCCCGAACACGCTTCTCGGGCGTGACGAAGTTCAGCGTACCGACCTCGTCGTCCGCACCCCAGCGACCCCAGTTGTTCAGCTCTTTGCCGAGTTCGTGTTGGGGCCAGACCTTTTCGTCACTCATCACGCGTCTCCTGCTCGATGTGCCATGTAATGCCCCACGCAATCCAGGAGACTGGTGGGCACGTAGTAATCCGAACGGTCCTTGATGCGAACCAGATTGGCCGCGACGTCGTCGACGGTGGTCGCGTGCGGATCCGCCGGCAGATAGCCGTCGGTGACGCCGACGAACAGATGGGCGAACCGCCCGCCACCCGCGAGATACGCCTCACCGCTGACCTCGCACGCCTCGTGGGCGAGATAGCCGACCATCGGCGCGACCAGGGCCGGATCCATGATGTCCGTGGTGTCGCGGCCCTCTTCCCGCAGCGAGTCCATTCCCTCGGACTCTCCCCCGGCCATCCGCGTCATCGCGTTGGGCGCGATGACATTGATCTTGATGTCCCGGTCACCGGCCGACACCGTCATACTCTTGGCCATGCCCAGAACCGCCGATTTGGCCACGGCGTAGCCGAGATTGTCCGGCAGCCCGAACATTCCGATCGAACTGGTGATGACGATGCGGCCGTAATTCTGCTCGACCATGTGCGGCCAGGCCGCGTGGATGGAATTGAACGCGCCCTTCACGTGGACGGCCAGATGGCTCTCGATATTGTCGACGTCCACCTCGGGCAGTCCGGCGAACCGGACGTTACCCGCGTTGTTGACCACGATATCGATCCGCCCGAACTGCTCGAGCGCGGTCTGCACCGGGGACGCGCCGCCCGCCACGGTCGAGATATCGCTGGTGTCGGCGACCGCCGCACCACCCGCGTCGTTGATCTCGGTCGCAACCTGTTGTGCGGGACCGGAATCCGAGCCCGACCCGTCCATCGCGCCGCCGAAATCGTTCACCACGACCTTCGCGCCGAGTTCACCGAGCAGGCGTGCGTACGCGCGCCCGATGCCCCGCCCCGCTCCGGTGACGACCGCGACCCGATCGTCGAACCTGTATTTCTCCATATTTTCTTTCACCTCATCCCAGGAAGCCCTGGTATTTGGATTCCAGGACCTCGCCGAGCGCTTCGCGCAGTTTGGGCCGACCGGCCGGGTTGAGCAGGAATGCCTTCGGCTTGCCCTCGATATTCGTGCCGTAGAAATAACTGTGGTCACCGAAGGAGGAGTAGACGGACATCTCCGCGACCATCCGGTTCCACGCGTCCTCGATCTCCAGGGGCACCTCGATCGCGGTGTACTCGTGGTCGCGGGCGAACCGGATCAGCTCGTCGACGAATTGGACCTGATCCCCGCCGTACCGCGGGTTGTTCCCCGCCGCGCCGTGCGGACCGGCCGGGAAGAAGAAGTTCGGGAAACCGTGCGCCATCACCCCGGCGAAGGTGTGCGGCCCGTCGGCCCAGTACTCCTCGAGCGCCAGACCGCCACGACCGCGAATCCCCATCCGGTTCAAAGCGCCTGTGCCGAAATCGAATCCGGAGGCCCACACGATGATGTCGAATTCGCGCAGCCCGTCGGTCGTCTCGATGCCCGACTCGGTCACCCGGGTGATGGGCGTATCCCGCAGATCGACCAGCGAGACCTTCGGGTCGTTGTAGACCTCGAAATAGCCGGTCACGAAGGGCGGGCGCTTACCGGCCCAGCCGTGATCGCGCGGAATCAATTTCTCGGCGGTGTCCGGATCCTTGACTATCTCGCGGATCTTCTCGGCCATGAACGTGCACCAGTCGGCGTTCGCGGCCGGGTCGTTCATCGTATCCGCGTAGTGACTGATCACCTTGGAGAAGCCTGGACTGGTCCACATCTTCTCGTAGAAGGCGCGGCGTTCCTCGGCGGGGACGTCGAAGGTGTTCGTTTCCTGGAGTTGATGCAGGAAACCGCTGACGGATTCGTCGAGCGTCTCGCGCATCTGCTCGAATCCGGCCTTCAACTCGGCCTGCTGCTGCGCGCCGATGGGTTCGTTGCCCAGCGGGGTGCACCAGTTGGGTGAGCGCTGGTACACCGTCAGCGAGGCCACCTCATCGGCCACCGCCGGAATCACCTGCACGCCACTTGATCCGGTGCCGATCACCGCGACGCGCTTGCCGCGGAAGTCGACCGGCTCGTCCGGCCACAGGCCGGTGTGGTGCTGCACGCCACGGAAGTCGTTGCGGCCGGGAATATTCGGGAAAACCGGGATGGACAGCACACCGGTGGCCGAGACCAGGAATCGCGTGCGCAACTCGGTCCCGTCGCTCGCGCGGACCAGCCAGGTCGCTGAGGACTCGTCGAACTCCGCGGCGGTGACCCGCGCGCCGAAACGAATGTGCGGTCGCAGATTCAGCTTGTCGACCGCGTAGTTGAAGTAGCGCTCGTTCTCGGGCTGCCCCGCGAATCGCTCCTGCCACTCCCAGCCCTTGAACAGTTCCTCGGAGAACAGGTAGCCGTAGGTGTAGCTCTCCGAATCCAGGCGCGCGCCGGGATACCGATTCCAGTACCAGACCCCGCCGACGCCGTCACCGGCCTCCAGGAGCTGGGCGGAGAATCCGGCCTCCAGGGCGCGATGGAGTTGCTCGATTCCGGTGACGCCGGCACCGACGACGAGGACATCCACATCGATGTCCACGGTGGATTTCGTCATCGCGCACTCCGGGGATCGCCGGGGGTGAGCTGCGTGGTGAAGCCCCAGGGAATACCGAGAGCGTTCTTCGGCTCGACGATGATCACCTCGTCGGTCCGGGTACGGATGCCGATCCCCTGTGCCTGCAACTGGTTCGCGACCCGATCCAGATCGGCCACCTTCCAGGTGATCGTGTGATAGGTGTCGTTGGGCGCGTTGCCGATCCAGTCCGCGTGTGCGGCCGTGTCCGGATCGGGCACGGCGTATTCGAACACCGCGTCGGCGAGATGCACGTATGTGCTTCGCGCACCGAGAACTTCGTTGCGTCCCTCGTGAATCACCTTGCCGCCCAGTCCATCCACGACCACCTTCAGGCCACGTTCGGGCCGATCGGTCAGCACCGTGTGGTGCGAGCACCGTTCCAGACCCAGCGGGTCGTCGTCGGAGACCGGCGGCAGCTGCCAGCCCTCGGCCAGCCGGTGGTCGAGCGGGAACGGGATCTGCGGCAGGAATTCGTACCGCAGTCCGGCGCTCTCGGGCGTGGTGAAGTAGATCGGCATCGGCGAGCCGGGCGCGCTGGGCGGATCCTCGCCGTCGGCGACCTGATCCATCTGCCCGACCATCGCGATGTCCAGGCTCCGCAGGGCGCGATACGCCGCAACGGCATCCTTCACGTACCAGCCGAACCCCTTCAGATGCGGCTCGTCGACCGTGGGGTAGCGCTGAATGCCGTCCAGCACATAGTTCTTCGGGTCGATGGTATCGAACAGAACGTCGTTGATAGGGGTGAAGGTGGAATAGTTTGTCGGATACCCGGGGCTGGCCGGAGCATCGCGGGTCATCTCGGCCATCGGCCGGCTCTTGCGGCCGAACACCCGCTCGAACCACGCTTCGGCCTCGCTCAGGCTGGGCACATGATGGCTCGGGTGATACAGCCGAGTCACCTGGAATTCGTGATCGGACATGGAGATCTCCAATTTTTTTTCTTTTTCCGGCTGGTCGCTACCAGGCGACCGGAAGCTCGTAGATGCCGTAGGCCTGCGAGTCCTCCTTGAACCGCAGTTCTGCCACGCTGGTCGCCAGCCGCAGCGTCGGAATACGCCGGAACAGCGTGCTGAACACGACGTGCAATTCGATACGCGCCAACTGCTGACCGACGCACTGGTGCGGACCCCATCCGAATGCGTGATGGTGCGAGGCGGTGCGAGCCAGGTTGAGCACACCCGGCTCCGGGAAAGCATCGGCATCCCAGTTCGCCGCCGGCAGCGAGGCGATGATGCCCTCGCCCTTACGGATCGTCTCGCCGCCGAACTCGATGTCCTCGGCCACCGCACGCCGGGCCAGCAGATGCGGAATGGTGAGATAGCGCAGCAATTCCTCGACCGCGTTCACCACGTATTTCGGATCGTCCGCATTCTCCCGCAGTGCCGCGAGCTGGTCAGGGTGCTGCAACAGCAGTGCGGTGCCGAGGGTGATCATATTGGCGCTGGTGTCGTGACCGGCGACCAGCAGAATATGCCCGAGCGGCGCGGCCTCGTCCATGCTGAGCACGCCTTCCTTGACGCGCGCGCCCAGGTCGGACAGGACGTCCTCCTGCGGATCGTCCATCTTGGCCTCGATGAGGCCGCCGATGTACTTCAGCAGCGCCGCGTTCGTGGCCGCGGACTCCTCAGGAGTCTTGTTGACCGCGTTGACGACTCCCGCATGTTCCTGGAAGAAATCATGATCCCCGTAGGGCACGCCGAGCAGTTCGCAGATCATCAGCGACGGCAGCGGAAGCGACAGGACCTCGTTGAGTTCGGTCGGATTGGGACCGGCCAGCATCTTGTCGATCAGGTCGTCGGTGATCTTCTGAATGGCCGGACGCAACTTCTCCATGCGATGCCGGGTGAACGAGCTGGTCAGCATCCGGCGCCACCGAGCGTGCTCCGGACCGTCGGTGTTGTTGATGGAGGGCCGCATCTCGGCCGCGTGCGCCTTCATCGCCTCGGTGGTGTGCGGATATCCCGCCCGCCCGATCCCGGCGCTCAGGCGCGGATCCATCAGCAACGTACGTTGCGCGGCGTGGCCGGTGACCAGCCACGGCGTCGTGCCGTCCCAGATCGTGACACGACGGATGGGCTTGTCCGGGTCGTGCAGTTCGAGCAGCCCCGGCGGCGGCTCGAACGGGTTCTCCACCGACCTCGGTGCCGGGAAATCCGGCGCCTGATCGGCCCGTCCGGAATCAGTCACGGTTTCGGTCATTTTCGTCACCTCGGTAATTCCCTGGAACGGGGTGGCGTCCAGAGTGATGTCATTTCTTGCGGAGTTCCGAGCAGGCGTCGCCGCTCAGAAGAAATACCGGCCGCCGTTGACGCTGAGCGTCTGGCCCGTCACGTAACCCGCTTCCTCGGACGCGAGATAGGCGACCGCGTACGCGATGTCCTCGGGCTGCCCGACACGTTTCATCGGCATGGCGGGTGCGATCTGCTCGGGATCGAATCCCTCGCGCATCAGCGGAGTGTCCACGGTCCCGGGCGGGACATTGTTGACGGTGATGCCCTTCTCGATGAATTCGAGCGCGAGGGCCTTGGTGAAACCGACCACGCCGCCCTTGGACGCCGCGTAATGGGTCACCGCCGGGCCACCGGTCTGTGCCGAGGACGAGGAGATGTTCACGATCCGCCCCCAGCCCGCCTCGAGCATATCGGGAATGAGCGCCTGGGTGACCAGGAACGGGCCCTTGAGATTGACCCGGATTATCCGGTCCCAGTTCTCCTCGGTGAGATCCAGAAATGCCGAATACTTGGTGATACCAGCATTGTTCACCAGAATCGTCACCGGCCCGAGTTCCGCGCGGGTCTGCTCCGCGGACCGCTTGACGGTCGCCGCGTCGGCCGCATCGCCGATGACGGCGATCGCCTTCCCGCCCGCCTCCCGAATCTGCGCGACGGTTTCTTCGGCGTCGGTCTCGTTCAGATCCCACACCGCGACCGCCGCACCCCGGGCCGCGAGCACGGTCGCGATGGCGCGACCGATCCCGCGCCCGCCGCCGGTTACGACCGCATTCCTGCCTTCATGTGTCACCGGGACTCCTCTCCTGATAAATAAGTCCACTCAATCAGCTGATGTTGGCGTTCTGTCCGAGTGCGGCACGGGCCGCCTTCCGCGCGGCCATCGCGCGCGGGAAGCCCGCGTAACCGCTGGAGTGATAGACGACCTCGGCGATCTCGTCCTCGGTGAGCCCGTTGCCCAACCCGATCCGCACATGACTGCCGAGCTCGTCCTCCGCGCCCAGCGCGATCAGGATGCCCAGCGTCACGAGGCTGCGGTCGCGCTTGCTCAGACCCTTGCGGGCCCACAGCGCCGCCCACACTCCGACCAGGCCGATCTCGGTGATCTCGTCGGCGAACAGGCCGTCTCGCAGGTCATCGGCGGACATCGAACTGCCGGGGTAGGCGGCGCCCACGATCGAACCCATCGTCTCCATGCCCAGGGCATACAGATCGGGCGCGTCGGCGGAACCGGCGGCGGCCTGGGGAACGTTCTCGGTCATGGGGCAGGACTCCTATCGCACACCCGCCGCCCGCGACCGGGCGGCGACGAGGCTCGGTAAGTTGTACCGATCGGTCAGAATAATTACGATCACCATACACCCCCACCGCGAGTCCCGATATCAATCGATACACTTTTTTCTACGTCGCATCACGGCAGCCGCCTGGCGGCAATCCTGCGGTTCAGTCGATCGAGCGGCCCGGATTCTCCGCGCCCATCCCGGAGTAGCCGATCGAGTAGCCGCCGTCCACCGGCAGCGCCGCACCGGTGATGTAGGAGGCTTCGTCACTGGCCAGAAACAGTGCCGCCGAGGCGATCTCGTCGGACAGACCCCATCGGTCGATCGGAATTCCCGGCACCCGGTCGACCCCGGGCGGCGGTTCCGGCGACTCCTGCGACATCGGGACCAAACCGGTCCAGATCGTGCCGGGACATACCGCGTTCACCCGGATCCGATCGTCGGCGTAGTCCAGGGCGGCGGCCCTGGTCATCTGATTGACGCCCGCTTTGGCCGCACCGTACACGGAGTGGTGTTTGAAACCGACGAGCGAGGTCGCCGAGGAGATGTTCACGATGGAACCGCCGCCGGTTCTCCGCATCGACAGCACGCCGTACTTCATGCAGAAGAACACGCCCTTGAGGTTCACATCGTGCACGCGGTCCCAGTTCTCGGTGGTCTGCTCGTGCAACGGCATGAGGCCGCCACCGAACCCGGCGTTGTTCACCAGGATGTCGATGCGGCCGAAGGCATCCTCCGCCGTGGTGATCAGTCGCCGCACGTCGTCCTCGTCGCCGACATCGGCCTTGATTCCTATTGCGCTGCCGCCGATTTCGGCGGCGACCTTTTCAGCCCTGCCGCTGATACTGGCGCCGACCACGTACGCCCCCTCCGCGGCGAACCGGTGCGCGATCGCCTCGCCGATACCCGAACCCGCGCCGGTGATCACGGCGACCTTGTTGTGCAGACGCATTCGAACTCCTCGAGATGTGGTGACTGCCCCACGGGTGGTTCCGGGGACAGGATGTGAACCTGTCGATGTCAACCCGCGGCAACGGCCGATCCGGGTCCGTTCACACGTAGTGTCGCGGCGATGTCATCGGCCGTGGCGACGGTGGCCAGCAGCGGAAACGTATGCGCCACTTGGAAATCGTGGATCTCGCGTGAGCTGCCCGCGATGCAGTCCTCGGCCACGACCACGCCGAAGCCGCGGTTGACCGCCTCCAGACAGGTCCCCGGGACGCCGATATTGGTGGAAACTCCCGCGACGACGACCGTGCGAACCTCCCGCTGCCGCAGGACCGATTCGAGTTCGGTGCCGTGAAAGGGCGAGAGGCCGTGCACTCTGCGCAGGACGTAATCGCGGTCGTCGGGGGTGAGATCCGGATGGATCTCGGCGTCCGGATAGCCCTGCACACACCTGCCGCGCTTGGCCAGCGCACCCAGTAGCAGGCAGGACGACACGGTTCCCAGGCCGTCGGGCCGCAGCACGATGGTCGAGTGCACGACCAGCGTTCCGGTGCGGCGACACACATCGGCCAGCTCGGCGATGTGTGCGACGACGTTCCGGACCCGAATCTGTTCGACCAGGCCCGCGTTCTGGCTGAAATCCCCGTTGATCATGGCGTTCTGACATTCGTTGATGATCAGGGCCGAGCGCTCCCCGCGATCGAGACCACGCACGCCCATGGTGACTCCTCCACACAAGATTGGTCAATACAGGATATTGAATACATCGCCTGGCGGCTCGATCGTGCTGAATTCAGCCGACCCAGGCGAGGGCAGTTGATATATTATGATACTCTTTTGATCAACTCTGGGAGTGCGCGTGCGATTCACGGTCGAACATCCGGTCGGGCAGCGGGACTGCGACCCGGAACTGTACGGACCCGAGGGGCATGACGCGATTCGTCCGCGCCGCCGAGGAGGCGGGGTTCGATGCGGTCGCGTTCACCGAACATCCGGCCCCGTCCGCGAAATGGTTCTCCGGCGGCGGTCATGCGAGCCTGGATCCACTTGCCGCCCTTGCCTTCTGCGCTGCCGCGACACAGCGGATCCGGCTGCTGACCTACATGCTCGTGCTCCCCTACCGCAACCCCCTGCTGACGGCCAAGACC
Organism: Nocardia coffeae; assembly: GCF_019890715.1. Lineage (NCBI taxonomy): Bacteria > Bacillati > Actinomycetota > Actinomycetes > Mycobacteriales > Nocardiaceae > Nocardia > Nocardia coffeae. Next base: position 196,351 of record NZ_JAINZY010000010.1, on the reverse strand, counting down.
ATCGCCACGGTCGATCGGCTCTCCGGCGGCAGGCTCACGATCGGCGTGGGCGGCGGTTATCTGCGGTCCGAATTCGGCGCTGTCGGAGTCGATTTCCAGGAGCGGGGAGCGCTGTTGGACGAGGCGCTCGAAGTGCTCGGCGAACTGTGGAAGGCCGAGTCCTACCGGATCGAGGGGCGGCACTTCACCGCCCGTGGCCAGGTCAGCCTCCCCGGGCCGACGCAGCGTCCGCATCCGCCGATCTGGGTGGGCGGCAACAGCCGCAAGGCTCGACAGCGGGTCGCGCGGGCAGGCCAGGGCTGGGCTCCGCTGCTGCTCGGCGAGCGGCTCGCCGAGACCGCGCGGACCGCCGCCCTGAGCTCGCCGGACGAGCTGGCGACGGCTGTGGCCGAACTGCGCGAACTGCTGGAGCAGGCCGGTCGCGCCGCGGACCGGATCGACGTCCAGGTCCATTCGCCGCAGACCGACTTCGCCCGGCGCGCAACACTTTCCATCGACGAGCATCGACACCATCTCGGCGAACTGGGTGATGCCGGGGCCACCTGGTTCGTCGTGCGCATCCCGGGCGGGGACCTCGCGGCCGCGTGCGATGCGGTGCGCGCCTACGGGCGCGATGTCATCGCCGCCGCGCACACCGACCCGAACCGTCGATGACGGCAGCAGCAGAACAGGAGACCGCATGATCCGCGTAGCCCAATGTTTCACCGGCGGAATAGGTTCGGAGATCGTCCGCCGGCTGGCGCACCATCCGCACATCGAGCTGGTCGGCGTCCTGGTGCACAGCGAGGACAAACAGGGCAGGGACGTCGGGGAGATCGTGGGCATCGCGCCGATCGGCCTGCGCGCGACCGGCACGTTCGAGGACATCCTCGCGCTGCGCCCGGACGTGGCGATCTGGAGTGCACAGGGGTACGACCCGGCGCGAATCGCCAGGCTGCTGGAGGCCGGCATCAATGTCTACGCCCAGCTGGGCGGGCACTTCATGGCCGGGCAGCCCGAGCAGGAGCTGATCGAATCCGCCTGCCGCCGTGGATCTTCCAGCATCGTCGCCGGTGGCAACATCCCCGGATTGATCAGTGACGTGCTGCCGCTGTTCCTGTCCGGCTACACCAACGACGTCCGGCACATCACCGCACACCAGCGCAACCACGTCGCGCACTACCCGTCGGCGAGCCAGATCCACGACCGGCTGGGCATCGGCCGCGCCGCCGACGACATTCCGTCGGATCGGTGGGAGTGGCTGATGGGCATGTCGGCCCGCATGGTCGCCACCGGCCTGGGAATTCCGTTCTCCGAGTTGCGAACTCGCTCACGAGAGACCCGTCTGGCGCCCGAGACGGTCACCCTGCCGGGCAGCGGGCTGGTCGTGGAGGCCGGAACCGTGGGCGGCGTGCGGTGGACCTGGGACGCCTACAGCGGCGACCACGTCTTCCTGACCATCAAGAACGAGCAGACCGCCGTCTACGGACTCGGCGACGACTGGCGACGCGACGAATCCACACCCGCCTGGACCGTCACCTTCGACGCCTCACCGCCCGTCGTCGCCACCATGAGCTGGCCCACCGCAGTGCCCTCGGCCGAGGCCAACGCCCAGCTCAACGCGGCCCGCGCGGTGAATTTCATCCCCGCACTGGTGGCCGCGGAACCGGGACCGCGCAGCGTGCTGGACCTGCCACTGATCACCGGCAGCGAAACGGGACGACCCGCCGTCGGCTGACCTCGTGCGGAAGGGTCGCCCGATCGGCAGACGAGATCGGGCGGCCCTCCCGTGCCGGCCGGGTGGGCCGCCCGCAGCTCGGACCGCGCGACTCACGTGTGGCTTGCCGCGTACCCGCCGCCCACGTCGATCGTGCTGCCCGAGATGTACTTCGCCCGGTCCGAGGCGAGGAACAGCACCGCGTTGGTGATCTCCTCCGGCTGCAGCATCGCCACCGGCATCGGAACCTTGCCCCCGCTCAGGATCTTCCGGTCGACGTCGGCATCGGTCGGATTCTCCAGTTCGGGGTTGTAGAGGCGGCGGGTGAACTCGTTGCGCACGATCGGGGTGTCGATGGTCGCCGGGCAGACCGCGTTGACGCTGATGTTGTACCGGCCCAGGTCGATCGCCGAACCCTTCACCAGTCCGATCACGCCCCACTTCGACGCGTTGTAGTGCGCCAGGTTGGGCAGGCCCAGGCGTCCGGCGCCCGACGCGGTGGCGATGATCCGGCCCGAGCGCTGCTCGACCATGATCGGGGCCACGGCGCGAATCGTGTTGTAGACGCCGGTCAGATTGGTCTGCAGGACCGCGTCGAACTGGTGGTCGGGCATCTGGTGAATCGGTGCGGCCGAGTAGATCCCGGCATTGGCGACGGCGATATCGATCCGGCCGAACTCCCGCATGATCGAATCCACGAAACCGTTCAGCGCCACGCGATCCCGGACGTCGGCCACGGCGGACAGGCAGCGCCGCCCGAGGGCCTCGACCTGTCTGCGCGTGGTGTCCAGATCGCCGGGCGCGCCCGTGGGCACCGGCATCTCCGGATCCTGTTCCTCGATATCGCAGATGGCGATGTCCGCGCCCGCGGCCGCGAGAGCGAGCGCATGGCAGCGGCCCTGCCCCCGACCGCCGCCGGTGATGAAGGCGATTTTGCCTTCGAACTCGTCGTCCGCCTGGCTCCGCGTCGGTGTGCTGGTCAAGGTGGGGCCGTCCTCTCGTTCACGTCGATATCTGAACGGAAATCAGTATACGTAGATTGGGCAGATCCGAACCATTTCGCAAGATCTGGGCATAGCATCTCTAGATAAAGGATCATCTATTTAAAGGACAGCGCTGCCGAGGTGGTCGTATCGAAACCCCCGGAGCGCGACGTCGAACCGGATTCGACGTCGATCGTCCTGCCGCACAAGGAGCTTCGAGGTATGAGAGTCGGATATGCCGACAAGGTCGGCGAATTCACCGTCGGCGAGCTGCGGGCACTGCCACCGGGCCCGCACGATGTCGTGGTGCAGGTCGGCGCCAGCGGCATCTGCCACAGCGACCACAGTGTGCTCGCCGGAACCATGCCCTTCGAGTTGCCGCTCGTCCTGGGCCACGAACTGGCGGGCACGGTGCTGGAAGTGGGTTCCGAGGTCACGCGGGTCCGGCCGGGCGACAAGGTGATCGGCGCGAGCAAACCCTCCTGCGGACAGTGCTGGTGGTGTGTGCGCGAGTATCCGTACCTGTGCACCGAGGGGTTGAAGGTGTGGAACACCCCGCGCTACGCGCTCGACGACGATCGCACCGTCGGATTGTTCTGCGGCCTGGGCTCGTTCGCGGAAACTACCGTCCTGCACGAACTCTCGGTGGTCCCGGTGCATACCGACCTGCCGTTCGAACAACTCGCGATCATCGGCTGCGCGGTGAACACCGGCGCCGGAGCGGTTTTCAACACCGCCGGGGTCCGGCCCGGTGATCAGATCGCCGTCCTGGGCCTCGGCGGGGTGGGCATGTCGATCGTCCAGGCGGCGGCGGTCGCCGGTGCGACCCGGATCATCGCCGTGGATCCTGTTCCCGGAATACGTTCGCTCGCACTGGAACTCGGTGCGACGGACGTGCTGGACTCGCTGCCGGGCCCGGAACTGGTCGCACAGGTACAGGAGCTGACCGGCGGCCGCGGCGTGGACGCCGGATTCGAGGCGGTCGGCCGGGTGGACACGATCACCAGCGCGTACCGGATGACGCGTCGCGCCGGAATCGTCGTGACGGTCGGCGCTCCGGACAGCTCGTCCACGCTCGAACTCGGCGGCTGGGAGGCGGTCAGCAGCGGCAAGAAGCTCACCGGCTCGCTGGCGGGCGATGCGAACGCCGATCGTCAGCTGCCGAATCTGGTGCGACTGGCCGAGACCGGCCGCCTCGACGTCGGCCGCTTGGTCACCGATCGGATCGCACTGGACGCGCAGCAGATCCTGCGGTCGTTCGACGTTCACGACGGTATCCGCACCGTCGTCATCCCCTGATCCCCGTCTCGGAAATATCGGAAGGACAACAGATGCCAGGTCTCATGCAGGACAAGGTCGCCATCGTCTCGGGTGCGGGGCAGGTCGGCGGACTGGGGCACGAAAGCGCCCTGATACTCGCGCGGGAGGGGGCCACGGTGGTCATCTCGGCGCGTTCACCGGACGGTCTGGCCGAGAGCGCTGCCTCGATCGAGGCAGCGGGCGGCAAGGTACTGGCCGTGCGGACCGACGTCGCCGACCCGGCGCAGTGCGAGCGACTCGTACGGAGCACGATCGCGGAGTTCGGCAGGATCGACTGCCTGGTCAACAACGCGTTCAACGCCAGCCCGCGCGGACTGCTCGCCGAGGCAGACCTGGACGCCTGGCGCGGCGTGTTCGAGGTGAACTTCTGGGGCTCGGCGCGGCTGTGCCAGCTGGTGCTGCCGCAGATGAAGGCACAGCGCAGCGGTTCGATCGTGAATGTGCTGGCGCACATCATCTTCAAGCCGCAGCGGATCCCCCCGACCGGCATGTTCGCCTACGCCTGTTCGAAGAGCGCGCTGTACACGCTGACCCAGGGCCTCGCGCTGGAGGTGGCCGAGTACGGCATCCGGGTCAACGCCCATGTCCCCGGCTATATGGATGGTCCGAGCGTGCGCTCGAGTTTCGAACGGCTCGAGCGAGAAGGCAAGGGGTCGTGGGCGACCGAGGAGCAGGCCGTGCTGGAGATGATCCCGCAGCGCCGGATTCCCACCACCGCGGAATGTGCCAAATCCGTGCTGTTCTTCGCCTCGGACGAGCTGTCCAGCGTGGTCACCGGGCAGGCGCTGCTGGTCAACGGCGGCGAGGCGCTGCACTAGGAAAGGATACGGCGCAATGTATTTCGAATTGCGGGAATACCAGATGGCATTCACCGCCTCGGCCGACTATCTGCAGAGCTTCCGGACCGTCGGGCGAAAGATCATGCACGAGAGCGGATTCGACATCGTGGGCGCGTGGACCACGGAGATCGGACCGGACACCAACAGCACGCTGGTCTGGATGATTCGCTGGGACAGCCTGGAACACCGCACCCGGGCGTTCGAGGCATTCCGCGCGCACCCCGGCTATCCGGCGTTCATCCAGGAGAATACGGGCCGGGTGGTCAAGATCCTCACCAGAATCCTGAACCCGGTGCCCGCGGCGGACTGAAACGATGCGCAGGTGGTGGCCAACCCACCGCCTGCGCATACCCGCTGTTGCCGCAGCTTCCCCGGCTGCCCCGACGTCAGCGGTTGGTGCGGCCCAGATCCACCGGCAGTTGAATGCCGGTGACGTGTCGCGCTTCGTTGGAGGCGATCCACGCTACGGCCGCGGCGATGTCCTCGACCTCGCTCATCTGATCGGGCAGGCTGCCCAGAAGCAGTGCGTTGTAATCGAAATCGTTCTCGATCATGGCGGGCAGGCCCGGCTTGAGGTCGGTCTTCACCCCGTGTGGATGCACCGAGTTCACCCGGATCCGGTACCGGGCCAGCTCGATCGCCAGCGCCTTCGCCAGACCGGTGACACCATGTTTGGCGGCCACGTAGTCGGCGATCAGCGGCATCGCCTTGAGTCCGGCGACCGAACTGATGAAGACGATCGCGCCGCCGGTGCCCTGTTCGATCATCCGCGGAATGGTCGTCTTGGCGGTGTAGAACGCACCGTGCAGATTGTGCGCGATCGTCGCGTGCCAGTGCTCGAGATCGATCTCCCACGCCGGAGCCGCGGTCGTCATGCCCGCGTTGGCGATCACCACGTCCAGCCGGCCCAGTTCGGCGACGCCGGCATCGACCGCGGCGGACAACGCGTCGTAATCGGTGATGTCGGTGCGGCTGGTGTAGATCCGCCGCCCCAACTTCTCGACCAGGCGCGCGGTCTCCTCGAGATCCTCGGGCGTGGCGCCCGGATAGGGCGCGGTCGGCAGGTCCGCACAGATGTCGATGGCGATGATGTCCGCGCCCTCGGCGGCGAATCTGACCGCCTCGGCCCGTCCCTGACCACGGGCCGCGCCGGTGATCAGGACGACGTTGTTCTCGAATCGGTGGCCGTTGGGCTTGTCGGGCAACGGCGCCGCGGGAACGTCGAGTGTCATCGTGAACCTCCTGATTGTCCGGACAGCAGCGCCGAATCCGGTTGTGCTGCATGGGATGTATTTCGATTGATGGAGCTATCGGGCGTCCAGGATGTCCAGGGTTTCCTGGACCAGGACGGGCAGTACCGGCAGCATGCGACCGAGTGGACCCGTCGGCGAAGCACCGCGTTTGAGCGCTCGTTTGAGCAGCAGGCCGGTGGCGGCGGACTCCTTGTAGCGCACCAGGGCGTGGAACCAGTCCAAGTCGGGAAGTCTTGTGCCCAGGGCCTGTTCGTAGGTCAGGACCACCTCGTCGCGGGTCGGCGTCCCGGCGGGCGGGCCCGCCTCGGCGGCCGGATGGCCCGCATCGTCGGTGAAATAGGTCAGCCAGGCCAGGTCGGTGCGCGGATCGCCGACCGCCCAGATCTCCCAGTCGATGATCGCGGACAACCGCTGCTGATCGCACAGCGTATTTCCGAGGCGGAAGTCCCCGTGGTTGATCGCGGGCGGCAGCGGTTCGGGCATGCTCGCGTGCAGGGCGGCCGCGGCGCGCTCGTACTCACCGCGCATCTGCTCCGGCAACGTCGTGAATGCCCTTGTCCAACGGTCGATCTCGTCGCCGAGGGTGATCACCGGCTCGTCGGCGAACCCGACCGATTCGGGACGCACGCGATGCAACTCGACCAGCAGGCGGGCGGCGTCCAGATAGCGCGCGTGCACCACATCGGGTGCGGGCCGACGTTCGGCCGGGGTGAGGATCGGCTCGAGACATTCGCCCGGAACGAAATTCATCACCATGAACGGGGGCGAGTGCGGCGGCTGCCCCTCGTCGGAGAACAGCACCGTCGGGGCCAGCGGCCTGTCCCTGCCCCGCAGGACGCGTTGCACCCGGGCCTGCCGCAGGACATCGCGATTGCGCACAGGCGGCAGGCCCGGTGGGGCCACCTTGAGTACGACCGTCGTCTCCGCGCTCGCCTCGTGCAGGTCGACCAGGAAGGTCAGGCTGGAGGTGCCGCCGGTCAGCGGCCGGATGTCCGCGACGCGCACACCGGGTCGCCAACGCTCGGCCTGGTACTCCACCCTGACCCGAAGCTCTTGCAGCAGAGCGGAATCGGCCTCGGACGTCGCCCCCGGCGCCGATCGCGACGCCCCGGCTTGCGCCGAGCCGTCCACAGCCGCCGTCTCGTCCGTCATATGCGGTCCTTTCAGCAACAGATGCGGGCGCATCGGATCGACCGCCGTCGTCCGGCGGCCCGCGCTCCTGGATCGGCGACCTCGCCTTCTCGACTCGGCCACCCGGGCAACAGTAGGCAATAGATAATACTCAATACAAGCACTGTCCCGATGCGCGGGATTTTCGTCCCCTACTGACGTCGCTCGTATGCGATAGTTGCCATCCTGCGAGCTGTAAGCGGAACAACGACCTTCTATAGAAGTACACTCTTTTTAACCTGCTGAAGCCTCCACGAGATACCGAAGGAAGTCCGATGAAGCCACGTGTGGGACAGACACTCACCAGTGCGGTCGATGCGACGACGGTCGTCGTCGTCCGTTGTCCCGACAGCGATCTGGAGATCACCTGCGGCGGCGCGACCATGGTCGACTCGAAGGTCTCGCCGGCCGACGCGTCCGGCGTCGCCGACCCGGCTCAGCAGTCCGGTTCGCAGTTGGGCAAGCGTTACGCCGACGACAGCGTCGGGGTGGAACTGCTGTGCACCAAGGCCGGACAGGGAACCCTGGCGGTCAACGGCGCACCGCTGCCGCTCAAGTCGGCCAAGCCGCTGCCCGCGTCCGACTAGCTCTACGGGCGAACCCACCACTCCCCCAATCACATTCAACCGGAAGAGCGCCATGCCCGAACAACGACGCGGCCGCTCGCTGGCGATGACCGGCGACGAACTCGACACGTTCCTGCGAGACCGGCCCGTCTGCCGGGTCGCCAGTATCGGCCCCGGCGGCGCACCGCACACCAGTGCGCTGTGGTTCGTCTGGGACGGCGAGGCGCTGTGGCTGTACTCGATCACCCGCAGCCAGCGCTGGACCGATATCACCAGGGATCCGCGCGTCAGTGTCATCGTCGACGACGGCGGCGCGGATTTCCGCTCCCTGCGCGGAGTCGAATTGCGCGGCGCGGTCGAGATGGTCGGCGAGGCGCCGCGCACCGGTGCACCCGTCGCCGAACTAACCGAGCCCGAACGGCTGTTCGCCGAGAAGTACAGCGAGGAAAGCGAACTCCGTTACGACGGGCGGCACGCCTGGTTGCGGTTGCGACCGGAAACCCGTGTCAGTTGGGACTTCTCGAAGATGCGCACCGGATAGCCGCTCGGAACATCAACCGTGGAAAGTTAATTCGCGTGCCGGCCGACCGCGGTCCGGGCGACGTACGCCCCCTGCGCCGCCGGCGCGAAACGCATACGAGGAGAAGGCATGTTGTATCGCCGATTCGGCACCACGGGCGTCGAAGTCAGCAGCCAGTGTCTGGGCGCGATGACGTTCGGGAAGATGGGCGACACCGATCCCGACGACTGCGTCCGGATCGTCGAGCGCGCGTTGGACGCGGGCATCAACTTCATCGATACCGCCGATGTCTACTCCGGCGGGCAGAGCGAGGAGATCGTCGGGCGTGCCGTGCGAACCCGGCGTGAGCAGGTGGTCCTGGCCACCAAGTGCTACTACCCGATGGGTGGCGACCGCAACGAGCAGGGCTCGTCCCGGCGCTGGATCGTCCGGGCGGTCGAGGCGAGCCTGCGCCGGCTGGGCACCGATTACATCGACCTGTACCAGGTCCACAAGCCGGACTGGCACACTGCTCCGGAGGAGACGCTCGGTGCGCTCAGCGACCTGGTCCGGCAGGGCAAGGTGCTCTACCTGGGCTCGTCCTCGTTCCCCGCGGACCGGATCGTGGAAGCGCAGTGGGCGGCGCAACGACGGAGCACCGAGCGGTTCGTGTGTGAGCAGCCGCAGTATTCGATCTTCGCCCGATCGATCGAGACCGCGATACTTCCGGCCTGCCAACGGCACCGGATGTCGGTCATCGCCTGGAGTCCGCTCGCGGGCGGCTGGCTGACCGGTAAATACCGGCGCGGCGAACAACCTCCGGCCGGATCGCGTTTCGATCCCGACGGCTTGTTCATGTCGGGGCGAACCGTCACGACCGTGGCCGAACGCAGCGATCCGGTGCGATTCGACGCCGTGGACGCGTTGCGGCAGATCGCCGACCAGGCGGGCCTGACCCTGACCGAACTGGCGTTGGCCTTCGTTTCCAGCCACCCGGCAATCACGTCCACGATCATCGGCCCGCGGACCATGGGGCATCTGGACGACGCGTTGAAAGCCTCGGATGTCGAGCTCGCCCCGGATGTGCTGGACGCCATCGACCGAGTGGTGCCTCCGGGTACCGATATGCCCGGAATCGATCACTACCTCCAGCCTCCGTCGCTGGAACCGGAGGCACGCCGACGTCCCACCGGTCAACGAACCGAACTCACCCGGCGCACCTGATCCAGAATCTCGAAGCGGGCCGCCCAGCCGGGCGGCCCATTGTTTCGACCACCTGTTCTAGTCTGCGTATACTCGCACCCGAGTATTGGCACGCCGACCAGAGGGGATGATGTGGCCCGGCCACCAGGACACGGCCCGCAGTATCAGATCAAGCGGGACGAGATCATCGACACCGCCGCGGCGCTGTTCGCGAAGAACGGCTACGCCGCGACCGGCATCGTCGAGATCGGCGAGACGGTCGGCCTGGCCAAGGGAGCCCTCTACTACTACATCGGCTCCAAGGAGAATCTGCTGATCGAGATTCAGGAGCGGGTGCTCGATCCGCTACTGGAGATCTCGGCCCGCATTCAGGCCCTCGAGGCCGCACCGACGGTCAAACTGCGGTTGCTGTCCGAGGAACTGCTGACGGTGATCTTCGAACGCCTGGACCATATCTGGGTGTACGAGCACGACTACCGGCAGCTGTCCGAGCCGAATCTGGAGCGAATGCTCAAGCGCCGCAGGCAGTTCGAGGAAGTTGTGCGCTCACTGCTGGTCGCCGCCATGGACGAGGGCGTCTTCCGGGACGCCGATCCGAGCCTGGCGACGCTGCAGTTCCTTAATATGCACAACCACACCTATCAGTGGGTCAAGCCGGGGCAGCAGTGGACCGCGAGCTACCTGTCCCAGACGTACTGCCGCACACTGTTCATCGGCTTCTCCGGTGGCACCTGCGATATCGAGGCGCTCGAGGCCGCAGTCGCGGAGCATCGAGCCGCCACGTCGGCCTGATGCCCCGCGGTGCGCGTCTCACCACGGGGCGTCGCCGCAACTAGGAACCGAGCAGATCCGAAGCGGCACTACGCAATGCGCGCAGCCTGGATTCGAGCAGATCCCGCTCGGCCTGATCGCCGTCCCCCAGCTCACCGAGCCGAATCCGCACCAGATCGATCTCCTCGACCAGGCGGCCGTGCGCCTCCTCGCGGGTGAGCAGATCCAGCTCGGTCCAATCCGATCGCTCGGACTCCGGCAGTCGCCCCACGCGGTTGACTTCCACACCGGCCTCGCTCATGCCGGAATGTTGTACAGCCGACGGGTATTCAGCTCGACGATCTTGTGCACCTCGTCATCGGGCACATCGGCGAGCACCTCGGCCGCGTACGCCCGGCTCTTGGGCCAGTACGAGTCCGAATGCGGGTAGTCGCACTCCCAGGTGATGCGATCCACGCCGACGTGATGACGCACCTCCACGCCGAACCGGTCGTCGATGAAGCAGCCGTGGAAGTGCTTCTTGAACAGCTCCGACGGGCGCACATCCTGATTGAGGTTCTGGTAGAAGCGGTGCCGCTCCCAGGTGTTGTCCATCCGCTCGATCAGATAGGGCATCCAGCCGATGCCGCCCTCGGACAACCCCACCTTCAGCTTGGGGTGCCGGTGGAACACCGGGGAGAAGATCAGATCCGCCGCGGCGAACATCGAGTTGCAGGCGAACAGCGAGATGGTCACCGCGAACGGGGCCTCCGGGGAGGTCTTCGGCGGATTGCTGGAGGTGCCGAAGTGCAGGCACAGCGGCATATCGGTTTCCTCGAGCGCCGAGAACACCGGATCCCAGTGGTCGGTGTAGGCGGAGGGCAGGCCCAGCGGCGTGGTGTATTCCGGGAAGGTGACCGCCTTGGACCCCTTCGCGGCCACGCGGTGGATCTCCCGCACGCTGGCCTCGACATCCCACAGCGGCAGCATGCTCAGCGGGATCAGCCGTCCCGCCGGCCCGGCCGGGCACCATTCGTCGAGGACGAAATCGTTCCACGCCTGCACGCACAGCAGGGCCAGTTCCTTGTCCTGCCCCTCGAGGAACACCGTGCCCGCGAAGCGCGGGAACGACGGGAAGCACAGCGCACCCCACACACCGTCCAGATCCATGTCCCGCAGCCGGGCCTTCGGGTCGTAGCAGCCCGGGATCATCTCGTCGTAGCGGGTCGGCTCCATGCCGAAGTCCTCGAAACTCTTACCCGCCACGGCATTCAGGCCGATGTACGGATAGATCCGATCCTCGTATCGCCACACCTCGGCGGGAGCCTGCCCCCCGCTGCGCGGCTGTTCCACAATCCGCGGACCGAGCTCGCGGTACTTGGCGGGCAAGCGGTCCGTCCAGAGCGTCGGCGGTTCGATCAGATGGTCATCTGTCGACAGCAGCTTCATATACGGCTGCAAGGGCATTGGTCTGCTCCCTCGTGATGATCGCGGCGCCCGGGGCAACCGCACTGGAACGGGTTGCTCTGCTCTCGACGCACACTTCGGGCCTGCTGTACGCCGGCGCAGGTTCAGTCTAGGACTGATGCGGTATTGCGTGCACTGTTATTGTCCCGCTCAACGGAAACCGACTCGAATTCGAACTAGACGCACGGCACTCAAGTTCATTGAGGAGACTTTTCCGCGACGAGTGCCCGGTTACGACGTTCGCGGACCACTCCACAGCCAGCGGTGACCGTTGACAGCGCTCAGCTGCGGAGCATGTCGAGCACCACTTTTCCGGTCGTCCGGCGCTCTGCCACTGCAGTGAGCGCTGTGGCGACATCGGCGAGCGAGTGGACCGCGGAGACGTGCGGATGCATTCCGTCGCGCACCATCGCGGACAGCGCGCGGGTCGCCGCGGCGACCGCCTCGGGGTTGTCGCGGCGCAGCAGGCGAATCTCGAAGCCGCGCACGGTCGCGTCCTTCAACAGGACCAGGTTCAACGGGATGCGGGGGATCTTTCCGTCGGCGTAGCCGACGGTCACGAAACGACCGCCGTGCCGCAGGGCGCGCAGGGCCGCCTCGGAGTAGTCGCCGCCCACCGGATCGATCACCAGGTGCACGCCGCCGTCGGTGAGCTCGCGCAGCCTGGTCTTGAGATCCTCACGGCTGTAATCGATTCCGGCCACCGCACCCAGATCACGGGCGACCGCGAGACGTTCCGGTGACGATGCGGCCGCGATCACGCGCATGCCCAACCGGGTCGCGACGTCGACGGTGGCCGAGCCGACCCCGCCCGCCGCGCCCAGCACCGTCACCCATTCGTCCGCGACTCCCCCGCCGATGGTGACCAGCGAGTGGTACGCGGTGCCGTAGGCGACGTGGAAGGCGGCCGCCTGCAGCATGTCCAGGCCCTCGGGCACCTCGCGCAGCGAATCCACCGGTACGACAACCTGTTCCGCGAACGCGCCGCCCATCGTCGACCCCGCCACCGGGGTGCCGACCGCGGGCCCGCTCACCCCCGGCCCGAGCGCGGACACCTCACCGGCGAATTCGCTGCCCGGGGTGAAGGGCAGCGGCAGCGACACCTGGTACTGGTTCGCCACTATCAGCACGTCCGGGAAATTCACCGCCGCGGCGTGCACGCGCACCGCCACCTCACCCGGTCCGGGCTCCGGATCTTCCAGTTCGACGAGCGAAAGCTTCTCGGGTGCACCGTATTCGATGCAACGTGCGGCTCTCATCAGGACCTTCCCGTGCTGGGCATCGCCGGATCGCGCGGCAGGCCCAGCACCTGCTCGGCGATCGTGTTGCGCTGAATCTCGGCCGTGCCCGCCCCGATGGTCGAGGCCCGGGTGCGCAGGAATCCCCACACCCAGCGACCGCGCTGCACCGCATGCGGATCGTGCCGATCGAGAATTCCGTAGCAGCCCAGCAGATCCACCGCGAACTCGTGCAACTCCTGCTCGAAGGTGACGATGAACAGCCGCGAGGTCGAGGACGCCGGGCCGGGTTCGCCCTTCGCGAGAATGTCGGAGATGGTGCGCATCCCGGTCAGCCGCATTATCCGCACTCGCATCTCGAACTCGGCGAGCCGATCCCGGATCAGCGGATCCGCGGTCGCTCCCCGCTCGTGCGCGAGTTCGATCAACTCGTCCAGCACCCGCCGGTACAGCGCGGCCTGATTCATCGCCCCGGCCGCGCGCTCGTGCCCGAGACTCGTGCGCACCAGCGGCCAGCCGCCGTTCTCGGCCCCGATCCGGTTCGCCACCGGAACCCGCACATCGCTGAAGAAGATCTCACAGAAGTGCGCGTCGCCGGTGAGGTCACGCAGCGGGCGCACGGTGACGCCCGGAGCGTGCGCGTCGATCAGCAGATAACTGATCCCGTCCTGGCGCGAACCGGGCGGGCCGGTGCGGACCAGGGTGAACAGGATGTCGGCGATGTCGGCGGCGCTGTTCCACACCTTCTGACCATCGACGACGTAGTACGCGTCCGGATCATCGGGCCCGCCACCCTCGCGGCGCGCGGTGGTTCGCAGCGCCGGGAGATCCGATCCCGCACCCGGCTCGGAATAGCCTTGCGCCCATACGCTGTCACCGCGCAACATCGGGCGCAGGAAACGGTCCTTCTGCTCGTCCGTGCCGTACTTGATGATCGTCGGCGCGGCGATGCCCAGACCGGTGCCCAGCGGTCCCGGCACCCGGGCCCGGTTGTACTCCTCCTGGTAGATCACCTGCCGCGCGAAGCCCAGTTCCATGCCGCCGTAACGGCGCGGCCAGCTGGGTCCGGCGAATCCGGAGTCGAAAAGCGTTGCCAGCCAATCCTTCTGCCAGGACAGTCGATCCTCGGCCCGGCGCGGTCGGCGACCGGGGCGATGCTCATCGAGGAACGCACGCAGCCGGGCCCGGAACTGCTCGTCGGTCTCGGTGACATCGCCATTCGCTTGGCCCGGGGCTGTCGAATTCACCTCGCCGCCCTCAGCGCGGGGCCATGCGGATCGCTCCGTCGAGACGGATCGTCTGGCCGTTGAGATAGGGGTTCTCCAGCATCTCGACCGCGAGGCGACCGAAATCGTCGGGCTCGCCGAGACGTTTGGGGTGCGGCACAGTGGCCGCGAGGCTCTCCCGGATGTCCAAGCGCAGCCGACCCAGCATGGGGGTGTCCATGATGCCCGGAGCGATGGTGTTCACCCGGATCTGCCAGCTCGCCAGATCCCGCGCGGCGACCAGGGTCATGCCGTGCACGCCCGCTTTGGCTGCGGTGTAGGAGGTCTGGCCGATCTGGCCGTCGAACGCGGCGACCGATGCGGTGAGCACGATCGCGCCACGATCGCCGTCGACCACCTCGTTCTCGGCCAGCTTCGCCGCGGCCAGTCGCAGCACGTTGTAGCTGCCGATCAGGTTGACCCGGATGACTTCCGAAAAGGTATCCAGCTCACCGGGTTTGCGCTCGCGGTCGATGATGCGGGTGCGGTCACCGCCGCGGCCCGCACAGTGCACCACGAAACGCACCGGGCCCTGCTCCCCCGCGAGGTCCAAGGCGGCCCGCACACTCGCCTCGTCCGTGACGTCCGCGCGCGCGAACCGCGCGCCCGCACCCAGTTCCGCGATCGCCTTCTCGCCCTGTTCCTCCGAGATGTCGGCCAGGACCACCTTGCCGCCACGGTCGATGATCCGGCGCGCGGTGGCCAGGCCCAGCCCGGACGCACCGCCGGTGATCAGTGCCGACGAACCGTCGATTTGCATGCAGACTCCTTACAGTCCGAGGGATTTGCTGACGATGGTCTTGAGTACCTCGCTGGTGCCGCCGTAGATGCGGGTCACCCGAGCATCGGCGTACAGCCGTGCGATCGGCGACTCGAGGATGTAGCCGTAGCCGCCGTGCAGTTGCAGGCACCGGTCGATCACCCGGCCCTGCACTTCGGTGCAGAACAGTTTGGTCTTGGCCGCGTCGGCCGGATCCAGCTCACCGGCGACGAGCGCCACGATGGCCGCGTCCAGAAAGGCTTGTGCGGCTTCGAGTTCCGTGACGACGGCGGCAAGTTCGAACTTGGTGTTCTGGAAGTGCGCGACGGGCTTGCCGAAGACCACGCGGTCCCGCACATAGGTGGTGGTGAGCTCGATCGCCGCGCGGGTCTGGGCCACCGCGCCGACCGCGATCGCCAGCCGCTCCTGCGCGAGATTGCGGCCGAGGTAGGAGAACGCGACGCCCTCCTCGCCCAGCCGGTTCGCCACCGGTACGCGCACCTGGTCGAAGGAGAGTTCGACGGTGTCCTGGGTCGGCAGGCCGAGCTTCTCGAGCCGACGCCCCACCGCGAAGCCGGGCATCCCCTTCTCCACCACCAGCAGGGTCATTCCGGCGCGGCGGTTGTCCGGGTCGTGTGCCGTCCGCGCGGCGACGATGACCAGGTCAGCGTGGTAACCGCCGGTGATGAACGTCTTCGCGCCGTCGAGAATGTAATGGTCGCCCTCGCGTACCGCCTTGGTCGCGATTCCGGCCAGATCCGAGCCCGTGCCGGGCTCGCTCATCGCGATGGCCGTGTAGAGCGCCCCCGAGGCCAGGCCCGGGAACCACCGGGCACGCTGCTCGGCGTCCGCCAGTCCCAGGAAGTAGGGCACCACAACGTCCAAATGGGTACGCAGGCCGCCGAGCGTCACCCCGGCGCGCGCGGTCTCCTCCTGGATGACGACGTTGTAGCGATAGTCGTGCTGTCCCCCGCCGCCGTACTGCTCCGGCACCGAGGTACCGAGGATGCCCAGTTCGCCCATGGCCGTGAACAACTCGCGCGGCACCAGCCCCGCTCGACGCCAGTCCTCGTACTCCGGCACGACCCGGCGCGTCAGGTAGTCACGGACCAGGCCCCGGAAGTCCTCGTGATCCTGGGTGAACAGCGTGCGACGCATCGATTCTCCTCCCGGCAGTGCGCGGGTCACCGGATCGAGCGTCGCGCCGAGATGCGGGACCGCCGTCACCCTGCCTTAATTGAGTATACGCATTTATCGATATCGGATGCTAACTTATGAATACACCCCTGCAAAGAGGGGCCGGATCGCACTGATCAGGAAGCTCAATATGGGTAGCCGACCGGATCGGCATGAAGGAGGCACAGTGTCGGACGAGGTGCTGGTGGAGCGGCGCGGCCCGGTCATGGTCATCACGATCAACCGCCCCGAGGTCAAGAACGCGCTGAACGCGAGCGCGGCCGCGAAGGTCGCCGCCGCGGTGGACGAACTCGACGAATCCACCGAACTACGGGTCGCCGTACTGACCGGTGCGCGCGGAACCTTCAGTGCGGGAATGGATCTCAAGGCATGGCTGCGCGGCGAAAGTCCGGCCATCCCGGGCCGCGGACTGTGCGGGATCACCGAGACCCCGCCGCGCAAACCGTTGATCGCCGCGGTCGAGGGCTGGGCCCTGGCGGGCGGATTCGAACTGCTGCTGGCGTGTGATCTCGTGGTCGCCGCGCGCACCGCACGGTTCGGTGTTCCCGAGGTGAAGCGTTCGCTGGTCGCCCGTGGCGGCGCGGCGTTGCAACTCCCCCGCCGGGTACCGTTCGCCATCGCGATGGAACTGCTGCTGACCGGCGATCCGATCACCGCGGAACGCGCCGCCGAAGTCGGCCTGGTCAACCGGCTCACCGACGAGGGCGCAGCCCTGGCCGGCGCGCTGGAACTGGCCGAGACCGTCGCCGCGAACGGCCCGCTCGCCATCGCCGCGACCAAGCAGATCGCCCGCTCCACCGCCGATTGGACGCTCGCGGAGGGTTGGGCGCAGTCGGCCGAGATCGCCGCGCCGGTGTTCTCCTCCCAGGACGCCACCGAGGGCGCGACGGCGTTCGCCGAGAAACGCGCACCGGTCTGGCAGGGTCGCTGATGTCCGGGCGAGCGGGAGAGCGATCGTGACCACCGGCCCCCTCGCGGTATGCCGGATCGTCGAACTCGGCGGTATCGGTCCGGGACCGTTCGCCGGAATGCTGCTCGCGGACCTCGGTGCCGAGGTGGTGCGCGTCGACCGACCCGAGCGGATGGCCGACCCGGATGCGGGCGGGCCCACCGATGTGCTCAATCGCGGAAAGCGTTCGGTCGTAGTCGATCTCAAACACCCCGACGGTGCGGCGACCGTCCTGGGTCTGATCGATCGCGCCGACGTGCTGATCGAGGGTTTCCGTCCGGGCGTCACCGAACGCCTGGGCATCGGCCCGCACGAATGCCTCGCCCGCAATCCCCGGCTGGTCTACGGCCGGATGACCGGCTGGGGTCAGGACGGACCGCTGGCGGCGGCGGCCGGACACGACATCGGCTACATCGCGCTGACCGGAGCCCTCGGCGCGATCGGCGACGCGGGCGGCCCACCGCAGATTCCGCTCAATCTGCTCGGCGACTTCGGCGGCGGTGCTTGCTATCTCGTGATCGGCGTCCTCGCGGCACTGCACGCCGCGCAGCGGACCGGTCACGGTCAGGTGGTGGACGCGGCCATCGTCGACGGCACCACCCATCTGCTGGCAAGCCCACTGGCCAAACTCGCTCGTGGAGCGTGGACCGACGAACGTGGCGTCAACCAGCTCGACGGCGGCTGGCCGTTCTACGCCGTCTACGCCACCAGAGACGGCCGCTATATGGCCGTGGGTGCACTCGAGGCCAAGTTCTACCGGCAGCTGATCGAACTGCTCGAACTCGACGTCGACCCCGAACGCCAGCACGACCGCTCGACCTGGCCGCACCTGAGATCTCAACTGGCACAACGGTTCGCCCAGCGGACGAGGGACGCATGGGCAGCGCTGTTCGAGGGCACCGACGCCTGCGTCGCGCCGGTCCTGGGACTCACCGAGGCCGCCCGGCACCCCCATCTGGCCGCCCGCGGCAGTCTGCTGACCCGCGACGGCGTCGTCCAGCCCAACGCCGCGCCCCGGTTCTCCACTACGCCCGCGACGCCGGGCGCCACGGCGGCGCAGGTCGGTGCGGATACCGCGCAGATCTTGCGAGACTGGGGAATCGAAGGCGCGGGCACACTGATCGCGGGCGGAGCAGCGATTCAGGCCGCGAACCACGAGACGTACTCGCAAGCGAGAGGACAGATTTCATGAGAGAAGCCGTCATAGTCGACGCCGTCCGCACGCCGATCGGCAAGCGCAACGGCACGCTGGGCCCGGTGCACGCGGCCGATCTGTCGGCCGAGGTGCTCACCGCCCTCGCCGAACGCACCGGCATCGATCCGGGCACCGTGGACGACGTGATCTGGGGGTGTGTCACCCAGATCGGCGATCAATCCAGCAATATCGGACGTTTCGCGGTGCTCGCGGCCGGGTGGCCGGAACACGTTCCCGGCGTGACGATCAACCGGGCCTGCGGCTCGAGTCAGCAGGCGGTCGACCAGGCCGCGCACGCGGTGATGGCCGGGCAGTTCGACCTGGTCGTCGCGGGCGGTGTGGAGACGATGACCCGCGTCCCCCTCGGCTCACATCGCACCACCGGGCAGCCCTACGGCCCGAAGGCCCTGGCCCGCTACGGCAACGTCGAGTTCAGCCAGGGCATCGGCGCCGAACTCATGGCCGAACACTGGGGTTTCGGTCGCGCCCAGCTCGACGAATTCTCCTCGCGCTCACATGCCAACGCCGCCGCCGCGATCGATGCGGGCGTCTTCGACGATCACGTCATCCCGGTCGAGGTCGAGGGTACGAAACTCACTGCCGACGAGGGGTTGCGGCGGGGCACGTCGGTGGAGACGCTCGCCAAGCTGAAGCCGTCGTTCAAGCCCGACGGCGTCATCCATGCCGGTAACTCCTCGCAGATCGCGGACGGCGCGGCCGCACTGCTGATCACCACGCCCGAACGCGCCGCGCAGCTCGGCCTGACGCCGATCGCGCGGTATCACAGCGGCGCCGTCAGCGGCGCCGACCCGATCATGATGCTCACCGGGCCGATCCCGGCCACCGAGAAGGTGCTGCGGCGCGCCGGGCTGGGTGTGGACGATATCGGCGTCTTCGAGGTCAACGAGGCGTTCGCACCTGTTCCGCTGGCCTGGCTCGCCGAGACCGGAGCCGATCCGGAACGGGTCAACCCGTTGGGCGGCGCGATCGGCGTCGGCCATCCGCTCGGCGCGTCGGGTGCGATCCTGATGACCCGGCTGCTGGCGCAGATGCGTCGGCAGGGGTTGCGCTACGGCCTGCAGACGATGTGTGAGGGCGGCGGCACCGCCAACGCGACCATCCTCGAACTGCTTTCCTGAACAACCGGTTTCGCACGAGGAATGGGCCCACATGTCGACCGCCGTCGATTTCGATCCCGCTGACCCCGACCCCGAGTTCGGGGTCGAATCCGGCCTGCCCGTAGGCAAACTCGCCGCGCAGGTCGCGCGTCAACTCGAGGAGACGGTCATCCGCCGCGGCTGGCCGGTGGGTGAGCTGCTCGGCTCGGAGGTGGGCCTGCGCGAGCGGTTCGGAGTGAGCCGGGCGGTGATGCGCGAGGCGGTGCGGCTGGTCGAACATCACCAGGTCGCGCGGATGCGGCGCGGCCCGAACGGCGGCCTGTTCGTGTGCGCACCCGATGCCGGGCCGGCCACCAGGGCCATCGTGATCTACCTGGAGTACGTCGGCACCGGCGTGGACGATCTGCTCGAGGCGCGGCTGCTGCTCGAACCGCTCGCGGCCCGCCTCGCCGCCGACCGCATCAGCGAGGACGGAATCACCACGCTGCGTGCGCATCTGGACGCCGAGGCGACCCTGCTGGCCGAACCCGCCATCCTGGACGACCCGCTGCACACGCTGCTGGGGCAGATGTCCGGGAATCCGGCGCTGCACTTGTTCATCGATGTGCTCACCCGGCTCACCGGACGCTACGCACACACCTCCCGGCGCATCTCACGCACCGAGATGCTCACCGCGAAACACGCCTCGCACCGGGACCACCGCGCGGTGGTCGAGTCCGTGATCGCGGGCGAGGGCGCCCGCGCGGAGACGCTGCTGGGCAAACACCTTGCGGAAGTGTCGGATTGGATCGACAAGCATCGCGTCCGCCGCGGGACTCGGATCGCGGGAGCGGTGATCGAACCCGAGATCGTCGAGGGTCCGCGCGCCAAACTGGCCGAGGTCGTCGCCGCCCGCATCCACGACGACATCGCCGCTCGCGGTTGGCAACTCGGCATGGTGCTCGGGTCCGAAGCGGATCTGCTGTCCCGCTACGAGATCAGCCGCGCGGTGTTGCGCGAGGCGATCCGCATCCTGGAATACCACTCCGTGGCCCGGATGCGCCGCGGACCGGGCGGCGGGCTGATCGTCTGCTCGCCCGAACCTCAAGCGAGTATCGATACGATGGCCCTGTTCCTGGAGTACCAGGGCGTGAGTGCCGACGATCTGCGCTTGGTGCGCAATGCGATCGAGTTGGGCGTCGTCGCGCGGGTGACCGAGCGTTGCGCCGCACAGGAAACCGACACCGCGGACCGGCTCACCGCGGCGGTCCACTGGCCGGTCGAGGGGCCGACCGGCAATCCGCGCAAGGCCGATCTGTTCCACACCGAATTGGCCGCGGCCGCAGGCAATCCCGTGCTCTCGCTGTTCGGGTCGATCATCACCGAACTGTTCCGGCGGCACGCGGCCGCACACGACCGGACGCTGCCAGGCGACCGCGCCGCCGAGGAGGTGCGTCAGGTGCACCAGCACATCCTGGACGCGATCCGGGCCGGCGACGCTGGACTGGCACGTCACCGGATGCGGCGGCATCTCGATGCATTGAGCCACTGGTGGCATTGATTCGGTTCACTCAACCGCATCTCACTCAGCGGAAATTTCCGGAACTATCGTCGAAAACTCTTCCACTGAACCGTATTGAGAATACTGAAAATCGGCGATCTCACTAGGCTCACAAGGCAGCATTCGGATCGGAAGGAGCCTGCCATGGGGCGAGTTCAGGACAAGGTCGTGTTCATCACCGGCGCGGCGCGAGGACAGGGTCGCGCCCACGCGATTCGTCTCGCGCAGGAGGGCGCGGACATCATCGCCGTGGACATCTGCGCGGATATCGACACCAACCCCTATCCCTTGGCTCGGCGCGAGGATCTGGACGAGACCGTCCGCCTGGTGGAGAAGGCGGGCCGCCGCGCGGTGGCCCGCATCGCCGACGTTCGCGATCCCGCCGCGCTGAAATCCGCGGTGGAAGAAGGCGTCGCCACCCTCGGCCGCCTGGACGCGGTGGTGGCACAGGCATCCATCGCACCGCTCGGAATAGACCGGGGCACACAGGCATTCATCGATGTGGTCGCTGTCGGCTTCAACGGCGTCGTCCATGCCGTGCAGGCCGCGCTCCCCCATCTCACCGAGGGCGGCTCGATCATCGCGACCGGCTCGATCGCGGCACTGGCCACGGCCACCACCGACAACCCCGCACTCGGACCGGGCGGGCTGGGCTACTCGTTCGCCAAGCGGACCGTCGCCTCGTTCGTCCACGATCTCGGGACGGTGCTGATGCCGCACAAGATCCGGGTCAACGCGATCCACCCTGCCAACGTCAATACCGACATGCTGCACAACGAAGCCATGTATCGGGCATTCCGTCCCGACCTCGAGCATCCGGTCCGCGAGGACGCCATGCCGAGCTTCCCGGCGACGACCGGCATGGGCAATCCGTACGTCGAACCGGAGGACATCGCCGATATGGTGCTGTTCCTGGTGTCCGACGAATCCAAGTGGGTGACGGGTATGCAGATGCGCGTCGATTCGGGCGGCTACTTGAAGAAGCGCCCGCAGCAGCCGGTCTTCTGAACGTCGAAACCCCTGCCCCGCAGCGGATCACGCCACGGGACAGGGGTTTTCGGATGCCGATGGCCGTTCGTTCCCCGGCGATCCGCCCACGGCCGTGAACGATGCGAGTCTGCGGGCCCGCACCGATCACGGCCGCGAGGTCACTTCGGTGTGCGCTCGCGCAGATACTCGGCCAGATCCGGAATCCTCGTGCGGTCCACGATTTCGATCCGCACGCCGTCCAGTGAGACGTGGAAGGCGAAGATGGACGGGGCCACGCCGTCGATCACCGCGCACACCTCCCGCTCGAATCCCGCCTCCTCCAACAGTTTCGAGGTCGCGGCGAGATCGTCACAGAAGTAACCGAGGTGATGCGTGGCCAGCCGCGGCGTCGCCTCCCACAGCGTCCCGGGAACCTCCTGGACGAGTTCGATGCGCGGGGCGTCGAGCGAGTAGACGTACCGCATCTCGAGCGTGCGATCCTCGTCGCCGATACGTACCGGGACCTCGGTGACCAGGGTCGTCGTCCAGCGGTACCCGGCCAGCTCGCTCATCCGGACCTTCGCGGCCTCCAAGTCCGGCACCACGATGCCGGTGTGATAGAAATCCGCCGCCTTCAGTGGATTCACCGTCATCGTCACCACTCCAATCGCAATGAGGTGAGCCCGTACATGTTGCCGGTCTCCTGAAGGTCCTGCCCGGGTGCGAGGCGGTAATCGGGAATTCGCTTGTGCCACTCCTGAACCGCGACATTGAGTTCCAACCGGGCCAGATGCGAGCCCAGGCACCGATGCGGTCCGGAACCGAATGCGACGTGGTCGGTGCTCGTGCGGTGCAGGTCCACCTCGAGCGGATTGTCGTACCGCTCCGGATCACGATTGGTCACCGACAGCGGTAGCATCACCATCTCCCCCGACTTGATCGGGCAGCCGCCGACCTCGGTGTCGCGCACGGCTTTCCGGGCCGGGATGACCGGCGAGTACACCCGCAGGATCTCCTCCACGGCGGTGCCGATCAGCGACGGATCCGCGACGATCTCCCGGCGTTGTTCGGTGTGCGTGGCGAAGTGATAGAACGTCCAGCCCAGCGTGATCGGGACCGTGTCGAAGCCCGCCTGGAACAGCAGCAGGCACAGCGCGTGCAGATCCCGGTGGCTGATCTGTTCGCCGTCGATCGACCAGTTCATGGCACGGGAGATCAGATCGTCGCGGGGATTCTCACGCCGCGCCGCGATCTGCTCCTCGAAGTAGGCCGATACCTCCGCGATGGCGCTCAGCTGACGGCTGCCCTGGGGATCCTGCTCGTAGGTCAGATGCAGAATCTCGTGCACCCAGCCCAGGAATGTGTCCAGATCCTCCTCGGGCAGGCCGAGCAGACGCATGATGACCTTGGTCGGGAACCGGCGAGTGAATTCGTCGAGCACGTCGGCCGAACCGCGACCGGACAGTTCGTCGATCAACTCGGCCGCCAGTTGCCGGATCTCCGCCTCGCTGCTCGCGGCCGTCTTCGGCGAGAAGTCCGCGCCCAGCAGTCGTCGCCACTTGGTGTGCACCGGCGGATCCAGCATCTCCGGAATCCACAGGAATTCCGGATCCGGGTTGAGTGCGGTCACCGACGTGTTGGAGAAGGTGCGCCAGTCCTGCAGCGCCTGCTGAATCGCCGGGCCGTCGGTGACGACCCAGAACCCGCTCGCGACGGTGCTGCGGAATCCGTTGTGGCTCGCGGCCATTCGATCCCAGTGCTGCTGATGGCTCAGGACCGGGCCGGGCGTGCGATTGTCGAAGTCGTAGGCGGGCACTCCCTCGTAGGTGCTGTCGCTGTCGACCGGTGTGCTCATTTCTTACCCCTTGGCTGGTGGGCGGGTACGGATATCGCTACGTGATCGCGCCGTCGATCTTGAGAGCGATGAGTTCGTCGTCGCTCAGACCGGTCTCGCGCAACACCTCGTCGGTGTGTTCGGCGAACTGCGGCGCGCGGGTCAAAGTTGCCGGGGTCTGGTCGAATTGCACCGGGTTGCAGACCAACTCGCGGGCGACGCCGTCGGCATCGACGATCTCGGCGATCAGGCCGTTGGCCCGCAGGGACGGGTCCTGACCGACTTCCCACGAGTTCTGCACGGCCCCCCACTGCCCCTCGCCCCGGCCGAGGATCTCGGTCCACTCCGCGAACGGCCGGGTGGCGATGATCTCGGCGACGATCTCCGCGGCGGCCGGCGCGTTGGCCATCACCTTCTCGGTGGTGTCGAAACGGTCGTCCACGGCCAGGTCGTCGCGACCGACGAGTTTGCAGAACTCCGGCCAGTACCGTCCCGGCTGCAACATGGACAGCTCGATCCAGCGATCATCCGCGGTCCGGTATGCCCCGATCAGCGGGTTGGTCGCCGAGCCGTAGCGGCGCGGCGGATTCGGCGGCAGCGGGCCGCCGTTCATCAGGGCGAGGTTGACGGTGAACTGCGTGGCCCAGGCACCGACCCCGAGCAGCGAGACGTCGACCACCGACGGCTCACCGGTCGTCGCCCGGTGGTACAGCGCGGCGGCGATACCGCCCGCGATCGTCATGCCCCCCATCGAATCTCCGTACGCGCCCGCGGGCATCCGGACCATGCGATCGGCGCCCTCGGGTGTCACCCCGGCGGCGCTGCCGCCACGCGCCCAGAACGCGGTGCTGTCGTATCCGCCCTTACCCGCCTCGGGACCGCGCACGCCGAATCCGCTGCCGCGCACGTAGATGATGTTCGGATTGATCGCGCGCACATCCTCGAGATCGATGTGCAGCTTGGCTCGCGCCTCGGGCAGGAAGTTGGTCAGGAACACATCGCTGCCGCGCACCAGGTCCTCGAAAACCTTTCGCGCGGAGGGCTTCTCCAATGCGATGCCGACGCTGCGCTTACCCCGGTTGGGCCCCTCCATGATCGGGAAGAACGAGGACCCCTCGCTGGTCGCCGCGTAGCCGAGCACGCGGCTCAGGCCGCGCTGACCGTCACCGCGTTCGGCGTGTTCGACCTTGATGACATCCGCACCCCAGTCCGCGAGCACCGCGCCCGCCGCCGGGACGAAGGTGAACTGCGCGACCTCGAGCACGCGCACGCCTTCCATCGGTCTCTGCATCGGGGAAGCTCCTTCGCCGGTCGATCCGCTGAATCCTGAACAGGACACGCAATTATTCATCCGTCGTGGATCACGGGCGGATTCTTCGCCCATCCAGTGGGATGCACCAGAGAGCCGTATGCAGTTCCGTTCCAACGGCGAGGACGAAGGTTGTTAAAGAGTATCCTTTTTGGTAACGATTGGCCGGACTGTATAACCCCCTCGGAGGACCGATGCTGGATTATTCGATCGAACCGGAGTTCCAGGCCAAGCTGGACTGGGCCACCGAGTTCGTCCGGACCGAGGTCGAACCCCTCGACCTGCTGTTCCCACACGGCGGTGACCCGTACGACACCCGCAACGAGAAGGCGCGCGCCATCCTGAAACCGTTGCAGGAGAAGGTGCGAGACCACGGCCTGTGGGCCTGCCACCTCGGCCCGGAGCTGGGCGGACCGGGATACGGCCAGGTGAAACTCGCCTACCTCAACGAGATTCTGGGCCGTTCCTACTGGGCGCCAACGGTTTTCGGCACCGCCGCGCCCGACACCGGCAATGCCGAGATCCTCGCGATGTTCGGCACCCAGGAGCAGAAGACCCGCTATCTGCAACCGCTGCTGGACGGCGAGATCGTCTCCACCTTCTCGATGACCGAACCGCAGGGCGGCGCGGATCCGAAGGAATTCGTCTGCCGCGCCTGGCAGGACGGCGACGAATGGGTCATCGACGGGGAGAAGTGGTTCTCCTCCAACGCCCGCTACGCCGCGTTCCTGCTGGTCATGGCCGTTACCGATGCCGACGCCGCACCGCATCGCCGGATGTCGATCTTCATCGTCCCGGCCGAGACCCCCGGCATCGAGATCAAGCGCAACGTCGGCACCATGGACGAGCGCGACGAACTGGAGGAGGGCATCCACGCCTACATCCGGTACCACGAGGTCCGGGTGCCCCTGGACGCGATGCTCGGCGGTCCGGGCGACGGGTTCAAGGTCGCGCAGGCGCGCCTGGGCGGCGGGCGCATCCATCACGCCATGCGCACGGTCGGCAAATGCACCCGCGCCTTCGACATGATGTGCGAGCGCGCGCTGTCCCGCCACACCCAGGGCAACGTGCTGGCCGAGAAGCAGGCCGTGCAGCAGTTCATCGCGGACTCCTGGATCGAGTTGCAGCAGTTCCGGTTGCTGGTGCTGAACGCGGCCTGGATCATCGACACCCAGCCGCACGGCGCGGCACGCACCCAGATCGCCATGTGCAAGGTCGCCACGGCCAAGGTGCTGCACGACATCATCCAGCGGGCGGTGCACCTGCACGGCTCACTCGGCACCACGAACGAACTGCCGCTGGCGAAATGGTGGATGGCCGCGCCGAATCTCGCGCTCGCCGACGGCCCGACGGAGGTGCATCGCACGACCGTCGCCAAACAGCTGTTGAAGAACTACCGGCCCGCCGAGGGATTGTTCCCCAGTGAGCACATTCCGCCGAAGCTCGAGGCGGCGCGAAAGCGTTACGCTCACATCATCAATGACGACAGCCTGACAGGTGGGGTGAACGCGTGAACGACGAACGACCGGTCCCACCGAACGCAGCGGACATGTTCGACCTGAGCGGCAAGGTCGCCCTGGTGACCGGCGGCAGCCGGGGTCTGGGCCGGCAGATGGTCCACGCCTTCGCCGCGGCGGGCGCGGATGTGGTGATCGCCAGCCGCAAACTCGACGCCTGCGAGGTCGCGGCGAAGGAGATCCGGCAGCAGTTCGGTCGGCGCGCACTCCCGGTCGCCGCGCACGTCGCGCACTGGCAGGAGATGGACGGCCTGGTCGAGGCCGCCTACGGCGAGTTCGGCAAGGTCGACATCCTGGTCAACAACGCCGGAATGTCTCCCCTGGCGCCGTCCTCCGAGGAAACCACCGAGGACCTGTTCGACAAGGTGCTCGGAGTCAACTTCAAGGGCCCGTTCCGGTTGGGCTCCCTGGTGGGCCGCCGGATGGCCGACGGCGAGGGCGGCTCGATCATCAACATCTCCTCCTCGGGCGCCCTGTTCCCCCAGCCCAGATTCGGCCCCTACGCCGGCGCCAAGGCCGCACTCAACGCCCTGACAACGGTTTTCGCCATGGAGTACGGTCCGAAGGTCCGCGTCAACACCATCTCCGCCGGCCCCTTCCTCACCGACATCTCCAAGGCATGGGCCCCCGAGAAGCGCGAAATCTCCCGCAGCGCCCTGGGCCGTCCGGGCGATCCCTCCGAAATAGTCGGCACCGCACTGTATTTGGCGAGCTCGGCCTCCAGTTACACCACCGGATCGCTGATCCGGGTGGACGGCGGGCTCTACTAGTCCGTCTCGTCATTCGTTGTGCCGGCTGGGCAGTGGTAGCCCGGCTACCGAGATCGGGCCCGGCCGGCACTTCGACCCTCGGCAATTCCCACGACCGGGAAGTCGCATTCCCACTGTCGGCGATGACCCCCTCGGCTGAATGTACGGTATGTCCCCAATGCACAATTTCGCGACAAGTTGTTGGGGAGTATGTCGAGATTCACGAAGCTACTGACGGTTGCGGCCGCGGCTGCGGCCCTGTCGCTGGCGGTCGCGCCGGTACAGGCCCAAGAGGAGAAGCCCGGATACGCGCCGACGATGCTCGTGCTGGACGCGTCCGGCTCCATGCAGGCGGCCGACCCCGGCGGTGGGACCAAGATGGACGCCGCCAAGGCGGCCGTACACACATTCGTGAGCGCGGCGCCGGCCGAGGCGAAGGTCGGCCTGACCGTGTACGGGACCGGAACCGGGTCCTCGGATGCGGAGAAGTCGGCCGGCTGCGCGGATGTGCGGACGCTGCACGAGGCCGGCACCATCGACAAAGCCGCACTGAATTCCGCGGTCGACCAGATCCGGGCCAGCGGATACACCCCCATCGGGACCTCGCTGCGCAAGGCGGCCGAGGCGCTGCCGAAATCGGGTCCGCGTTCGATCGTGCTGGTGTCCGACGGCGAGGACACCTGCGCCCCACCGGATCCGTGCGAGGTCGCCCAGGAGCTGAATCGGCAAGGCGCGACAATCGTCGTGCACGCCATCGGATTCGGTGTCGACGCGGCATCGCGCGACCAGCTGACCTGTATCGCGCAGAAGACCGGCGGCACCTACACCGACGCGATCGACGGCAAATCCCTCGAACGCATACTTCCGCGCGTCACCCAGACGGCCTTGCGCACCTACAAACCGATCGGCACGCCGATTTCCGGCACCGCGACCTATCGGGACGCACCGACCGCGACACCCGGTCAGTATCTGGACACGATCGGTCAGCGCGAGACCAGGTTCTACGCCATGGATGTGCCGCAGGGCGCCATGGCGTATTTCAGTGCGACGACGGCCTTCCCCCATGTTCGGCAGCCGGGCGGCGCCAACGACAACAGCGTGCTGTATCTGCGGGTCTACGGCGCCGATGGTCAGGACTGCAACGTATTCCAGTTCGAGCAGGTGGTGAACACCGGCAACGGAGTGCCCCTCACCGTCACCAAGGCTTGGGACGGCGCAACGAAGACCAAGTCGGCGACCAGCGGTTCGGCGGACAAATGCCGTGGCGGCGGGCGCTACTACTTCGCGCCCGAGTGGCACGGCGTCGCGGACAACATGCCACAGCGGGTGCCGATCGAGCTGCTGTTCGGAATCGAGCCGGCCGTCACCGACGCGGGCGCGACGTCCTCCACGGCCTTCACCGCGCCCACCGGCACGCCAGCGCCGGTGTCGGGCGGTGGATCATTCAATGCCGCAACGGTATTGAACGGTTCCGGCAGCTACACCGATACCGTGCAGCGCGGGGAGTTCGTGTTCTATCGGGTCAAGCTGGACTGGGGGCAGGGCCTGGCGTACCGGGTGAACTTCCTCGACTCGGGCAGGCACGGCCTCGATGGCGTATCCAATGTCACCTCCACGCTGTACACACCTGTGCGCGAGAGGATCGACGGCGATTTCAGCTCCTTCGACGGTGACCCGGACAGTATGCCGACCGGTCGCCCCGCATTCGCAACCCTGCCCGTGCGCTACCGCAATCGCGACGCGAGGCCCACGGCAGGCAAGGAGCAGAGCCTGGCCGGCTGGTACTACATAGCCGTCTCCGTCGGCCCGTCCCGAACCGAAGGAGTCGGCGAGCCCGTACCGATTCGCTTGGAACTGACCGTGGCAGGGCAGCCCGAACCTGGACCGCATTACGAATCATCCACGGCGAATGGCATTTTCGGCGAGAACGCGACGCCATCGTCGACCGATACCACCAAGTCGGGCGGCGGAAGCGGGCAGTCGACGGTGTCGGCGGCGCCGGAGTCCGACGACGGAGTATCACCGGTGATCCTCGCGGTTGTCATCGCGGTTTCGGTGGTGTTGCCGGCACTGATCGTCGGCGCGGTGTTCGTGCTGCGCAGCCGTAAGTCCCTGCGCAAGTAGGGCCCAGGACCGGTGTGGCGGCCACCCGCCGCCACACCGATGTCGTCAGGACTTACCGGCCTCGATCGTCTTGGCGGAATCCCCGGCTCCGGTGATGCTGATCCGGCGGGGTTGGGCTTTCTCGGCGATCGGCAAGGTCACCGACAGGACCCCGTCGTTGTAGGTGGCGCTGATGTTGTCGGTGTCGATGCCGTCGCTGAGCGACAGTTGCCGCATGTAGCTGCCGGCGAAGCGCTCCGATGCCACCCATTGCACATGTTCGTCACTGGGCAGACTGCGTCGGGCCTGCAACGTCAGCGTGCCGTTGTCGACATTGACATCGATCGACCCCGGGTCCACACCCGGCAGGTCGGCGTTGAGCACATAGTGATCGCCTGCTTTGAACAGGTCCATCGGCATGAATCGTGGAGCACGCGTGGTTCCGACGGTTTCGCCGAGAAGTTGACGAGCGACGGTGTCGATGTCGTGAAATGGATCGAACCTCAGCACAGAAATCACCTCCGTGGCGACGATGGCGCCCACCACGGCGGTGAGCGCCGTGAGCTGTGCACCACCCAAGTTAGCACTCACCACAGCCGAGTGCCAGCATCGTCTCAGTCGGTCCCGCGAACCGTAGCAACACAATCCGACCAGCCGAATCCGGCCGAGATCTTGACGGCGCTGCCGACCATCCCGGAGGTCGTCTTCGGTGCTCACAGCGCAGACCGTGAGCACCGAGGACGTTCGCTTATTTGGCGGTGACCTTGACTCCCGGGATCTGTTTCCCGCAGACCGGTGAGCCGTTCGGGTCGGGGACGAAGGTGTTGCCTCGCAGGATGGTGATGAAGGTGCAGTCGCCGGGGCCGCCTACCGAATAGGCGTTGGGGTGTTCGAAATCGGTTGGCTGGGTGAACAATCCGCCGGCGGTCCAGGTTTTGTCGGGGCGTAGTGCGCTGATGAACTGTTTCTGGGTCGCGGTGCAGCCGGCCTTCTCCAGGCCGTGCAGCAGGAGGTCCGCGCTGAGCCAGCCGACTGCCTGGGAGAACGACGGGATTCCGTTGGGGGCGCCCGCGTATTTCTGCAGGGCGGCGGACCACGCCTTGGTCGCGTCGGTGTTCAGCTCGACCGGGGCGTAGGAGGTCATGAATCCGACGCCCTGAGCGGGTTCGATCGAGGGCGGCGAGTCGAGCAGTTCGGAGCCGTAACCCGTCGCCAGGAGTACGGATTTGAGCTGGACTCCGGCCTGGTGCAAACCGGTCACCAGGGCGAACGCGGTGTCGGGGTTGATCGGCGCGTACAGCACGTCGGCGCCGGAATCCTTGATGCCCAGCACTGTCGCGCCCACATCGGTGGTGCCCAGTTGCAGCCGCTCATTGACGTAGCCGCGCGCCAGACCGGCATGTTCGGCCGAGACCGCGGCGCCCTCGGCGGCCTTGGAGGAACTGGGCACGTTGTAGCCGACGACCGCGACCTTGGTGCCGCCCAGCTTCTTCCAGTAATCGCCCAGAGTCGTTGCCGCACTGTCCCAATCGTCGTTCGACATGGCCGGGAACAGATTCTCGAACTTCGGATTCGACCACTGTGCGCCCGCGTCGAACGCACCCCCCAGGAACGGGGTGGTGCGGGCCTGAGTCCCCGCGTACTGACCCGCGCCGAAGAAGAAACTGCTCGCGGGCAGGACCGCGAACGCCTTCTCCTGCTGGACGAGTCGCTGCGTCGCGGTCAGCGCACCCTGCGGCGTGGACTGATCGTCGGCCATGACGACGTCGAATCGACGGGAGGCGCATGTGCCGCCCGAGTCCTTGTATGCCGCCAGCCGCGCCTTCACCCCGCTCTCGGTCTGCGCCCAGTGCGCGACCGAACTGCCGCTGAGCGAGGTGAGCACGCCGATCTTCAACGGCCCGTTGGGGTCGTTCGCCCCGGCCCCGCCGCCACAGGCGGACACGAGCAGCGCCACGGAACACAGTCCCGCGGCGATCGCACCGAATCTGCGCATGTGATTTCCTCCGTTCTACGTCCGGCGACATTGCCGGACGGTCCATCTCGATACTCTCGACGCGGCAGATCAGTTACGGCGCAACAGGATTGCGCATCCGGGCGCGCCGCCGCCGGTCGTCACCACCGCGACCCGCGCGTCGCGCACCTGACGCTCGCCGCCCTCGCCGCGCAACTGCAGGATCGCTTCGCGCACATGGCCGAAACCGTGCAGCCGTCCGGCCGAGAGCTGACCGCCGTGCGGATTCACCGGCAGACGTCCGTCGAGCGCGATTCCCTTTCCCCCAGCGATGAATTCGGCCGCGCCGCCCGCCTCGCAGAAGCCCAGCCCCTCGAGCCAGGACACCGCGTTGAAGGTGAATCCGTCGTAGAGCAGGGCGAGGTCGACATCGTCGTGGGTCAGCGAGGTCCTGGTCCACAGGTGCCGGGACGGGCCCTGGGTCTGCGGCTCGTGGGTGAAAGTGTCCTGATCCCAGCTCAATCGCTCCAGCACCTGGGTGCCGACCGCGTCGACCAGGACCGGGGGCCGCGGGCGATCGGCGGCGGTCTCCACGGCCGACACGATCACGGCGATGGCGCCGTCCATCGGAACATCGCAGTCGTACAACCCGAACGGTGTCGACACCATCCTGGCGGCGAAATAGTCGTCCACGGTCAGCGGATCCCGGTACACCGCTTCGGGATTGCGCATCGCATTGGCCCGGCTGTTGACCGCGATCGCGGCCAGCATCGAACGATCAGCACCATAGCGGTGGAAGTAGTGCGAAGCCTGCATGGCGATCCAATTCGCCGCGGACATCGCGCCGAACGGCGCACGCTCGGCCATCATCCCGATCGCCCGACCCGACTCCGCGGCATATCTGCCCGACCGCACCAGCGCCGAATGCGAAGACTCCCAAGAGGTGTGGAAGCACAGCACATGACGGCACAACCCGGACGCCACCGCCAGCATGGCCGCGATGATCGCTCCGGCCTGTCCCGGAGTGTCACCGACGGCGTTGATCCAGGTGGGATGCAGCTGCAACGCCTCGGTGAGGGGCACGATCCCGCCCTCGGACATACCCGGCGGACCACTGCGGCCCGGATATGTGGATAGGCCGTCGATCTCGTCGAGTGTCAGTCCGGCGTCCTCGACGGCCCGCTGACACGCCTCGACGGTCAGCGACAGCGGATCGACGAGCAGCCTACGTCCGACCCGCGACTGACCGACACCGGTCAACGCGACCCGATCCTCGAATTTCGACACCGACGCCATCGGCCGCAGAGCGGAGCCGAGCTCCCGTGGTTCGGGAAGAGATACCTTCTCCCCCAACCGATCCGGGTCCGGCTCGAACAGCGGCAGATAGATCTCCTCGGTCTCGGGCCCGCACCGCTCGAACAACACCCGCACGGGCATACCGACATACACGTCCTCGGCCGCACAGTGCACGATATTGGTCGTCAGCCGCGCACCGTCGTCCTCGGCCAGCGCCACGATCGCGACCACGTACGGCGGCGGGAAGTCGGGCAGCCACTGCTGATGGTTGACGGTGAATCCCAGCACCACACCACGTCCGGACACCGCTGCCGCGTCCACGTCGGCACTGCGGCACACCCGGCACCGCGGCAGCGGCGGATGCGTGTACGCCCCGCATTCGTTGCAGTGCCCGATACGCAGCACACCGTCCGCGCCGGACGCCCAGAATCCGGCTGTGGCCGGCGTGGGTTGCGGAACTGGGCGCACGATGGGATGTGCTGCGGCAGAGTCACTCTCGGTTGTGTTGCTCATGATCGTGCCTCCTGTGGACTACGGACGCTCGGCGGTCAGGGTGGCGACGATGTCGCGGCGCACCAGCTTGCCGGTGACCGTGCGGGGAAGCTCCGGCCAGAAGTTGATGCGGTCCGGTGTTCTGGAGCCGCGCAAGGCTTTTCGCACTTCGGCACGCAGTCCTTCCGGATCCGGCTCTGCTCCGGCCCGGGACACCACGACCGCCTCGATCCGCTGGCCCCATTCCTCGTCGGGGACCCCGATCACCACCGCGTCGAGCACGTCCGGATGACGCAGCAGTACGTCCTCGATCTCGGCGGGCGCGATGTTCTCCGCACCGCGGATGATCGTGTCGTCGGCGCGGCCCGCCACGAACAGGTAGCCGTCGGGGTCCAGGTGGCCGTGGTCGCGGGTGTCGAACCAGCCGCGCTCGTCGGTGGCGCTGCCCTGTCCGGCGTATTCGCCCGAAACCTGTTCGCCGCGAACCCATATACGGCCGGAGACGCCCGGCTCGGTGACCGCACCGGCCTCGTCCCGGATCTCGAGTTCGATGCCGGGCACCGCCCGTCCGGCCGAGCCGAGCCGAGCGCGCACCGCCGGATCCGGGCTCGTCATCGCGGTCCGGTGATCGTCGGGTCCGAGTACCGCGATGGTCGAGGAGGTCTCGGTCAGCCCGTAGGCGTTGACGAACTCGACCCGCGGCCACTCGCGCAGCGCGGTCTCGATCACCCGGTGCGGCATGCGCGCGCCGCCGTAGGCCAGGGTGCGCAGGGAGGGCGCGGAGCGGGACAGGCCGGGGGCGTCCATGATCCGGGCCAGCATCGTCGGCACCACCATCGCGTTGGTGACCCGCTCCGAGCGCACCAGATCCAACCAACCCTCGGGGGTGAACTGCTCGAGGGTGAGCACCCGGCGGCCGGAGTAGAGGTTCGTCAGCACATTGGACACCGCCGCGATGTGATACGGCGGCACGCTCATCAGCGCGGCCTCGTCCTCCTGGGCTCCGGCGAATTCCACGGTGCCCAGGACGTACGACACCAGATTGTGGTGCCGCAGCACGACCCCCTTCGGGGCGGAGGTGGTGCCGCTGGTGTAGATCAGCACCGCCGGGGCGTCGGATTCCACCGGATCGCCGCCGTCGTCCGCGGCCTCCGCGTCGGCGAGCCATTCGGCCGGGCTGCGCACACCCAACCCTGCCGCGCGCAATGCGCTCGCTTGTTCCGGATCGCAGATGCCCAGCGCCCGTGGATGATTCACCAGAAGGGCAGCCAGCTGCTCGGCGCCCAGCCGGTAGTTCACCGGGACCAGCGGCACCCCCGCGCGAGCGGCGGCGAACAGTGCGACGTGGAAGGCCGGGCCGTTGACGGCCAGATAGACCACCGAGTCGGCATCGCTGCCCCGAATCAGGCGTGCCCCACCGGCGGCGAGTTCGCGAAGCCGGACCGGCGTCAGGCCGTCCACGCTGCGGCCCACCACCGGCCGGTCGCCGAATCCGTCGGTGGCCATGTCCAGCAACATAGAGACATTCACCCCGAGAAGAGTATACGACTTTAGTCTCCTCGGGCATGATCTTTCATTCTGCGGGACGGCCCGTTCACGGGCGTCTACCATGCAGATAACACCTTCCTCCGATGCCTGCTCACGTTACCCAACCGCATCTGACAGCCTTAATTTATTACACTGAATAAGTCTGACAACGAGGGAGTATCCGAATGGACCCGACAACCGTGCTGTTCGAAGTGGTCGAGCACGTCGCCACGATCACGCTGAACCGGCCCGAAGCGATGAACAGCTTCAACCAGACGATGCTGGAGGAGTTCACGCAGATCTGGCAGCGCGTCCGCGATGACGACGACATCCACGTCGTGGTACTGCGCGCCGCGGGCGATCGGGCGTTCAGCACCGGCATGGACGTCAAGCAGGGCTTCGACCGACACGACAACGTCTGGTCGCAGACCGATCCCGGAGAACGCCTGTCCCCCAAGCTCAATCAGGTCTGGAAGCCGATGATCTGCGCGGTGCAGGGCATGGCCGCGGGCGGCGCGTTCTACTGGCTGAACGAGGCCGACATCATCATCTGCTCCCAGGACGCCACCTTCTTCGACCCGCATGTGAGCTACGGCCTGACCGCGGCACTGGAGCCGATCGGCCTGGCCCGGCGCATCCCGCTGGGTGAGACGTTGCGCATCGCGCTGCTGGGTCTGGACGAGCGGGTGTCGGCAGAACGGGCGCTGCAGATCGGCATGGTCAGTGAAGTGCTTCCGCGCGAACAGCTTTGGGAGCGAGCGGACGAGCTGGCCCGGATCATCGCGGCCAAACCTGCTGCCGCCATCCAGGGTACGGTCCGTGCGATCTGGGAATCTCTGGACACCAACCGATCTCACGCGCTGCGCACCGGACTCTCGTACACCCAGATCGGCAATCCGATCGGCAAGGCCGAGGTCGATCGCGCGAGCATGGCACGGCCGAATTGGACCCTGCGATGAAATTCGGCATGTCCTGGCCGGGCCGCGAGGTCGCCCGCGAGGCGGAACAGGCCGGGGTGGCGGCCTTCGTCACCGGCGATTTCGTCGACCACGACGCCTATCTGAACCTGGCCGAGATGGTCGCGGGCACCGAGCGCGCCATGCTCGGCCCGGCCATCGCCTACGCCTTCGCCCGCACGCCCTACGCCCACGCCACCGCGATGCGCCAACTGCACGCGCAGGCCCCCGGCCGCCTGTTCCTCGGCCTGGGCACCGCGGCCTTCCGGATCAACCGGGA
Source organism: Nocardia coffeae (assembly GCF_019890715.1). Classification (NCBI taxonomy): domain Bacteria; kingdom Bacillati; phylum Actinomycetota; class Actinomycetes; order Mycobacteriales; family Nocardiaceae; genus Nocardia; species Nocardia coffeae. Next base: position 160,357 of record NZ_JAINZY010000010.1, on the reverse strand, counting down.
CTGGTTCGGCGTGCCCGCCGACCGCCCGATGGCCCGGATCGCCGAGACCGCCGAAGCCGTGCGCGCCTGGTTACACGCGGAGAACGGCGAAAAGGTCAGGTACTCGGGCGAATTCCAGCAGATCGACGCCGATGTCCGCGCGCCGGTACTGGGACGCCTCGAAATCCCCGTCCTACTGGCCGGATTCAACACGCGCATGGCCGCCACCGCGGCCCGGGTCGGCGACGGCATCATCGGCCACGGCCTGTTCACCGCTTCCTGGTGGAACGAGATCATCCGTCCCGCTACCACTCTCGGTGCCCAGCAAGGCGGGCACGATCGAACTCCGCTCGAACACGGATGGATCATCACCGCCGTGGACGACGCGTCTCCCGAACGCGCGATCGCCGACGCCCGCCGAATGATCGCGTTCTACCTGACCGTCAAAACCTACGACCCGTTCGTCGACCACCACGGTTGGCAGGAACCGGTCGCCCGGCTACGCGCAGCCTTCCGCTCCGGCGACACCACAGCCATGGCCGACGCGGTCACCGACGAAATGCTCACCGAGATCGCGATCTGCGGCACCACAGCCGAAGCCCGCGCCACCCTCGCCCGCCGGGCGAAGGACCTACCGCGCGACATCGGATACCTCGCTCCCCCTTCATATCTCGTGAGCCACAAGCGCCGCGCCGCCTACGCCCGCTCCAGCCTCGCCCTGATCGAAGACCAGCCGAGCCGATAAGGCACTTCGCGGGTGCGGCCTCCACAACGCATTCCCGCGGCGAGCGGCCGCACCCGCGAGAACTCGGCACGACGACCACCAACCGCACCGGCGAGGACGTTGTGCGGTGACCTCACCTGAAGCGAGCCAGGCGAATTCGATCCGGGGTAGCTTCACTCGATTCGCCGGGTGGGCCGGGCGGGCGAGAATCCGCCCGCCGCGAGACCGTGCCACACCACTCAGCGGTGCACCCAGCCCGCGTCGTGCCAGTACGTCTCCAGTTCGGCCATCGGTGCGGGCCAGGTCTCGATGTAGGTGACGCCCTCGGGGCCGGCGGTCATCAGGTAGGGGGTTCCGGCGGTGCTGATCCAGAATTCGCCGGGGCCGATGGTGCGGCTGCCCTCTTCGCCGTTCTTGCCCCACGCGACGTGGAACTGACCCGCGAAGACGATGATCAACTCGTCGAGGTTGTGGTGGTGACGTGGCACGGCGAAATTGGGGACGCAGCGCAGGCCGTTGAAATTGAAGGTCGGATCGACCTTCGTGCAGAGTTGCATATTGCGCCCGAAAGTCTCGGCGAAATCGACGGGAGCGTCGGCGAGTAGTCCGCCGTCGGCCCAGAGGTACGAGGGCATGACATCGAGCGGCATGTCCATCCATCCGTCGTCGGACAGCAGGGTGAAGTAATCGATTCCCAGAGCGGTAGCCATAGGCCGACTCTCCCGAATTACTTCGTGGTGTGTCATCATCAAATTTCACTGGACGGGAATGTGTTCGGGGCCACAGATCGGCGCAATCACCGTCCCAACGAACGGAAAACTCCAGGTGGTCGGGCACCGCCGCGGACGTACCGTCGGCGATGTGACACTCATTTTCGGCGATCTCGTAGCGGATTCGGATTGGGTCCCGATGGACCTGAACCAGCAGAACGATCCGGCATACCTGTGGAAAGACGGCGGACTGCTGGCCGACGCACCGATAGATTTCGCGGCGACGTTCGACGGCGGAATGTGGGTGACCACCAAGCCGATCGACGTTCCGCGATTCAATCGCAACCCCTTGCGGGTGCGCCCCTACTTCACCGTGCCCCGACACCACCACAATATCGATGAGATGTTGTTCGTCTTCGCGGGCGAATACCACATCGAATTCGGCTATCCCGACGACGTGCAGACCGTCACGATCAGGCCGGGGGAAATGTTCCTGAGCCGGGCGGGCACGCCCTACACGATGACCGCCGGCCCCGAGGGCGTCACCTACATCGAGACCTGGCAGGTGCCGGTCACCCAACTCCAGACCGTATGGCACGACTTCGGCTGGGTGCATCGGTAAGCACCCGGAACACCGGCCCCGGTCACCTGCCCTCCGGGCCCCCTGCCGACAAGTCCCTCGCTGCCCGCCCTCAGCCCTGGCCGACGGCACTCAGCCCCTTCGAAGCCCCTCAGCCCTGCAAACTCGGCCCCTGCAAAGCCCTCGGCCCCGTGGCAATCACATTGCCACGGGGCCGATTTCGATCTTCGCTCAGCCGATGTCGCGGGCCGCACGAGCCGCGACATGCCGTCCGGCGCGATACCCCATCGTCACACTCGAGCCGATGCACGCCCCGCCGCCGGGATAGGTCGCCCCGAGCACCGCGGCCGAGGTGTTACCGGCCGCGTACAGCCCATCGATGATCGGCACCCGGTTGCCCAGCACGCGTGCGTCGGCATCGATGCGGCAGCCGCCGTTGGTACCGAGCGTGCCCGGCCACTGCTGTATCGCACCGTAGGGCGGCCCGAGAATCGGTTGGTGGTCAACGGTTTCGGGTCCGGTGAGCACATGGGTCTGTAAAGGATCGCCCCAGTCCGGATCCTGGCCCTTCTCCGCGAATTCGTTGTATCGCTGGACGGTGGCTTCGAGCGCGTCGGGATCGATGCAGATCTTCTCGGCCAGCTCGCGGATCGATCCGGCCGTGGCCACCCAGTCCGGCGGAGCCTGGCCGTCGGCCCCGGTCAGATTCATCTCGATCCCGGGTTTGGACCCCATGACGCCCTCTTCGAAATGCCGCTTGCCGAAGATCGCCCACGCCGGTGGCTTGTTGACGAAACCCGGATGACGCTGATCGTAGAAGCCGAAGGGATGCGAGAAATCGTTGTAGGTGTAACCGCCGTGCATGAACCGGCGGCCGAGTTTGTTCACCAGAATCGAGCCCGCGCCCAGGCCCATCATCATCTGCGGCAACGGATTTCCGTCGCGGCCCAGTTCCCACGGGTCGTAGATGACGCCGTAGCTGAAGAAGGTCGTCATCGAACCGAGCTTGGCCCCGGCTGCCATGGCCATCAGATGCCCGTCGCCGGTGTTGGACCACGGCGTCATCGGCTTCACTTCGTATCCGAGATAGGTCTTGACCATCTCCGGATTCCATTCGAAACCACCGCAGGCCAGCACGACGCCCTTGCGCGCGCCGATCCGGCGGCGGCCCTGCTCACCCTCGACGACGACGCCGATCACCGCATGATCCGCATCGGTCACCAATTCGACTGCGGGCGTGCTGATCCGCACCTGGACGTCGAGATCCAACAGCGCCTTGAACAGCGGCGCGATCAGGCCACCGCCCTTGGCGCGCCAGCCTTCTCGCTCACGCCGGGCCAGTTCCTCCGGCCCGACCTCGCCGCGCCGCTGCTCGGGAAAACTGACCTCACACGGCGGCACCCACGGCCCCTTGTTGATCAGCTCCGCGAGCTCGCCCAGCTCCGCACCGGCCGGATACGGCTTGACCGCGACACTGCGCGGAAACGGGCGAACCCCGGGAATCCGATCGCCGATCACCGAGTAGTAGTCGTCCAGCATGATGTGCGGCTCGGACCGGTACCCGGTGTGCGCCTCGAGGTATTCGTGCGCCTCGTGCGCGGTGTCGACGTAGACCTCGACCAGCGACGGATCCGATTCCCGCCCGTCCGACAACCGGCGCACATACGCGATGGCGTCCTCACGCGAATCCCTTTCCGCGACAAAGCGATTGTTCGGAATCCACATATCCCCGCCGGATACCGCGGTGGTGCCGCCGATGTACCGGTCCTTCTCCACGACCAGAACGCTCGCGCCGCCGTGCCGGGCCAGCAGCGCGGCGGTCAACGCCCCGCCGCCACTGCCGACCACGACGACGTCGAACACTTCGTCCCAGGCGCTGTGCTGTTGTTCAGACATCACGATCCCCCCGTCAGGGCGCCCAGATGAACCGGTCGGCGACCCGGTGGTGGTTGTAGATGGTCATCTCCTGCGCCTCGCTCAGGCGATGCCCGTCGAAGCTGGGCGAATGCATACCCACGGTCACCTCCTTGGCGTTCGCCATGTCCTGGTTGAAGACCTGGCCGAGTTCGGCGTCGTGATAGTCCTCGAAGATCTGCGGAGTGTGCTGATGCTTCTTGTCGTAGTCGGCGACCGCGATCTGATCCAGCGCGAAGATCTCGAACAGGCAGCTGTCCGGATCCGAGCCGTTGGGCCGTGCGCGGTACATGAACGACGAGCCCTGATTGGGCAGCAGGATGGTGTTCGGGAAGACGTTCCACGCGGTGCCCGCCTCGGCCCATTGCTGTGGCGAGATGTCCTGCCACGTATAGCCTTCCGAGATCACCAGATCCTGGTAGATCTGCATGAACAGATCGCCGGGAGTCATGCCCTCGGGCAGTTCGGTGGTCTTGAGCTTCTCCGCGGCACGCCAGCTGCGCTCGTTCTCCAGCCCGCCCATATCGTCGTAGATGTACTGCACGCTCATCGCGAATGCCTCGCGTGGATCGATCTCACCCTCGGTGGTCCGCTTCAGCGGATCCTTGGTGGCGTTGTCCTCGGTGGTCTCACTCTTCTTCTGCCCGAGGCTCGAATAGTGCGCGTGCCGTTCGTAAGTGGTCGTCGGCGACCAGACCCGGTTCTCGAGTTCCTTCATCGACAACAGGTTGTCGTTCGACTTGTCCAGGCGGAACAGCTGCGGATGCGTCCCGGCGACGTGATACGCCTCCAGGAAACCGTCCAGCGCCGTTTTCCAGTTGCAGGGCAGGATGATTCCCTTCTGCCACCGGATGCGCATGTTCTCGTAGTGGAAGGGCTCGAAGATCCGCGGGATCGGGTCGAGGTACTCGAGCAGCGGCACGGCGTTCGGATCCATGTTGATGAACACGAATCCGGCCCACGTCTCGGTGCGCACCTTGACCAGTCCCAGGTCGTCGTCCGAGCGCGGGGCGAACTCCTCCCGATCGAGCACGAGCCGGATGGAGCCGTCCAGATTCCACCGCCAGCCGTGGAACGGGCAGATGATCGAGCCGACCCGGCCCCGGTCCTTGGCCAGGCGAGTGCCGCGGTGCCGGCAGGCGTTGAAATACGCCTGCACCGAATCCTTGGCCTCGCGCACGATCAGAATGGAGTGCGCGCCGATCTCGTATTCCACATACGATCCGACGCCTGCCAACTCCTCCAGGCGACATGCCATCAACCAGGTGCGGGTGAACAGTTTGTCGAGTTCCAGTTGCAGGAACTCCGGATCGAGGTACCGCGCCTTGGGCACGAACGCTCGGTCGAGCCGGTATTTCTCCGGAACCTGTTCGGGGGGAACATCTCCCGTGAACCAGGGGGTCGTCCCGGTCAGCTTCCCGGCCTTCCCGGGTTCGAGCACCACGGACATTCGAATCAACTCCTCAACGGGTAGTACGTCGGACTGCGGGCTGTCAGTCCGCGTCGGGACCGGCGACCTCGACGCCGTCGGTGCGACGCACCACGTGAATGCAATTGCCGGGGCATCCGTCCGCGGCGTCGACCACGTCCAGGCGCAGGCTGTCCGGCACATCGGCCTGTGCGCCTTCGGATTTGAGCAGATCCGCATCGGCCGACTGTTTGACGTAGGCCAGCCCGTCGTCGCCGAACTGGAATACGTCCGGTGCGTACTGGGTGCACAGACCATCGCCGGTGCAGAGTTTCTGGTCGATCCAGACTCTTACTTCGTCGCTCATGAATTCATGCCCTTCCAGGTGACGAGACGCCGCGAGGACTCGGCGGCTCTCGGCCAGGCTGTAGCGGGCCGCCGGTCGTTCGGGATCACAGCGGGATCACCGTGATCGGGGTCTGCGCCGACTGTCCGCTACCGACGGCGGCCCGCGCATCGCCTCTCCCGCAGGACGGGAACGACCATTCGAGGCCGTCAATCCGGTGATCCAGTCATCCCATCAGGCGGAAAACCGCCAGGCGCCCGACCGGGCCGGTCATAGGCTCCGCCACGCCGCAGTACTGTCCCTTCACCTAGTTCAGGAGGTCGCATCCGTGGCCATCACCATGTCCACCGACATCCTCATCGTCGGCGCCGGGCCGGTCGGCCTCTACGGGGCCTACTGCGCGGGATTCCGCGGACTGCGCACCGTGCTCGTCGACGCGCTGCCCGAATGCGGCGGCCAGATCACCGCGCTGTATCCGGAGAAGCAGATCCGCGATATCGCGGCCGTTCCCGGCTCGCGCGGCCGAGAGGTCGTGAATGCGCTGAAGGCTCAGGCGGATTCGTTCGACACCGAATATGTGCTCGGCCGGGAAGCGGTCGGGCTGAGCTTCGCATCCGATGGACGTCCACAGGTCACGTTGTCGGACGACACGGTGATCGATGCGGGCGCGGTCGTGGTGACCGCCGGAATCGGCACCTTCACACCGCGCACACTGCCCGCGGGCGAGGAGTTCCTCGACCGCGGACTGAGCTATTTCGTTCCGGCACTGGACGATTACGCCGACAATGATGTACTCGTCGTCGGCGGCGGAGACAGCGCGGTCGACTGGACGCTCGCCCTCGCCCCGATCGCCCGCTCGGTGACCCTCGTGCACCGGCGCGGCCAGTTTCGGGCGCATGCGGCGAGCGTGCGCGAGATGTACGACTGCGGCGCGCAGATCATCACCGACGCCCAGGTCGTCGCCCTGCTCGGAGACGAGCGGGTGCGCGAGGCGCACGTACGGGTCGACGGCGAAGAACAACCGCGAGTGCACAAGGTCGACGCGGTCGTCGCCGCACTGGGTTTCCTGAGCAACCTCGGCCCGCTGGCCGAATGGGGAATGCAGCTGGACCGCAGGACGATCACGGTGGATACCCGCATGCGCACAACCCTGGACCGCGTCTACGCCGCCGGCGACGTGACCTCCTACCCCGGCAAGGTCAAGCTGATGTCGGTCGGCTTCGGTGAAGTCGCCACCGCGGTCAACAACGCCGCCGTCGTCCTGGACCCGGATCTCCCACTGTTCCCGGGACATTCGACCGACCACGCCTGATCGGGCCCGACCTGATCGCGAATGTGGCGAAGTCCTTTTCCTGCCACCATCGGGTGAGCGCCCTCCCCTTCCGCAGCCGCGTCAAAGGACGCCCCGGTTACATCTACTGCCTGCTGGAACACCAATCCGGTCCGGACCGGTTCATGGCGTTCCGGATGCTCGAGTACACCGTCCGAATCTGGAGCAAATACCTCGCCGACAATCACAAAGCGCACGAACTCGACCCCGGCAACGTACCGAGGACCACAACGCTGCCGGTGGTGATCCCGGTCGTGCTGCACGTCAACGGCGAGGGCGCTACTTGGTCGGCGACCGCGCCGACCGAACTGGCCGACCTGTACGACATCGACTCGGCGACGCGGGCGGCACTCGGTCCGCATCCGGCGCGGCTGGAGTTCTTCCTGGATGACGTCGCGGCCCAGGACGTGGGCCAGATCCGGGCTCGCGCGGTCCCCTCAGCGGAAGCAATCGTGACCACCGCAGATCGTATGGAAGCCAGGGGCGAAGCGCGTGGAAAAGCGACGGGGCGTATGGAACTTCTGCTCGACCAGATGACCGCGAAGTTCGGGGTCCTACCGACCGCCGTGATCGAGCGAGTTCGGTCCGCCGCCCCGACGCAGATCGACACGTGGGCGACACGGATCCTGACCGCCTCCACCCTCGAAGAGCTCCTCGCCTGAGCCCTCGGGTCCGAACGCCGGTCAGTCGCGTCCGGCGTTCGAGGCGATCTCGAGCTGGGTGAAGCCGTCCGCGCTCGCCTCGTCGAGTTCCATCACCTCTACGAAGTGGCCGAGTTCGGCGCGCAGATCGAGGTAGCCGAAGCGGATTCCGCCGCTGCGGCCGTACTGGGCCCAGCTCTTGCCTGCGGCGGTGACGACAGCGTCGACCTCGTCGAAATCGTCCACCACGAAACCCAGGTGGTGCAGGGTCGCCGGGACGCCGGGACGCACTGCTGCGCGATAGAGGTCGACTGCGCCGCCGACCGGGCGGATGATCTCTACATTCGTCGGCCCGGCATTGACCAGGGCTACGTCGATCGTCCACTCCTGTGCCGGTTTTCCGTCCACCACGACGAAACTCGCGCCGGGCTCGCCACCGGCCGACGGCGGCAGACCGCCGCCCAGCTCGGAACGGTAGTGCTTGACGCAGGTCACCGTGCCGAGGGTGGCTTCGAGATATGCGGCGGCGGCGTCGATATCGTCGGTGACGTAGCCGAGTTGCATGAAATTGCGCAACAGATCGCTGAGGGTTCGCATCGAACATCCTTTTCCGTCCGGGTGGCGACGCGGCCGATTGCCCTCGTCCGCCGGAGAACCCGGTGCCCGCCGCCAACCATCCATCGACCGGACCTCCGCGTCCACCGGCCATCCCGTTCTGCGGAAAGCGCGGTGGCCGTGCGTTTGCCGCGATGGGACCATTCGCCTCTACCAGCGGCCCGACCCGGAGGACAGCAGCCGTGACCACGTTCTCGAAGCAGGAATCCGTTGCCAACAAACTGATCACGATGCGCAAGTCGATCGGGCAACTCGAATCGCTGGGACCGGTGAACGGCGTTCGCCTGGAGAGCATTCCGCAGATCGGATTGGTCGCCGAACGAATCCTCACGCTCCTGCACGACCTGGCATTCGAGATCAACACACAGACCGCCGCCGCTTTCCTGAGCGATTCCCCGCACACCGCCACGGCCGCCTTCCGCGCGGCCACGAAGGCCGGGGTCATCGACGCGGCGCTGACCGCCCGGTTCACATCGGCAGACGAACCGCATCACACCCGATTCCAGCTGTGCCTGGACATCGACCCCGCCGACGCGGCGAAGATCGCATGCGACGGATTGTCCGCGTACGGCCAGTACACCGAACAGGTCTCCTGCTGGATCGCCCAGGGATGAACGGGGACCGGCCGCCCCAAGCAGCCGGCCCCCTGCTCGGTCAGTGCGCGACCACCGAAGCCGTCCCCTCGACCTCACCCGCATCGGACACCACGATCTGCTGGATCCGGCGCGGCAACGCCAGCGCCAGCACCGCCCCGATCAACCCGGCCGCCGCACCGATCAGGAACGCAACCTGGAATCCCCTCTCCGTGTACAGGATCGCGCCGTGCGAACCGCCCGGCAGCTGGGCGATGAACGAGTTGTTCAGCACCGCGAACGCGATCACCGGCAGGGCCGCGGACATCACGCTCTGCGCGACGTTGACCACGCTCGCCGTACTGGCCTGCAACTGCGGCGGAACGGCCTCGATGAGCAGGTTGGGCGTGGCTCCGTAGGCGAATCCGGTTCCCGTGCCTGCCATCGCGCTGAAGACCAACAGCAGCACCCGATCGTGGTGGTCGACCGCGACCAGGGCGTAGGCGGCGGCCAGCAGCAACGCTCCGAGCAGCAGTAGCGGACGTGGGCGGACCCTGCGGCCCATCAGCATGCCGACGACCGCGCCGCCGACCACCACCATCAACCCGAACGGCGTCTGGTAGAGGGCGTATCCCTTTGCGCTGACACCGAATCCGTAACCGAGACCCAGCACCGCGGGTGTCATGATCATCATCGGCAGCAGCAGAGCCAGCGTCGTGGCGCATCCGTAACAGCACGCCGAGGACAGGGTGATCAACAGGATCGGCCGGCGGCGCAGCACGCGCAGTTCCAGCAGCGGCTCGCGAATCATTCCCGCCGACACGACCCACGCGATGATCAGCACGAGTCCCCCGAGCAGGTACACCAGGGTCGAGGTCGCGGACCAGCCCCAGCTCGGTCCGAGGCTCAACGCGATGAATACGCCGCCGATCCCGGCCCCGAGCAGCACCGCGCCGAGTACGTCGATCCGGGAGCGCACCCGCACACTCGACTCGTCGGTGCTGATCGCGATCATGGCGCCGAATATGACGGACCCGGCGGCGAGCGCCCAGAAGATGCCACGGAATCCGGACTTGTCGATCAACCATCCGGCGAAGAACGGCGAGGGCACCGCGATCAGGCCAAGCCCGCTGGTGGCTATGCTGACCGCGAGGCCGATCGTCTTGGGCGGGAACACATCCCGGATCAGCGAGTACCCCAGGAACACACAGGGCGCGATGAATCCCGCGAGCGCCCGGCCCACCAGCATCATCGCGAAATTGGCGGCGATCGCGCACAGCAGCGAACCCACCGCGGAGACGGCTATGCAGCCGAGCATCACCTTGCGCTTGCCGTACAGATCGCCGAGTTTGCCCAGCAGTGGACTGGATACCGCGCCTACCAGCAGGAATACGGTCAACAGCCAAGCGCCCTGCGCGGTGTGGAAGTGCGCGGAGATCGACGGCAGTGACATCGAGATCATCAGATAGCTGAGGGTGAGCATCTCGAGCAGCAGCACGATGGATGCGAGGGAGAAGATCAGCCGCGGCGTCCAGGATTGTTCCGCGGGCGACGAGGTGACGGAAGGCGTATCAGGGCTCATGATCGAGTCTTTCGGGACAGAGCACGGTGACCTCGCGCGATGCGCCGGGCAGTCGAGCCGTGCCTAGGAGAGGAACCGCATCACCGCCACCCGGCGAGATGAATGCGTAACCGGAATAACAAGCTATCTGTGTCCCAGACCACAAACCGCCATCCCATCCAGTGGAAATTCGGGACGTTCACGTCGGCGAGCGAGTATTCAGGATACTTAACGTGGGATTGCCGGGCGTGCGGCACCACGACGCGCTCGGCATCAGGAGGGCATATGACCGCGGCCTATTCGTTCTCTGCACAGCTCTACATAGATGGACGTCGCACCGACGGTGAGTCCGACACTCGCCTGGTCGTCCGCAATCCCGCGACCGAGGAGACCATCGCCGAAGTCCCGCAATCCACTCCGGCGGACGTCCGGCGCGCCATCGCCGCCGCCCGCACGGCATTCGACGAGGGCCCCTGGCCCCGGATGCGGCCCGCCGACCGAGCCGCGGTCCTGCTGCGCATGGCCGACGAGATCGAGCGCCGACTCCCGGGACTGATCGATCTGAACATCGCCGAGGCGGGCTCGGTGCGCGGCCTCGCCGAGACGCTGCAGACGCGAGTTCCGTTGGCGCACTTGCGAGATATGGCCGAGCGGGTCATGCCGACGTTCCGCTGGGAGCGTCCGATGGATCCCACCATCGCCCCCGGCGCGGGCATCGGCCAGGGTGTGCTGCGGCGCGAACCGTACGGCGTCTGCGCCCTGATCGCCGCCTACAACTTCCCGTTCTTCCTGAGCATGATGAAGGTGATTCCGGCACTCGCGTCCGGATGCACCGCGGTGCTCAAACCCGCCCCGGCCACTCCGCTGGAGTCCCTGCTGCTCGCCGACTTCGCCGAGGCCGCGGATCTGCCGCCGGGTGTGCTCAACATCGTCACCGGTGACATCGAGGCGGGCCGCGAGCTGACCACGAATCCCATGGTCGACCTGGTCAGCTTCACCGGATCCGACACCGTGGGCCGGATGGTCTACAGCCAGGCCGCCGATTCGATCAAGAAGGTCGTACTCGAACTCGGCGGCAAATCGGTGAACATCGTGCGTGCCGACGCCGATCTGGACGGCGCGGTGCGCGCCGCGTTCATGGGGATGACCGCGCACGCCGGACAGGGCTGCTCGCTGCTGACCCGCACGATCGTGCACGAGTCTCGGCACGACGAATTCGTCGAGCGGCTGCGCGCCGCGCTGGGCCGGGTCCGGGTCGGCGATCCGGCGCACGAGGACACCACCATGGGCCCGCTCATCACCGAGGCACAGCGGAACAAGGTGGAGGCGCTGATCCGTCGCGGCGAGGCGGAGGGGGCCGAAATCGTCTGTGGCGGAGGGCGTCCCGCGGGGCTGGACCGCGGCTGGTTCGTGGAGCCGACCCTGTTCACCGGCGTCGACAACGCGATGGCCATCGCTCAGGAGGAGTTCTTCGGCCCGGTCGGCGTGGTCATCGGATGCCGGACCGATGCGGAGGCGGTGCGGATCGCCAACGACAGTCCGTACGGGCTGGCGGGCGCGGTCTGGAGTGCGGACACCGCGACGGCCTATTCGATGGCGTGCGAGATCCGCACCGGCGGCGTCTCGATCAACAGCAGCAGCGGCGGGGTGAATCCGCGCATCGCGTTCGGCGGATACAAACGCAGCGGCGTGGGCCGCGAATGGGGCGAGTTCGGGCTCGACGAATTCCTGCAGACCAAGAGCATCAGCTGGGCCGCTCGCTGAGCCCGCGAGCTGTGAGGAGCCACCGTTGCTGTCCTATGTCCTGGCCGGGCTCGCACTCGGTTCGATCTACGCCATCGCCGCCGCGTCACTGGTGGTCACCTACGTCTCGGCGGGCGTATTCAACTTCGCGTTCGGCGCGCTCGCCTATGCGGTGGCGCGCTTCTACTACTTCCTGCACGTCCAGCACGGCTGGGCGATCCTGCCCGCCGCGGTGGTCGCGATCGGCGTGTTCGGTCCGGTACTGGGCGCAGCGCTGTACGCACTGTTGTTCCGGCACTTGCGATTACGCTCATCGCTGATCAAGATCGTCGCGACGATCGGGTTGTCGGTGGCGCTGCCGCCGCTGGTCGATCTGATCTTCGGACAGCTGTCGAATGCGACCGCACCGGGACTCGCGCCGCAACCGGTGCGTACCTTCCGGGTGCTCGGCGGCGTGGTGAACCTCGATCAGCTGATCACCTATCTCGCGCTGATCCTCGTACTGGCCGTCGGGACGATCGTGTTGCGGTACACCGACATCGGGTTGCGAGTGCGCGCCCTGGTCGATTCCGAGGCGCTCACCGCGATGTCGGGCGTCAGCCCGACCCGGGTGTCGCTCGGAGTGTGGGCGGGCAGCACTCTGCTGGCCGGACTGGCCGGTGTGCTGGTCGCCCCGACCTCGGGGCTCACGGTGGACGGGATGACCTCGCTGATGGCGGCCGCATTCGCCGCGGTGGTGGCCGCGCGGCTGCGCAACCTTCCGGCCGCCGTCGCGACGGCGGTGGTCATGGGCGTCGCAACCACGGTCGTCCAGCGTTTCGTCGCCCCGCAGAGCGCACTGTCCGCGCAACTCGTGCCGAGCATCCCGTTCCTGTTCATGCTCGTGGCCCTGCTGTACTACGCGGTGCGCGGACAAGCGGGCGACACCGCGACCGGCGGAGCCCTGGATCGCGCCGTACATATCGCCGCGACCGGACCGCCGGGAGCAAATGTACTGCGCGGCAAGGGAATCAGATGGTCCTCTGCACTCGGCCCGGCCGTAGCGCTGATCGTGGTCGCCACGCTGCCGCTGGTGCTCGAGCTGTTCTGGGGCGGCGTGGTGGCCGGTGGGATCGCGCTGGCGATCGCACTGCTGTCGTACACGATGGTCACCGGCGAAGGCGGCATGATCTGGTTGTGCCAGACCACATTCGCCGGTCTGGGCGCGGTGCTTGCGGCCGAACTGGCCACCGACGCCGGATGGTCACCGCTACTCGCTGTGCTGGTGGCGGCGATCATCGTCACGCCGGTGGGCGTCGTGATCGGCATTCTGACCATCCGCCTGGGCAATCTCTACGTCGCCCTGGTGACCCTCACCTTCGGCCTGCTTGTACAGAACCTCGTATTCCTACGGGACCACATCTACAACTCCGGGCAGGGCGTGGTCCTGCTCCGACCCGAATGGGCCACGGACAACCGGGTTTTCGCGCTGTTCGCCCTCGCGGTATTCCTCGTCCTCGGCGTGATCGTGCTGAATCTGCGGCGCTCCACCGCGGGCCTGGCGGTCACGGCGGTGCGGGCGAGCGAGAGCGGCGCGCGCACCATGGGATTGAGCATCGTCCCGGTGAAGGTCCTGGTCTCGGCGCTGGCAACCTTCATCGCGGCCATCGGCGGCGGCTTGCTTGCGCTGAACTATCAAGCCGCGCTGCCGGATTCGTTCAACCCGTTCACCGGACTGGTCTGGCTTGCGGTACTGGTCACCATCGGCTCGCGCTCGATCACCGGAGCGCTGGTCGCGGGCGTGGCATACGGCCTGTTGCCCAGCGTCTTCCAGACCTACCTGCCCTCGACCTGGGCGCAGGTCCCGGTCATCCTGTTCGGCCTCGGCGCGGTCATGCTCGCCCGCAATCCCGACGGACTCGCAGCCATGCACGCACGCCAATTGCGGGCAGTGCGCGCACGGTTCGGCCGACCCGATGCGGCCCCGACATCGGCGGACACGGACGCACCTGCGATGGCGGGAGAGCACGCATGACGACGACAACGCCGCCTCGCCTCGAAGCACGCGGCGTCACAGTGCGATTCGGCGGGCTTGTGGCGTTGAACGACATCGATCTGGCTGTTCCGGCGGCGGGCATCGTCGGGCTGGTCGGGCCCAACGGCGCGGGGAAGAGCACTCTGTTCGCCGTGTTGTCGGGGCTACTGCGGCCGCATTCGGGGGCGGTGTTCCTGGACGGGCAGGAGGTGACCCGGACCAGTCCGCAGGCCAGGGCGCGGCGCGGACTTGCTCGCACGTTCCAGCACCCGGAGCTGTTCTCCGGCTTGACGATCCGTGATCACGTGGTGCTCGCCGATCGGCTCCGGCACGCGCGGGGGCGGATCTGGACCGATCTGCTGACCGCGGGCGGGTTCCGCTCCCCGGCCGCGGCGGAGAACCGGCGGGTCGAGGAGATCCTCGAGCTGTTGCATCTGAGCGACCAGGCACATCAGCCCGTCGCGGGATTGCCGCTGGGCACCGCCCGGCTGCTCGAGGTCGGCCGGGCGCTGGCCCTCGAGCCGAGCGTCCTGCTACTGGACGAACCATCCTCCGGGCTCGACACTCGCGAAACCGAGGAACTGGCAACGGTTTTCACCGACATCTCGCGGGAGCGCGGAGTGTCGCTGCTACTGGTCGAGCACGACGTGGAACTGGTCCTGGGGCTGAGCGACACGGTGCACGTCATCGATTTCGGCGTCGAGATCAGCGTGGGCGACCCGGCGCACATCCGCGCGGATCCCGCAGTGCGCGCCGCCTATCTCGGCGCGGAACCCGACGCCGATGCCGAGAGGACCACATCATGACCAGCACAACCGATCTGCTGAAGGTCCGTGAACTCAGCGTGCAGTACGGCCCGGCCGTGGCGCTGCGGGACGTGTCCTTCGACCTTCCGCCGAACAGCGCGCTGGCCGTGCTGGGCCCGAACGGAGCCGGTAAGAGCACGCTGGCGCGCACGTTGTCCGGGCTGGTGCCGCCGGTCGGCGGCAGTATCGAACTGGACGGACGGGATATCGCGGGACGCTCGCCGGAGTACATCCGCCGGACCGGACTGGTGCATCTGCCCGAGGGGCGAGGCGTGTTCGCGGGTCTGACCGTTCTGGAGAACCTGCGCATGGCGACCATGGGCGATCGCCGACGGCGCGCCGAGGCTCTGGACCGTGCGCTGCAGATCTTTCCGGTGCTGGGTGAGCGGTCCGGGCAGGTGGCGGGCACGCTGTCCGGCGGCGAACAACAGATGCTCTCGCTCGCCAGGGCGCTGATAGTGGATCCGCGGCTGGTGATCGCCGACGAGATGTCGCTGGGCCTGGCGCCGAAGATGGTGGACGTCGTATTCGAGAGTCTGGAGCGGGCCCGCGCGGCGGGCATCGCGGTGCTGATGATCGAACAATTCGCCACGCGCGCACTGGATTTCGCCGATCAGTGCCTGATCCTGCAGCGCGGCCGGGTCGCCTGGACCGGCCCCGCCGCCGATGCGGGCAGCGAACTGCTGCACCGCTATCTCGGCGATACCACCGCAGCGTGAACCACAGCCGATTTCCGCACACCGCAAGCACATCAGGAGGCCGACCGTGACCACACCGCCACACCTGCTCGTCGAACGCACCGACGCCGTCGCACGACTGACGTTCAACCGGGCCGATCGCCTCAACGCGCTCACCGCCGAACTGCTGAACGAAACCGCCGCGGCCGTAGAGGATTTCGGCGCTGATCCGGAGGTCCGGGTTCTGGTGCTGACCGGCGCGGGCCGGGCCTTCAGCTCGGGCGCGGACCTGTCCAGGTCCGCCGTGGCAGGTCCGCAGGGCGTCACCATCGATGCGGCCAACCGGCTGATCCGCGCATTACGCGCAGCCCCGCAGCCGGTGATCGCGGCGATCAACGGCCCCGCCGTCGGAGTGGGATGCTCGATCGCCCTGGCCGCCGACCTGACCGTCGCTCGCGAATCCGCCTACCTTCTACTGGCTTTCACCCGCGTCGGCCTGATGCCCGACGGCGGAGCCACCGCCCTGTTGCCCGCGCTGATCGGGCCCGCCCGCGCCGCACGCATGGCCATGCTCGCCGAACGCATACCCGCGACACAGGCCGCCGAGTGGGGCCTACTCTCCCACGTCGTGCCGGACGCCGACTTCGACACCGAAACAGGCTCGCTCACAACACAATTGGCAGCAGGCCCGACAGCCGCCTATACCCGCATCAAACGTGCTTTCAACAAGACGGCCCTGACTCATCTCGAATCAGCCCTGCAACTCGAACGCGAAGGCCAAGCCGAGTTGTTCGAGACCGCCGACGTCCAGGAGGGCATCGCCGCGTTCGCGGCCAAACGCCCACCACAGTTCCTCGGCCGCTGAAGATCACACTGTCAGGACCATCGCCGACCCCATACCGCCGCCCGCGCACATGGCCGCCACGGCCGTGCCACCGCCGCGACGACGCAGTTCGTGCGCGAGGGTGGCGATCATGCGAGTGCCGGTGGTCGCGACCGGATGTCCGAGACTGCATCCGCTGCCGAACGGATTCACCCGTTCGGGGTCCAGGCCCAGTTCGCGGACCGCAGCCACGGTCACCGATGCGAACGCCTCGTTGATCTCGAACAGGTCGACCTGCGCGAGGTCGAGTCCGGCGCGGTCGAGGGCCTTTCGGATCGCGGCCACCGGGGCCAGTCCGGTGCGCACGGGATCCACGCCGACGCTCGCCCACGCGCGCACGGTAGCCAGCGGGGTCAGTCCGTATTCCTCGGCGACCGCGCTGCTGGCGACCGTCACCGCGGCGGCTGCGTCGTTCACACCGCTGGAGTTGCCCGCGGTGATCGAGAACCCGTCGATCTCGGGATGCAGGACCTTCAGCGACGCCATTTTCTCTTCGCTGGTATCGCGTCGCGGATGCTCGTCGGTATCGAATACCGCTGTCCCGCCGCCGATCTCGACGGGCACGATCTCGTCGGCGAATTGCCCGGCGTCGATGGCGCGCACGGCGCGCTGATGCGATCGCACCGCCCAGGCATCCATCTCCGCACGGGAGATGTCGGCCAGCCAAGCGGTATTCCAGCCGACGAGTATCGACATGTCGTTGTGCGGCGCGTCGGGTGTCGACACGTGCGAGGGCGAGGACCACGGATCCTGCCACTCCTGCGTGCCGGGAATCCGCCATCGCGACATCGGCGCGGTCGAGGACGAGTGTGTGCCGCCCGCGATCACCGCACGATCCATCCCGGCGCGGATACTCGACGCGGCGGTGGCGACGCTGGCCAGCCCGGACGCGCAGTGCCGGTTGTGCGCGAGCCCGGGAACGTCGGTCAGCCCGGCCTCGAGCGCCGCATAACGCGCGATGACCCCGCCACCGGCGAGGGTTTCCCCCAGGACGACATCGTCGATGATCTCCGCCGGAAGCCCACTGCGCCGGGCGGCCTCGCCGACGACGCGGGTGGCCAGGTCGAAGGCGCTGGTGTCGCGCAGGGCGCCCTTGCGCGCAGTGCCGATCGCGGTGCGGCAGGCGGAGAGGATCACGGCATCAATCATGAATTCGTTATACTCTTATATTGCGCTCAGCGACAGAGTCGAACACTCCCGACGGCCGCGACCGCACGGAAAGCCAACTGGCAGATAGGCATTGAACAGCTCTTTCGCCGTCACGCGAGCAGATCTCCCACAGGCGCTGATACTTGACAGCTATGACAAACAGCGCATCCTCAAATAGGCAGGATCCGACCCGGCGACCGATTTGGATATCCGTTCGGCAGACAGGACGATGAGCGCATGGACAGTGAGATCGCCGAGGCGGTGCGCAACCTGCGGCCGATGCTGGCCGAACGGTCGGCCGCGGTCGATGCCGACGGCGTGATCCCGGACGAGAGCATCGCCGCGCTGGTCGAATCCGGCCTGTTCCGCATGCTGCGCCCGCGGTGGTCCGGCGGCCTGGAATCGGATCCGGTGGATTTCTACGACGCCGTGCGCACGGTGTCGGCAGCGTGCGGTTCCACCGGCTGGCTGGCCAGCATCCTGGGCGTGAGTCCCTGGCACGTCGCACTGTTCGACGAGCGGGCCCAGCGCGAGATCTGGGCCGCGGACCCGGATGCGCTGATCTGCTCCGCCTATGCCCCGGTCGGACGATTCGTCGCGGTGGAGGGCGGATTCGAGCTGACCGGGCAGTGGCGCATCGCCACCGGCAGCGCACATGCCTCCTGGGGATTGATGGGCGGAGCCCTGGTAGCCGAGAACGGTCAGCCGATGGATCTGGCCACCGCACTGGTTCCGCTGTCGGAATGTCGCGTGACCGGCACCTGGGACGCGGTGGGCCTGCGCGGCACCGGCAGCCGGGGGCTCCAGGCCGACCGGGTCTTCGTGCCGAGCTATCGCACCCTGCGGAATTACGACGTCGTCCTGCGGCACGCACCGGGCCAGAAGCTCAACACCGGTCCGCTCTACCGCATGCCGTACGGGGCGATGTACAGCACGTCCGTGAGCGCGCCGATCATCGGCATGGCGGAGGGCTGCCTGGACGCGTTCGTCGCACGGGTGCGCGGCGACAGTCGCCTCAGCTTCGGCAGCGGCGGCCCCGAAACCGCACAGCAGGTCGCGGTCGGCCGGGCGGCCTCGGAAATCGACGCCGCAGTCCTCCAGATGCACCGGAACCTGCGCGAACTGCACGACTGCGCCCGCCGCCGGGTCGAGATCCCCATGCAGCTGCGCCTGCGCACCCGCCGCGATCAGGCGGTCGGCACCGAACGCGCGGTGACCTCGGTGGACTCGATCTTCGCCGCGGCGGGCGGGATGGGGCTGCGCCGGGGGAATCCGATCGAACGGGCCTGGCGCGACGCCCACACCGGCCGCATCCACCTGTCCAACGACGTCAGCGCGGCACTGGAGCTGTACGGCCAAGGGGCACTGGGCCTTCCGGTCGACGACATGCTGGTCTGACCGAAAGGCCCGTGCGGCCTAGAACCACTCGCCGCGCTCCCCCATGGCGACCAGACGTCCCAGCGCCTCGTTCG
Organism: Nocardia coffeae; assembly: GCF_019890715.1. Taxonomy (NCBI): domain Bacteria; kingdom Bacillati; phylum Actinomycetota; class Actinomycetes; order Mycobacteriales; family Nocardiaceae; genus Nocardia; species Nocardia coffeae. Next base: position 141,233 of record NZ_JAINZY010000010.1, on the reverse strand, counting down.
CCGAGACGCCGCGCGCCGCGCCGACGGGAAGTACCGACTCGTGCCGCAGCCGATGCTGCTGCCGCGAACCGCCGCTCATCTTCTCCGAAATAGCGTGCACCGTATTGACCATCAGCGGCGCGAGCCGCTCCAGTGGCGCCTGCGCGTCACCGACCAGGGAGACTCCGGCGATCGGCCCGTCCGGCCCGCGCACCGCCATACCCGCGCAGGCGATGTTCGGGAAACATTCGCCGCGTTCGAAGGCCAGCCCGTGCCGGTTGCGAATGCGGTTGAGCTCCATGTGCAGTACGCCGAGCGCGTCGATACTGCGCGTCGTCCGCTTGTGCAGTCCGTGCTGCAATCGCGAATCGACCTGCTCGGCCGGCAGCCAGGCCAGGATCGACTTGCCCGCCGCGGTACACCACGCGGGTGCGTGCCCGCCGACCACCGATGGCACGCTCGAGGCGGCCCGGCCGCCGAACTTGTCCACGTAGACCACATCGGTCCCGTCGAGTACGGCCAGGTGAACCACCATATCCGTGCGCATCGCCAGCGCGTGCAGCAGCGGGAAGGCAACGGACCGCAGGGCGGTGTGCCCCTCCTCCCGGCCGCCCAGCCCGAGGGCCCGATCGCCCAGGCAGTAGACCCGGCCGTGCCGACCCAACCACGCCAGTTTGACCAGCCGTTCCAGGATTCGATGGCTCGTGGAGCGCGGTAACCCGGTGCGGCCCGCGATCTCCTCGAGCGTGAGACGCGTGTGCACATCCCCGAACGACTCCATGATCAGGGTCATACGATCGACCACCGAGGGGGGCAGCGTGCCGCGATCCCGCACACCGGTATCGCCATTGAGTACCGAGGTCATGCCACGGCCTCCTAACTTCGGAGACTGTCGCCTCCGAATTCCGGAGACTGAAACTTCACGAGTGATTCTAGCCACAGCCTAGCCAGGCGCAACGCTCTGGGCCAATATTTGTTATACCGATTTTCGCTGTGTCAGCACATTGCGGCTGTATCTACGCAACCAACCCGACTATAGGTACACTCTTCTATGTCCGAATTATCGGCACCTCGACTTGACAAGGACACTGGGACCTGATTCCGGAACCATGACAGATTCGCTTCTCTTCCAAGACCATTGGTCACGAACCGTCGCCGCCCACGGGGCCGCACCGTTCCTGATCTTCCACGACCCCAGCGGCACGACGCGGTACACCTACGCCGAGTTCGACGACATCGTCGCCCGGACCGCGGGCACCTTGTCCGCGGGCGGAGTGCGGCCTGGCTCGGCCGTCCACGTCGCGTTGCGCAATTGCCCCGCGTTCGTGGCGATCTGGCTCGCCGTCGCCCGGCTCGGCGCGTGGTTCGTCCCGGTCGACCCGGCCTCGGCCCCGCGCGATATCGCCAACCAGACCCGGCGCACGACGCCGGCGCTGGGCGTGTGCGCCCTCGCGCGCCAGGCCGAATATGTCGCTGGTACAGGGGATTCGGTCCCGGCAGTCATCGCATTGGCGGAGAACGCCGACGATCTCGCTCCCGGCGGAGCTCTGGTGACCGGTGCACCGATCACGACCGCGCAGGCCGATCTGTCGCCCGCCGATCGTCTGGCGGTCATGTTCACCTCGGGGACGACCTCGGAGCCCAAAGGCGTCGTGCTCACCCAGCAGAACTACGCGACGGTGGCGCAGACCATGGCCGAGGCCGTCGGCCTGACAGCACAGCACCGCTGGCTGGTGACCCTGCCACTGTTCCACGCCAACGCCCAGTACTACTGTTTCGCCCCGGCGATCACGGTCGGCGCGAGTGTCGCACTGACACATACGTTCTCGGCATCGCGCTGGGTTCAGCAGGCACACGACCTGGAGGTCACCCACGCCAGCCTGTTCGCCGCGCCGATCCGGATGATCCTGGCCCGCACCCCGGAACAGGCGCCGCCGCTGCATCTGTCGCACGTGTGGTTCGCGCAGAGTCTCGGGCGCGAACACTACGAGCGCTTCGCCGAACTCATCGGCCGCCGCCCTCGTCAGCTGTACGGGATGACCGAAACCGTCGCCGCGGTCACCGGCGATACCAGTGATCCGTTGCGGCACGACGTGATCGGATCGGCACTCGGCGGTCGCCGCATCGCCGTGGTCGACCCGCAGACCGGTCACCCCCGCGACCCCGGCGAGCCGGGCATGCTGCTGGTCCACGGCTCCCGCGGCGCGGACCTGTTCGCCGAATATCTCGACGCGCCGGAGGTGAACGTTCGCAGCTTCACCGACCTGGCCGACGGGACCAGTTGGTTCCGGACCGGAGATCTGGTCGCGGCGAACCCGGCGACCGGAGCGCTGCGCTTCGTCGGCCGCGCCGACGACGTCATCAAGGTCGCGGGTGAGAATGTCAGCCTGACCGAGGTCGAGGCGGTGATCTGCCAGGCGCCCGGGGTTCTCGAAGCCGTCGTCCTCGCACAGCCCGACCCGATCCGGGATCAGGTCCCGGTCGCCTACGTGGTCGCCCGGGATCCGGCCGCGCCACCCGATTCCGCGCAGCTCACCGACTGGGCGATGGGCAATCTGCCGCCCGCGGCTCGGCCGCGCGAGTGGCACGTGGTGGACTCCATCCCCCGCACCAGCGTCGGCAAGATCCGGCGATTCCAGGTCGCGGAGCGCAGATCCTGACCGAAGTCGTTCCGGCACAGGGCTTTCGCCTCGAAGCACCCGGACCGGCGACCACACCGCATTCGACGCACCGATTCGCACGAACGAAGGAGACTCGACATGGCCACCGAGACGGTATACGACAGCTTCCGGATGGAAGCCGGATCGGTCGCCGAGACCGGGCCGCGGACCGAAACCGAGCAGCGGATCCGCCGCGATCTGGCGGCGGCGTACCAGCTCTGCGCCAGGTTCGGCTGGGACGATCTGATCTATACGCACATCTCCGCGCGAATCCCGGGTCCGGAGCACCATTTCCTGGTCAATCCGTTGGGTCTGGCCTTCGACGAGATCACCGCATCGAATCTGATAAAGATCGATCTGGACGGGAATGTGGTCGGTGAGAACCGGCACGGGTATCAGCCCAACGCGGCCGGGTTCGTGATCCACGGCGGCATCCACTCGGTCCGCGAGGACGCGGGATGCATCATGCATCTGCACACCGAGGCGCAGATGGCGCTGTCCTGCCTCGAGGAGGGGTTGCTGCCGTTGACCCAGCACGCCATGCGATTCCACGATCGCATCGGCTACCACGATTACGAGGGCATTGCGCTCACCACCGACGAGCGGCGACGTTTCATCGCCGATCTCGGCGACAACGCCGCACTCGTGCTGCGCAATCACGGATCGCTGACGGTCGGGCGCGATGTGGCGCAGGCGTTCGTCGAGATGTACTACCTGGAGAAATCGGCGAAGACGCAATTGCTCGCGCGGGCCACCGGCCGGCCGCTGCGGCTCCCGCCGCGGGAGGTCGTCGAGTTGACCGCCCAGCAGTGGACGGCGTCGTTCTCCGCAGGTCTGGAATGGCCCTCGCTGCTGCGCACCCTGGACCGGACCGGTTCGACCTATCGGGACTGATCCGGCCGGAGCACGCACAGCGTTCTACAAGCCGAGTCCGGCAAGTAATTTCTCGCTCTCGATCCACAACCGGGCCGCGGCGGCATCGTCCTGCGCGCAGGGAGCCGGTGTTTCCTCGGCCTCGTTGTGAAAGTACCGCCCGCCCGCGCGGCCGCCCTCGTCCGAGGTGGCCAGCCATACCAGCGTGCGCGCCGGTTCGTCGGGCGAGACGGTATCGGCCGCGGCCATGTGCGCCTGCATTCCCGCATTCCCGTGCGCGGCGAAATTGCTGGCCACCACGCCGGGGTGCATCGCCTGCGCGACGATTCCGGCCGCCTGCTCACGACGGGCCAGCTCGCGGGTGAACAGGATGTTGGCGAGTTTGGCCCGCGCGTAGGCCATGGTGGTGTCGAAATCGTTCAGGCTCTGCAGATCATCCCAGTCCAATTCGGTGCTGATCCGATGAGCGCTGGAGGACACCGCGATCACCCGGGCCGCACGCGCGCGCAGCAGCGGCAGCAACTCCCGGGTCAGCAGAACGGGCGCGAGGTGGTTGGCCGCGAACGTCGCCTCGGTCCCCTCCGCGGTGACGATCCGCCGGTCGCGGACACCACCGGCATTGTTGATCAGCACATCCACCCGCGCGGTGTGCGCGGCGATCTCCCCCGCCACCCGCCGAACCTCCGACATGAGCGTGAAGTCGCCGCGCAGCATGGTGAACGTGCCGCCGTCGCGAGCGGCCGCGCCGAGCTGTTCGGTGGCCTCGGCACAGCGTCCCGGATCACGGCCGACGCCGATCACCTGCCAGCCGAGTGCGGTGAGCCGCCCGGCGGTGGACCGGCCGATCCCGGAGCTGGCACCGGTGACAACCGCGACGGGAAGATTCGAATCGATGGGCAAGATGTTGTCTCCCAAATACTTTCAGCACGACCTCGGGCATCGCGCACAGTGACGAAGCAGCTTAATGATACGCTTCAGTAGCTATTTTTGACACACTTCACTCGCCGCCGAGGCGCTCCCACCGCGACCGGGCCTGGTCAGTCGAAGGTGACGACCACTTTCTCGGCCGCCCCGGGAGTCAGCGTGAGTTCGAACGCGTGCGCCACCTCCGAGAACGGCACCCGGTGACTGATCAGTTTCGCGAAACGCTCCGCATGTTCGGCGATCTCGGGCGTCACCTCGAAGATCTCGGTCGGATACCCCTGCGAGGCGATGATGACCATCTCACTGCGCAGCATCGCGCCGATATCGATCGGCTCGGGCTGCTTGTGCATGGCGACCACGACGAGCTTGGCGCCCCACTTACCGGTGCGCAGCGCGGTGTTCACCACGACGGTCGCGCCCGCGGCATCGATGTAGACGTCCGTGTCGGGACGCGTCTGCCCGAGCGCGTTGCGCCCCGCACCGTGCAGTTCCAGCAGTCGCGCCGGAACGTCCTCGGCCGAGGAGTCGATGACCGCGTCGGCCCCGACCGCCAGCGCGGTCTCGAGCCGCGAGGCGATCACATCGGCCACCACCACATGCGCCACACCGCGCAACTTCAGCCAGATCACCGCGCCCAGACCGATCGGACCCGCGCCGAACACCACCACCTTGTCGCCTGGCCCGGCCTCGGATCGGTTCACGCAGTGCCGCGCGACGGCCATCGGCTCGTTCAGCGCGGCCACCTCGAAGGGCACCGAATCGGGAAGTACCGCAACACTTCTGCCGACGACCGCATTCTCGATCAGCAGGTATTCGCCCATCCCGCCGAGCGCACCGCCGCAGCCGATGATGCCCGAGGGCGCGGCCTGCGGATTGACCACCACGTGATCCCCGGCCTTCAACTCGGCCACCTCGGCCCCGACCTCGACGACCTCACCGGCCGGTTCGTGGCCCAGCGGCAGCGAACGCAGCGCGCCGCCGCCGAGTGGATCGCCGAGTGCGTCGATGGGCGTGCCGCCCATGTGCAGGAAGGTCACATCGGTGCCGCAGATTCCGCAGGCCCGGATCTTCACCAGGGCGTCGTTCGGGCCGGGGACGGGACGTTCCGCCTCGGCGACCCGGATCGCGTCCACGCCGCCGGTCTGCACGAGCTTCATCGAGGACATCTGCTGCCTGCTTTCTCGGTCGATGGATTCACCACTTCCTACGATTCCCCCTCCGACGTGCGACGACGAGGGGGCATGGTCCCGAACCGATGGTGTAGCGGGCTACACCATCGCCGCCGATTCACACCAGTGCGACGCCACCATCGACCTGCAACACCTGGCCGGTGACGAAAGCGGCCTGTTCCGAGGCGAGATAGACCGCGGCAGCGCCGATCTCGTCGGAGTACGCCTGCTGGCGGGGCAGTGCCGTGGGCCGCCCGATCGTGTGGAGTTGATCGGGCCGCTCACGCAGCGCCCTGCTGAACAGGCCGGACTCGGGATGGTACCGGCTGCCCGCACTGAACTCCTCCTGCGGATCCCGGGGCCGGGTGCCGTAGGGCGCGACGGCGTTCACCGTGATGCCCGTCTTCCCCAGCTCCAGCGCCAGCACCCGCGTGAAGGAGTGCACCGCGCCCTTCGCCGCGGAATACACCGCCAGCTGGGGGTCGCCGATGATCGCCGCCATCGAGCCGATGTTGACGATGCTCCCACTACCCTGCTCGAGCATGTGCGGCAGGACCGCGTGCGTGCACAGCAGTGTGCTCAGCACGGTCATGTCCAGGTCGGCGCGCCACTGCGCGGGCGTCGTGGAGACGAACGGCCCGAAATCGCCACTGCCGCCGACGTTGTTCACCAGCACGTCGATCCGGCCGAACCGGGCCAGCACCGCTTCGACCAGACCGCCGACCCGATCCTCGACGGTGACGTCGGCGGCGTGCCAGAGCGCGTCGGCCGCACCCTGTTCACGCGCACGTTCGGCCACTCGTAGGCCCGCCTGTTCGTCCCGGCCGACCACGACGATCCGCGCCCCCTCTTCAGCGAACGCGAGCGCGATACCGCGCCCGATATTGGCCGTCGCACCCGTGACGACCACGACCTTGCCGGCCAGTCCGGTATCCATCGATTGCCCTCTCGCCCTGCGTGATTCGAAATCTCACGTGCCGTCTCGATGCGGCTACATCAACGAATATCCACCGTCGACCGTGATCGTGGCACCGGTGACGTACGCCGCCCCCGGCCCCGCCAGAAACAGGTAGACGCCCGGCAGATCCGCGGATCGGCCCCAGCGGCCCAGCGCGGTGTGCCCGACGATGTCGTTCTCCCGCTCCGCATCACGATGCCAGTGCGCACCCATACCGGTGTCGAACCAGCCGAGCGCGACGGCGTTGACGGTGATCGCCCGCGGCCCCAGCTCCTGTGCGAGGGCCTGGACGAGCGCGTGACCGCCGCTCTTGGACGCCGCGTACGCGGCCAGCCCGGCGCGCGGACGACTCCCGATCACCGAGCCGGTCACGATGATCCGCCCGCCCTCCCCCATCACCGCGGCCGCCGCGCGCGCACCGAGGAAGGCCCCGGTCAGATTGACGTCGACGATATCCCGCCACACCTGCGGATCGGTCCGCTCGACCGTCGAAACCTGTGGTGAGACACCGGCATTGGCGATCCAGACGTCGACGCCGCCGAAGCGTTCGACCATCCGCTCGGTGACCGATTCGTTGAATCCCTCGGCGCGCACGTCCCCCGGGCACTCCAGCGGTTCACCGTTCAGCGAGCCGGCCACCTCGTGCAACGCCTCGGCCGACCGCGCCACCAATCCCAGCTGCGCACCGGCGGCATCGAATGCCGAGGCCAGGATGCGCCCCAGTCCGCGGCCCGCACCGGTGATGACCACTCGCCGACCGGCCAGGCCGGTATTTCCGATATCCATATCCACACTCCGCACACATTCGATCCCCAGACCGGTCGGTACATCACAGCGAAGCTAGCACAAAGTTCCCGTTGATTGTACCGACCGATTGTTCTAAAATTGGATCCCGATCAAGAGATACGTGACCCGATCGCGGCCGGATGGATTCGCCCGCAGCAGTGCGTGATCGCCACGCACACGCCCCGGCAACGGCGCCGGCCAGCGTCCCCGACGATGTGGTGCTGGGGGCGAATCCGGGCCGCGTGATGCCAACGCGAAGGAAGGCCAGATGAGGATCGGAGTCGTCACCGAATCGGTGGCCGAGGAAACGCGGGTCGCCGCAACCCCTGCCACGGTGGGGCAGCTGGTGAAACTGGGGTACGACGTCGCGGTCGAATCCGGCGCGGGCACGCGATCGGGTTTCTCCGACGAGGCGTATGCCGACCGCGGCGCGGCGGTCGTGCGGACCGAGGAAGCCTGGGACTGCGATGTCGTCCTGAAGGTCCTGGCCCCGGCCGAGCACGAGATCCCCCTGCTACACCATCAGGCCGTGCTCGCCGGATTGCTCGGTACCGCACAGCAACCCGAGCTGCTGGACACCCTGGCCGCCCGATGCGTGACCGCCCTGGCCATGGACGCCGTCCCCCGCATCTCCCGGGCGCAATCGCTGGACGTGCTGTCCTCGATGGCGAATATCGCGGGCTATCGCGCGGTGATCGAGGCCGCGCACGAGTTCGGGCGTTTGTTCACCGGCCAGGTCACCGCCGCGGGCAAGGTGCCGCCCGCGAAGGTCCTGGTCGCCGGTGCGGGTGTGGCCGGCCTGGCCGCCATCGGAGCCGCGAGCCGGTTGGGCGCGATCGTGCGGGCCACCGACCCGCGGCCCGAGGTCGCCGAACAGGTCGCGTCGGTCGGCGGAACCTATCTTCCGGTCGAGGTCGAGGAGCGGATGGACTCCGCCGACGGATACGCGAAGGCCACCAGCGAAGCGTACGACCGGCGTGCGGCCGAAATATATGCCGAGCAGTTGCGCGAGGTGGACATCGTCATCACCACGGCCCTCATCCCCGGCCGCGCCGCGCCCCGGCTGATCACCGCCGCCGATGTCGCCGCGATGCACCCGGGCAGCATCGTGGTGGACATGGCCGCGGCCCAGGGCGGCAACGTCGAGGGTTCGGTGGCCGGGGAGAAGATCGTGACCGCCGAGGGCGTGACGATCATCGGCTATACCGATCTTGCCGGTCGGCTGCCGGCACAGGCCTCACAGCTGTACGGAACCAATCTGGTCAATCTGATGAAGCTGCTGACCCCGGGCCAGGACGGCCGGTTGACGCTCGATCTCGATGATCCCGTACAACGCGGTATCACCGTCACCCATCACGGCGAAAAGCTCTGGCCGCCACCGCCGGTGGAGGTTTCGGCGGCTCCGCGTACCACACCCGGGACGATCGCGGTGACACCTGAGCCGGAGCGGACATCCCGATTCGGCACGCGGAGCAAGTACGCCCTCGGTGTGCTCGGAGTGCTCGTACTGTTCGCCGCCGTCGCGACCGCACCCAGCCCGCTTCCACAGCACATCACCGTGCTCACCCTCGCGATCGTGATCGGCTACTACGTGATCGGCAAGGTGCATCATGCGCTGCACACACCGCTCATGTCGGTCACCAACGCGATCAGCGGCATCGTCGTGGTCGGCGCGATGCTGCAACTGTCCGCCGGCGACACGGCCGTGCGGATCCTGGCCTTCGTCGCCGTACTCGTGACAACCATCAACGTCTTCGGCGGATTCGCCGTGACCCGACGCATGCTCGGCATGTTCTCGAAGGACTGATCGGCCTATGACCATATCCGGCGCGGCCACCGCCGCGTACATCATCGCCGCCCTGCTGTTCATCGCGAGTCTCGCGGGCCTGTCCCGGCACGAGACAGCCCGTCGCGGAACGACGTTCGGCATCACGGGCATGACCATCGCGCTCGCGGCCACCCTCGTGCTGATCGTGCACGCATCCGGGCTGCTCGCCGTCGCGCTGTTCGTCGTCGCCGTGGCGCTCGGCGCGCTCACCGGACTGACCCGGGCCGCGCGCGTCGAGATGACCGGCATGCCGCAGCTCATCGCGTTGCTGCACAGCTTCGTCGGGCTCGGTGCGGTGCTTGTCGGCTGGAACGGGTACCTCGCGTCCGGCGATATTCCCGGCAATCTGGTGCGGATCCACGACGCGGAGGTGTTCATCGGCGTTTTCATCGGCGCGGTCACCGTCACCGGGTCGCTCGTGGCCTTCCTCAAGCTGTCCGCGCGGATCGGATCCGCGCCACTGATGTTGCCAGGCAAGAACATTCTGAATCTCGGTGCGCTGGTGGTGTTCGTCGCGTTGACCGCGTGGTTCGTGGTCTCGCCGAATATCGGGCTGTTGATCGCGGTGACGGTTCTCGCGCTCGCGCTGGGCTGGCATCTGGTCGCCTCGATCGGCGGCGGGGACATGCCCGTGGTCGTCTCGATGCTCAACAGCTATTCCGGTTGGGCCGCAGCAGCTTCGGGGTTCCTGCTGAACAACGATCTGCTGATCGTCACCGGCGCACTGGTCGGCTCCTCGGGCGCGTACCTGTCCTACATCATGTGCACCGCGATGAACCGCTCGTTCCTGTCCGTGATCGCCGGAGGATTCGGCATCCAGGCAAGTACCGGCACCGATGCCGAGTACGGCGAATACCACGAGACCAGTGCCACCGAGACCGCCGAACTGCTCGACGGTGCCAGTTCGGTGGTCATCGTGCCCGGCTACGGCATGGCCGTCGCCCAAGCCCAGTACCCGGTCGCCGAACTCGTCGGGGCACTGCGCGGGCGCGGGGTACGGGTGCGATTCGGCATCCACCCGGTCGCCGGACGCCTGCCCGGCCACATGAACGTGCTCCTGGCCGAGGCGAAAGTCCCGTACGACATCGTGTTGGAGATGGACGAGATCAACGACGACTTCACCGACACCACAGTCGTTCTCGTCATCGGCGCGAACGACACCGTGAACCCCGCCGCCCAGGAACCCGGCAGCCCGATCGCCGGAATGCCGGTACTGCGGGTATGGGAATCCGAGAACGTCATCGTGTTCAAACGCTCCATGGCCGCCGGATACGCGGGCCTGCAGAACCCGCTGTTCTTCCGCGACAACACCCGAATGCTCTTCGGCGACGCCAAGGACCGCGTCCAGGACATCGTCCGCGCCCTGGACCGCGAAACAGTCCACTGACACCACCCGACACGACGAAGCCCCGCCCGGATGAGAAAGACGGGCGGGGCTCGTCGCGCAACGACTGTCGTGATCAGCCGTTGGCGGGCGCCGGGGCCGGGGCGGGCGCACCGCCACCGGCCGCGGACTTGGCCTGCAGCGAGTTGAACGTGGTCACACCGGAGTAGATCCCGGCCGGGACGGCCAGCGCCGCACCGCCCAGCACCGCGCCCAGACCACCGACCGCGGCACTGCCCACCAGGCAGCCGGCGGCGGCGGCCGGGATGCTGAGTGTCCCGGCGGTCGGAATCGCCATCAGCGTTCCGCCGGTGATCGCACCCAGCGGGCAACCGACCGCCACGCCGATCACCGTGCCGGCGGCGACACCGGGCCCAGTCGCGATACCTGCCGCGGTGTTGGCGGCCTCCCACGCCGCGTGCAGGTTGGAGTTGAAGTCGCCCGGCTGCTGCGCGGGAGCCTGATCGACCGGCTGCGCGGGCGTAACCGTCTTTGCCGCAACCTGTTCCGCGGCCGGGCCGGAGGCGCTCGCGGTGCCGGTCGCGGTCGCCACCGCAACCGCGGCCATGGCCGACAGGGCAGCCATCTGAGTCTTCTTGTTCATCGATCGCTCGTTTCTACGATTGGGGCGCCGGTACGGGCGCGGCGACCAGGCCGTTGGAGTGCAGTTCGCTGTACGCCTGCGGCCAGGCCGCGGCCACGGCCGGAAGACCCGTCACCGCACCACCGATAGCGCCGCCGAAGAAGCCGAAGGTGCCCGCGCCGATGATGCAGCCACCGACCGCGCCGAGCGGGGTCAGGGTGCCCGCGGACACGAGCATGGTGAGCGACCCACCGGTCACCGCGCCGACGCCACAACCGACCGCTGCTCCGGTGACCGCGCCGACAGTACGCCCGACATTGCTGTCGTTGCCGTACGCGCCCGCAAGCATGGTGAATGCCTTGTTGTATTCGGCAGCCGGATCCACCGGCGCGGCGGGAGCCGCAGGCTGCGCCGAATTCGGCTGGGCCGCAGGCTGTTCGGCGGATGCGGGTGATGCGCCCACCGTGGCAGCGGCCACCGCCGCCGCAGCGACGGCCGTCGCGAGCGCACCGGCCCGCGCGATACCGGTCACCGGACCGGAACTCGATTCTCCGCGGACCGCCGCGGACGTTCTGATGTGCATAGAGCCACCCCTCATCGGGTTTCCAAAGGATCGACCCGAAGTGTGACCACCCACACATTGCTTCATCGACCGTTTCCCACTGACCGGAAAACAGACGGGGGACGAGATCCTCCCCGCAGGCCGCGTCTCGCTCAGCGGCAATCGGGGGGCAACCCCCGGCAACGCAGCTCCCGAATATCGTGGCGGCACAACCCATCACGATGTCGGCGATCCCGGCGGTTCGAGAATACCGGGATTGCCGCGCACCCTTCCCCGCCCGCCGGACTCCGCCTCCGGAACAGCGTCGACCAACTCATCCAGCGGGGCACACCTTACTTCGACCGATCGGTACACTAAAGTCGGGCGGAACCCGATCGGAGGCACGAAGTGACCAGCGAGAGCACATCCGCAGCGGTGCGGATCGAACCCCATCCCGACGAGTCGCGACTGGGCATCCTGCATATCGACCGCCCGCCGGTGAACGCCCTGGATCAGCGGATGTGGGATCTGCTCGAGACGCACGCGCGATCCCTGCACGGCGAGACCGCCTACTCCGCGATCGTCATCACCGGCGACGGCAAGCATTTCGCGGCGGGCGCGGATGTGAAGGAAATGGTCGACCTGAGCACCGATGCGTTCGATCGGCGGAACCGGGTGTTGCAGAACGCCTTTCACCTGCTGGCCACCGCACCACAGATCACTGTCGCCGCGATCCGCGGCTACGCGCTCGGCGGCGGATGCGAGCTGGCACTGGCCGCCGATTTCCGCATCGCGGGCGAGGGCGCAACCTTCGGACTACCCGAGACCACCCTCGGCATCATACCGGGATCCGGTGGTACCCAACGTCTTTCCCGCACCATCGGCGTAGCCCGCGCCAAGGACCTCGTCCTGTCCGGCCGCTTCGTGGACGCCGCGGAGGCACTGAACATCGGCCTGGTGGATCAGGTGGTTCCCGACGCCGACGTCCTGGATACCGCGATCGAGCGAGCGCTCGAGTACGCCCGCGGCCCGATCGCGCTACGCTACGCCAAACAGGCCATCGACGAGGGCTTCGACCTCCCGATCGAGCAGGGCCTGGCCTTGGAGGCCGACCTGATCACCCGCTGCTTCGCCACCGAGGACGGGCGGCACGGACTGCACAGCTTCCTCACCGACGGTCCCCGCAAGGCCCGATTCAACGGCCGCTGACCTCGGCCGTCATATCCGCCACGATCTTGTCGACGGTTTCCGCAGCGCATCGTCGGTTGTCCCCGAGGCCCCCCTTCGCGCCCCGCTTGGCCCAGCCGACCACGTACAACCCGGCCACCGGCACGCCACTGTCCGGGCAGACCACCCGCCCGCCGCCGTTCGATACGACCCCGTCCGGGCGCATCGGCACGCCGTCGAGCACCGCGGCGGTGAAACCCATGGCGCACACCACCGAATCCGCCGCGAACACCCGGCCGGTAGCGGTGAGCACTCGCACTCCCGAACCGGTGGGGCAACACGCGGTCACCTCGTTCCCGAAGGACAAGGTCACCGTGGTGCGCCCGGCGATCTCATCGGCGACGCGGTCGGAAAGCAAGCGCCGCAACGGCTCCGGAAGGAGTTCCGCGCCGCGATCCACTACCGGCACCGCGCCCAGTTCGGCGAGTTCGTGGAGCGCCGACGCGGTGAACGAGGGCCGGCCCGGAGCCGATCGGGAAATCACCCGGATCCGCGTGATCGACTCTCCGGCAACGGTTTCGACACGGCCGCGCACCATACTCGCCACGACGTCCAGCCGCGTCACGGAATTGAGCAATCCCTCTTTGTCCAGGAAGACGATCAGGGGCTCGGCCGCGCGCCGGAACATCAGCCGATGATGCTCGTTGCGATCGATATCCCGCCGGACCGCTGCCCAATCCAATTCGGCCTCGCGATACAGCGCGGGATTCACCAGACCTTTGGCGATGAGATGCGCACCGATGGCGATGACCAGCATGCTGAGCACGCGCCTGAGTCGGCTCGCACGAAACAGCCGCTCCCGCAGCTTCTCCCGCGCGAAGGCCATATGCCGCGACTCTTCGACGACATGTACGTAGGAGGTTCGTCTGATCGGTTCGGCGACGCGGTCGTCGATCATCCAATCGCGTTGCATGACATCGAACATCTGCTCGCCCACCAGCACGATCCCGTAGGCGACCTCGTCCCACGCGAAGGTCCGGAACAGCCAGCCGAGAAAGGCCATGGAGCGATCGAGCCGGTAGTACCGCACCCCCAGACTTTCCAGGGCGTTGACGAACATCAGTGAATGCATGTTCTCGTCGGCACATTCGTTGAAGAGGAACTTCACGTCCGGCCGCATGGGATCCACGGTGTGATGCCGACGCAGCAGCGCGACCGATACCAGACTGGAGATCGCTCCAGGGCTCCCATCTCATCGAACGGAAGCACGCATCGTCGCAGGTCCGTGAACCGGCGCCACGGCTCCGGCCACACTCAGTGGTCGAGCCCCTTGTCCACCAGCACACCGAGCACGGAACGTCCGTGGGCCAATTCGGCCTCGAACGCGTCCGGATCGATCGGCTCGGCGAGAATGCCGTTCAGGAACAACTCGCAGTAGAAACCGGCGAGTTCGGCGACCGTCAGCCCCTTGCGGCGATCGAGCCACTGGTAGGTGTAGTTGTGCAGGTTCAGGAAGGTGAGCATCGCCAGCTCCAGATCCCGAACCCGCAGTGCGCCCGCACGTTCGCCGTCGGCGAGCACCGACAGAATCTGCGATTCGAAGTATCGTCGCTTGCCCCGGAACCGGACCCGATGCTCACCGCGCAACTGGCGATATTCGTGCAGGAACACCCGGACATGGTCCTGGCGGTGCACGATCTGGCGCAGCAGCGATTCCGACAGCAACCGCAGCCGGGCCTGAAAACCTATGTCCGCGTGCACGATCGCGGACGCCTCGGTGAGCAGCGGATCCATGACCAGGTCGTGGATCTCGGCGAGCAGCGCCTCCTTCGAACCGATGTAGTAGTAGAGCGCGCCGCGGGCCAGCCCGGCGGCCTCGCCGATATCCGCGACTCCCGTACTCGCATAACCATTTCGGGAGAACAGCTCGACCGCGACGTTCACCACCTGTTCGCGCTTGCGGTAGTAGCGCGCGGTCTTACCCCGCTCGGTTCGCGTTGCCGACATGATCCCGTTCCCCTCGCCATCCGTCATCGTCCCGTTCGGGGTGCGGCGATACCTCACCCACCCCGAACGGGCCCTCACCCGACCCTCGTACCAGTACTCAGACGGTCGCGACCGGCGTGAGCGGACTGCCCATCGTCCCGGGCAGCCGCAGCGGCGGCGCGGTGAGCAGGAACCGATTCCGGCCGTGCTCGCGCAGCCAGCTCGCCAGATCCGAGGTGTACCAGAGCTCACCGAGCGGAACGCCGAGCTTGAACAGGCACAGGTGGTGGATCGGCAGCAGCGTGTGCGGCTCCTCGTCGGGTCCGGGCCATCCCTCCACGGCGTAGTTGTCCGAGATGAGCGCGGAGATCTGCGATTCGTCGATCCACCGCAGCAGGGACTCGTCCTCGGCGTCCAGGTACGGGAACATCGCCTGGATCTCGGGTCCCGGGTTCTTCTCCCAGGCCATGATCTGATCGCAGAAGCCGGTGTGGAAGACGAGCATGTCGCCCGGCTCCACGACGACGTTCTGCTCGTCCATGAAGCCCTGCAACATCTTCAGGTTCACCGGCTGCCAGTCCTTGCCCAACCGGGAGACGTCCACGAGCACGCCGCGGCCCTGCACACCGTGCGCGGCCATATGCTCGAGACCCAGGTTCTTGGCGAACGCGACGCTGCCGCTGCCGTCTCCCTTGGCGTCCTCCTGCGGCCCGACGATCTCGACACCGGGCCGGAATCCGTTGTAGTACACCGGTTCCGCGACACCGTCACCGTCCGCGTCGAACAGTGCGCCCTGATGCGCCAGACCGTCCCACTGCGTCGAGTACTGCAGCCACAACGTCACCATGTCATCGCTCCACAGATCGATGAACGTCGGATCGATCTTGTCCTTGGCGATCACGTTGTAGAACGTGTCCTGATTGTGCTGCAGGTCCTCGGTCGGCCGCAGGATCGGCGGGTAGCGCCGCTGGTTCATGGCGCTGCCGCCCGGGTAGTCCAGCGGCAGGCTCAGGCTGAAGCTGATTCCGTGCTCGACCTCGCGAACACCCTGCAGCACCTTCTCCGGCGTCAGCAGGTTGATCCGGCCCAGCTGATCGTCCTCGCCCCAGTCACCCCAGGTCGATCCCGGTGGCCGCTGCTTCCATCGCTTCGTCACGGGTGGTCCTCCTTCTGTCAAACAGTCCGCATCGACTGAGGTCCCCATGCTATTTTGCATTGTACCGATCGGTCAACGAAATGAACTAATCAGGAGAAAACGATGAGCCAACCAACGGCTGCGGAGGTCGCCGCCGGGATACGCGCCACGATCGGCGCGCACACCCAGGCGCAGGATGCGGGCAGGGTCGACGATGTCGTCGCGCAGTACACCCCGGACGGCGTACTCGAGGTTCCCGGACAGGAGCCGCTGCGCGGGCACGAGGCCATCCGCGCCGCCTTCGAGGGGTGGGCGTCGCAGATGACGGGACCCTCCCGGCATTTCATCGCCAATACCGTCGTCACCTCGTGGAGCGAGGAGGAAGCCACCGCCGAGAGCGATGCGGCCCTGTTCGCCCGCGGCGAATCCGGTTGGGGCGTACAGCTTGTCGGCCATTACGAGGACACCCTGCGGCTACGCGACGGCGTGTGGCAGTTCCAGCACCGCAAGACCACCTACCTGACCTGATCCAGGAGAGACACGATGAACGCAACCACCCCGGCCGAAGTCGCCCACGGCGTGCACACCGCGATCGCCTCGTACACCCAGGCCCTGGACGCGGGCCGCACCGACGACATCGTCGCGCTGTTCAGCGCCGACGGCAGCAGCGAGATCGCCGGTGTCGGCGTCTTCGAGGGGCACGAGGCACTTCGTGCCGCCTACGCCGGAATGATTCCGACCGCGCCGCAGCGGCACATGACGGCCAACACCGTGATCACCTCCCGGAGCGCCGACGAGGCGGCGGCCACCAGTGATCTGGTCTTCCTCCTGCGCGGCGAGAACGGCTGGGCCGTCCAGCTCCTCGGGCGTTACGAGGATCTGCTGGTCCGCGACGGGCAGACCTGGCTGTTCCGGAGCCGGAAACTGTCCCTCACGATGTGAGCGCATCGACTCGATAGTCGGCCGAGCCACCACCCGGCGATGGCCTCGACGGAATCCGTTCCGGCGAGGCCACTTTCGGATACCGGCGTCATACGGCCGGGCGTCTCGTCACATTCGTCATTGATTGTATCGACCGGTTGTTCTAAAATTGAGCCTGCTTAACCGCCGCGATCCGCCGACGGTCGTCGAGAAGGAGTGATCATGACACTACGAGGCAGGAATGCCGTCGTCACCGGCGGCGGTCGCGGCATCGGCGCCGCCATCGCGTCCGTGCTCGCAGAGAAAGGCGCGGCGGTCGCGGTGTGGGATCTGGATGCCGAAAGCGCGGAGAAGACGGTGGCAGCCATTCAGGCCGCGGGTGGCACGGCCGTCGCCGTGGTAGGCGACGCCGCCGACCTCGATGCCGTCGCCGATGCCGCCTCGCTGACCCAGAGCGAGCTCGGCCCTGTCACGATCCTGGTCAACAACGCGGGAATCAACGCGGTCGAACCTTTTCCGATCATGAGCGAGGACGCCTGGGACCGGATGATCCGGATCAATCTGAAGGGCCCGTTCCTGGTCACCCGAGAGTTCGTCTCCGACATGCTGGCCGAGGGCTGGGGCCGGATCATCAACATCTCCTCGTCCTCGGCGCAAACCGGCGCACCCGGCATGGCCCACTACGCCGCCTCCAAGGGCGGGGTCATCGGCCTTACTCGAGCGCTGGCGATGGAATTCGCCACCAAGGGAATCACCGTCAACCACGTGCCCCCGGGTTTCATCGACACCCCGTTGACCCGCGCCACGGTGAACGTCGGCGCGGTCGCCTCCGCGATGCCGATGCGGCGGGCCGGTAGCCCGGAGGACATCGCCCACGCGGTGGCCTATCTCGCCTCAGAGGAAGCTGGTTACGTCACCGGGACGACCTTGAGTGTGAACGGCGGACGCTATCTGCTCTGAGTGGCATCCGCCCCGAGTGCTGTGCTCGGGGCGCAATGCTGTGCTCGGGGCCCGGCTTCCCGGATGTCCGCATCGCCGGCGAGTTACCGGTACACCGAAGTGCCGGGCGAGATTCGTTCTCGCCCGGCACTTTCCGAATCCGGCTCTACGGCTGCAGGACCACCTTGCCGAACAGCTCGCCGGCCAGCATCGATTCGAATGCGTCGCGAGCATCGGCCAAAGGCAGGACCGAGTGCACGGGCGGCTGAATATCGTTGTCCGCCACGAACTTCACCAGCTGTTCGAGATCATCGCGGGTTCCCATGGTCGTCCCGACGATCCGCAATTTCGCCATGTAGACGCGTTCGAGATCCAGCGGCGGATTACTGCCGGAGGTCATCCCGGCCACCACGATCGCACCGCCCGGACGAACCGCCTTGAGCGAGTGCGCCCAGGTTGCCGCACCGACCGTCTCGAGTACCGCATCGACCCGTTCGGGCAGCCGGACGCCCGGCTCGAACGCCTGATCCGCACCCAGTTCGACAGCCCGAGCGCGCTTTTCGGCGCTACGTCCGGTCACCCAGACCCGCACACCCGCCGCCCTGCCCAGCATGATCGCCGCCGTCGCGACCCCGCCCCCGGAGCCCTGCACCAGGACCGTACTGCCCGCGCTCGCACCGGCGAGCACGAACAGCATCCGGTACGCGGTCACCCAGGCCGTGGGCAGGCAGGCGGCCTGCTCGAAACTCAGCGACTCCGGTTTGGCGACCAGATTGCGGCGCGGAACGGCGACGCGTTCGGCGAAGGTGCCGTCCACCAGGTCGGACAGAATCGTCACGCCCGGGTCGAGGATCTCCTCCCCCGCCCAGTCCGGGTTGTTGATCAGCGCGTGGATGATCACCTCGCAGCCTTCCGCGTCCACGCCCGCGGCATCGCAGCCCAGCACCCGCGGCAGCGGCGCGCCCTTGGGGGTGCCGACGCCCCGCAACGACCAGATGTCGTGGTGATTGAGCGATGCCGCGCGCACCCGCACGACGGTCCAGCCCTCGGGCGCGACCGGGTCGGGATGCTCGCCGACGCGCAGGCACGACAGTGGATTCGACGCGTCCACACCGGTGATCGTGGCGGCTAGCATCGCGCACCCAGTTCGGTCGGCCGCACCTCGGTCACGAGGATCACCCGTTCACCGACATCCATGAAATTCTCCTCGTCGACACGCAATGCCGCGCCACCCTCGCCTCGATACCACTCGCCCCAGATCCGCAGTCCGGCAAGATCTTCGAACTCGAACTCGGTCACACAGTCGTAGGCCGGATCGGTATTTCCGCGACCGATGCGCACCGCGTGATCCTGTCGGTAGTTCTTGATCGCCGCCGCCACGTGTGCGGGAAGGATGCGCGCCGCCAGCGGCGCGTGCTCGTATTCGTAGTATCTGCCGAATTCCTCGGCGCTGACATCCGGACGGCGTTTGATCAGCACGATCATCTTGATCATGGTTAACTCCCTCACCGGATCATCGACACAGCGTCGATCTCGTTGTGCCGGTTCCGGTTCCGTGCGCCTATTCCTCGATGCGGATGGCCAGCGCGGGACATACCGCCGCCGCTTGCCGGACATCGTCGGCGAGTTCGGCGGGCGGATGCTCGTTCAGCAGCACCACGATCCCGTCTTCGTCGCGCTGGTCGAATACCTCCGCCGCGGCGGCGACGCACTGTCCGGCCGCAACGCACTTCTCTTCGTCGATAACGACTTTCATCTCATACTCCTGTCGGATTCAGCTGATCGGGCTGGGGGTGAACAGCGCGTCGAGGATCTCCTGTCGGCGCAGCCGGGTCTGTTTGGGCATATTCCAGCCGAGGACGCCGGTCACCAGGCCATCGGTGCGGTACACCGCGACGAAACGTCGCGCCGCCACCTCACCCTCCACGACCTGCACCTCCGCCTCGGGCCGCAGCACGCCGTGCACCTGGAGCTTCGCGTCGAACTGATCGGTCCAGAAGTACGGCACCGGGACGTACGGACGGTCCGAACCCAGAATGGTCTCGGCGACGGCCGCGGCCTGTTCGGTGGCATTGGTACGGTTCTCCAGCCGGATCAGCCCGAACTTCTCGTGCTCCCAGCGCGCGACGTCGCCGACTGCGTACACGCCGTCGGCGGCGCGGCAGCGCGCATCGCACACCACGCCGTTGTCCAGCCGAATCCCGCTGTCCTGCAACCATTGCGTGCACGGGATCGCGCCGATGGCGACGACCACCAGATCGGCGGGCAACTCCTCACCGCTCGCCAACCGCACGCCGGTGACCCGGCCCTCGCGCCCCAGAAGCTCGCTCACGCCCGTACCAAGCCGCAGCCGCACACCCCGTTCGGTGTGCAGTTCGCCGAGCACGCCCGCGACGAGCGGGCCGACCTGCATCGCCATCGGCGCGGACAGTGGTCCGGCGATGGTGACCTCGGCACCGAGAGTTCGTGCGGTAGCGGCGATCTCGGCACCCAGTACGCCTTCGCCGACCACCACCAGACGGGCGCCCTCGCGCAGCGCGGCGCCCAGTGCGAGTGAGTCCTCCAGGGTGCGCATGACATGCACACCGGCCAGGTCAGGCTGTCCGGGCAGAGTGCGGGGTCGAACTCCGGTGGCGATCACGATCGCGTCCGCTCTCAGGGCGCGCCCGGATTGCGTGCGCACCGTGCGGGATTCGACATTCAGCGCCGTCGCGGCATCACCGAGCAGGAATTCCGCTCCCAGCGAGCGGATGTCCTCCGCGGAACGCAGCTGAGCCTTGTCGGACTCCCAGGCGCCCGAGAGCACCTGCTTGGACAGCGGCGGACGATCGTAGGGCATATGCCACTCGTCGCCGAGCACTGTGATCTGACCCTGATACCCCTTGCGCCGCAGAGATTCCACCGTGGACAGCCCGGCAGCGGATGCGCCGACCACCAGCACGTGCGCGCAGTCGGAATGACTCATGGACGACTCCTGTCTCGTTCTGCGGCATGCGCCTGAGGTCAATATTAGAACAATCGGTCGGTACAATCAAACCACTATGGATCGGCAACATCGTGCGCCCGACTCGGCTCAGGCTTCGCTGTCGCGCAGAGTGCGCTTGAGGACCTTCCCCGAGGGCGTGCGCGGCAGCGCATCGATGTAGCGGATCTCCGCGGGGACCTTGTATTTCGCCAGACGTTCCCGGCAGAACTCCTGCAGCGTCGCGGCATCGAGCGAACTTCCCGGACGCAGCACCACGAATGCCTTGGGCACCTCACCCCAGCGCGGGTGCGACATGCCGATCACGGCGGCCTCCAGCACGTCCGGATGCTCGTACAGCACCCGCTCGACCTCGGGAGTGGCAATGTTCTCACCGCCCGAGACGATCATGTCCTTCTTGCGGTCCTCGATGTAGAGGTAGCCGTCCTCGTCCAGCCTGCCGATGTCGCCGGTGTGGAACCAGCCCTCGCGCAGCGCTTTTCGAGTGGCCTCCGGATCGCGCCAGTATCCCGCCATCACCTTGGGGCCGCGCACGGCGACCTCACCCAGCTCGCCGGCCGGAACCGGTTCGCCGTTGTCGTCGAGTACGGCGATGCGCACGTGGGCCACCGGGCGCCCGACCGACCCGACCTTGGTCCGCATATGTGCCGGATCGTTCACGGTGTCGCCGGAAACCGTCTCGGTCAGACCGTACGCATCGGCGAACCATGCCTGCGGGAACGCCCGGCCGATGCGATCCAGCAGCGGAATCGGCATCTTCTCACCACCGCCGGTGATGAACCGGATCGACGAGGTGTCACGCCCGAGAATGTCCGGAAGTTGCAGCAGGGCATTCATCATCGACGGCGCGAGCCACACGTTGGTCGGCCGCAACGTCTCGATCGCCGTCATCACCGCTGCGGCGTCGAAGCGGCGCACCAGGCTCATCCGTCCACCGGCATGCAGCGTGGCCAGGCCCGGCAGATCCATCCCGCCGACGTGGTAGAGCGGACCGCAGACCAGGGTGTTGTCGGCGTCGGTCAGGCCGAATTCGAGGATGTGCGCGAGGTTCTTCCAGATCAGATTCGCATGCGAGATCATCACGCCCTTGGGCCGCGAGGTGGTGCCCGAGGTGTACATCAGCCGTTGCAGCGCATCGGGTTCGACATCCACGATCGGCGCGCTCGAACCGAGATTCGAGGTCAGCAGGCTCTCGTACCCGAGCCAACTCCCGTTCGCGCCATCGACACTGAGCTTGTGTCGCACAGCGGGCAGCTTCGGCGTCAGATCGTCCATACTGCCGATGAACTCGGCCTCGGTCAGGATCGCGGCCGCCTCGGAGTGTTCCAGGATGAACTGCCACTCCGCCGGCGAGAGCCGGTAGTTCAGTGGCAGTACGGCCGCCCCGATGCGGTTGGCCGCCAACATGATCTCGACGAACTCGAGCCGGTTGTAGAGCAGTACCGCGACGATGTCGCCCGCGCCCAGCCCCAGCTGTCGCAGGGCGACGGACAGGGCCTGGACGCGGACGGACAGTTCCGCGTGGGTGAGTTCACGATCGGCTTCGGACAGGGCGACCCTGCCGGCGTATCGGTGCGCGCTGCGATCCAGCACGGAGGCAAAGTTGAACATGCACGGCCTCGCTGTGGGGAGGAGAATCCTCGAAGTTTCATGTACCGATTAGCCTAATAAACTCTGGCGTGGCTCACAACCAGCAATCCACCCGAAACAGGTGGGCGCTCACGGCAGCGAGTAGCCGCCGTCCACCACCAGCGAATGCCCTGTGACCCAGGAGGATTCATCGCTGGCGAGATAGACGACCGCACCCGTGAGGTTTTCCGGAGAGCCCAGCCCCAGCGGATGCTTCGCCTCGATGGCCTGCATCGCCTCGGCGGGCAGCGTGTCGTGCAGGGCCGTCGGAAAGGTACCCGGGCACACCGCGTTCACCCGGATGCCCTCCTTGGCGTATTCCAGCGCGGCCACCCGGGTCAGATGGATCACGCCCGCCTTGGACGCACAATAGGGCGCGGCATACGACCACGCGGTCAGGCCGCTGACCGAGGCGATGTTCACGATCGACACCGGCGAGCGCTTCCGCATGGTGCGGGCCACCGCCCGGATCGCGTGAAAGGTTCCGGTCAGGTTGACCGAGACGGTGCGTTCGAAATCCTGCGTGGACAGGTTGTGGATGCGCGCGTTCGGGGACACGATGCCCGCGGTGTTCACCAGGCCGTCGAGCGTGCCGTACCGCTCGGCGGAGGCCGCGACCAGCGCGTCGAACTCGTCGCCGTCGGTGACATCGAGCCGTTCCGCCGATGCCGTCCCGCCCGAAGTTCCGATCTCGTCGGCAAGTGCCCGCACGCCCTCGACGTTCAGATCGGCCAGTACCAGGCCCGCCCCCTCCGCGGCACAGCTGCGAGCAACCGCCGAGCCGAGCGCTCCCCCGGCCCCGGTCACCAGAATCGTCTTGCCCTCGAGTCTCGAACCCATGATCGGCCTCTTTCGGATATCGGCGTCGATTGTTCGGGAAAAGTTATTCCGAACAATCGGTATAAGAAACCATACGCCGCAATCCTGTCAAGACTCGCCGCGAGATCGCTACCGCTATGCGGCCGGTGCGGTGCGGTACACCGCCACGCCCGCTTCCACTGCCGCCAGATCGCAAGCGCCCCCGGCAAATCCGCCGAACAGTGTGGCGCAATAGGTCGCGGACAGGAACTCCGCATCCCACTTCTGCCCCGGCTTGACCCACTGATAAGTGTGGTTGTGCATATTGAGGAACTGCAACGTGGCCAGGGTCGGATCGGATCTGCGGATCGAGCCCTCGTCCATGGCGGCGGTCAGCAGCGCACGCACCACCCCCTCGAAGGCTTGCCGCCGCTCCAGCATACGGGTGCGATTCTTACCTGTGAGCTGGCGATAGTCGTGCTCGTAGACCCAGATGTGGTCCAGTCGCGCGAAGATCATGCTCAGCAGTTCACCGGACAGCAGGCGCAGTTTCACCAGCGCCGGAGCCTCGGACTCCAGGATCCGCAGCGCGGCGTCGATGAGCGGGTTCAGCACCCGCTCCTGAATTTCGACGAGCAGATTCTCCTTGGAGCCGATGTAGTAGTACAGCGCCCCTTTCGCGAGGCCGACCTTGTCGCCGAGTTCGACGATCCCCGTGGCGGAATAACCTTTCCGCGCGAAGAGTTCCGCGGCGGTATCGATGATCTCCTGCCGCTTGACCTCGTAGGCGGGGCCGTGTCCGGGTGGGCGGGGCATCGGATCCTCTCTTTCGCCTGATTTGCGCCGAAAGTCTGATCATATACTGTACCGACCATTCGATCTAACATGTCGGCGCTGGTCAGAACCGCGTGTCAGGACCGCATATCGAAGGACTCCCGGATCGCCGCCTCGATGCGCTCCTGATCCGGCAGCCAGAGTTGCTCCAGAGCGGGCGTATACGGCGCGGGCGAGGTACCGGCGGTCACCCGGATCACCGGCGCGTCCAGATGCCAGAATCCCTCCCGCACGGCACGCGCCGCGATTTCGGCCCCGATCCCGAACTCCCCCACCGCCTGATGCACGACGACCAGGCGATTGGTCTTGCGCAGTGAGGCCAGTACCGTGTCGAAATCCAGCGGGCTGATCGTGCGCAGATCGATCACCTCGACCGACAACCCCTCTGCCGCAAGGCGTTCGGCGACCGCGAGACAGTCGTGGATCGGCTTCGAATAGGACACCACGGTCACATCGGTACCGGGACGGCGCACGATCGCCTTGCCCAGCGGAACGATGTGATCGGCCGGCGGCTGCGGCCCCTTCATGCCGTAGAGCAGGCGGTTCTCGATGAACACCACCGGGTTCGGGTCCTGGATCGCCGCGCGCAGCAGCCCGTAGGTGTCGGCGGGAGTCGAGGGCATCACCACCGTTAGCCCCGGAATGTGCGCCAGCAGCGCCTCGAGGCTCTGGGAATGCTGACTCCCCGAGGATTTCCCCGCGGCGAACTGGGTGCGCACCACCAGCGGGACGCTCACCGCGCCGCCGGTCATGAACCGCATCTTCGCCGCCTGATTCATCAGCTGGTCCAGGCAGACGCCGATGAAATCGAAGTACATCAGCTCGACCACCGGCTTGAATCCGGCCATGGCCGCGCCGACGGCGGTGCCCATGATGGCGCTCTCCGAGATCGGAGTGTCCCGCACGCGATCCGGAAAACGTTGTGCCAGACCGCGAGTCAGCGCGAAGACGTTGCCGCCCTTGCCGACGTCGATACCGGCCAGGAATACCGCCGGATCATCCTCGAGCTCCTTGGTCAGCGCGTTGGTGACCGCGTGCATGACCTTCCAGGTTCCGGTGTCCGGCACCGCGGGTTCGGGCAGCTCCGGACGCGGCGAGGTGACGTAGTCCGCGACCGTCTCCGGAGCCGGATACGGTGCGGCCGTCGCCTTCTCGATCGCGTCGGCGATCTCGGCCTCGACCTCGCTCTCGATGGCCGCGAGGTGATCGCCGAGTCCGCGCGCGCGCATGCCCGCGCCCAGGATCAGCAGCGGATCGCGCCGCTTCCACTCGTCGAGTTCGGTGGTGTCCCGGTAGTTCTCGGGATCGCCCTCGTAATGTCCGTGCCAGCGATAGGTGCTCGCCTCGACCAGGATCGGGCCCGCGCCGCCGCGCACCCGGGCGACGATCGCGCCCTGCAACTCCGCCACCGCGAGCACATCGTTGCCGTCCACCGCGTGGAACTCCACGCCGTAGCCGATCGCGCGCTCGCGCAGGCTCGCGCGGTGCTGGTCGGCGGCGGGTGAGAATTCCGAATAGCCGTTGTTCTCACACCAGAACACCACCGGCAGATTCCACACCGCGGCCAGGTTGACCGCTTCGTGGAAGACGCCCTGGGCTACCGCGCCGTCGCCGAAGAAGGCGACCACCACTCCCCCGGCGCGCCGCAACTGGGCCGCGGTGCCCGCACCGACAGCGATCGGCAGGCCCGCGCCCACGATGCCGTTCGCGCCGAAGATGCCCCGGCGAGGATCGGCGATGTGCATGGAACCGCCACGGCCCTTGCAGGTTCCGGTCTCCTTGCCCATCAGCTCGGCGAACATGCCCTCGACGTCCAGACCCTTGGCGATGCAGTGCCCGTGGCCGCGGTGCGTCGAGGTGACCACGTCGCGATCGTCCAGCGGCCAGCAGGCCCCGACGGCGGATGCCTCCTGCCCGATGGACAGGTGCAGGAAACCGGGTATCCGGCTGTCGGCGTACAGGCGCGCGGCCTGTTCCTCGAACCGCCGGATCCGGAACATCCTGCGGTACATCTCCGACAACGCCGCCGGACTCGTCGTATCCGGTGGGGTCAACGCTGCTGCGGTCATAGGTCTTCTGCCAATCGGTCACGGGAGTCGCGGGGCGCACCGCCGGTTGACGCGGCGCGCCGATAGAGTCAATATTATACCGATTGTTCTAAAGAACAAGGGTCACCGACGTGACCACCGACAGGACGGACCCCCGACATGGATCTAGACCTACCCGCCGAGGCGCTCGAGCTACAGAAGCTCTGCCGTGACTTCGCCGCGGCCGAGATCGAGCCGTACGCCGAATCCTGGTCGGAGGCAGAGCGATTCCCCGCCGAGGTATTCCTGAAGATGGGTGAGCTGGATCTGACCGGCCTGCTGATTCCGCAGGAGCACGGCGGCACCGCCGCCGGATATCTCTCCTACGTCGCGGCCATGGAGGCGATCGGCGCGGCCGATCAGTCCTTCGCCGCCTGCTGGAACGCGCACTCCACGATCGCCTCGCTCCCCCTGGCCGTCTTCGGCACCGACGAGCAGAAGCGACGATGGCTCACGCCGCTCGCACAGGGCACCCACATCGGCGCATTCGGATTGACCGAGCCCACCGCCGGATCCGATGCGAGCGGGATCCGCACCACTGCCCGCCGCGAGGGTGACGAGTGGGTGATCGACGGCACCAAGATGTTCATCACCAACGCGGGCACCGAGATCAGCCTCGGGGTCACCATTCTTGCGGTCACCGGCCGAAACGACGACGGCGCCAAGCGGTTCGGCACCTTCTTCATCCCGACCGGCACCCCCGGATATTCCGTGGGCGCACCGCTGCGGAAGATCGGCTGGCACGCCATGGACAGCCGCGAACTGATCTTCGAGAACTGCCGCATTCCCGCCGAGAACCTGATCGGCGAGGAGGGCAACGGGTTGCGGCAATTCCTCGACGTCCTCGATGCCGGGCGCATCAGCGTTGCGGCACTGGCACTTTCACTCGCGCAGGAGGCGTTGCGCCTGGCAACCGCACATGCCGCCGCGCGCGAGCAGTTCGGCAAACCGCTCTCGGCGTTCCAGGCGGTGCAGCACATGATCGCCGATATGGCCACCGAGGTCGAGGCCGCGCGTGCCCTGGTCTACCGGGCCGCCTGGCTGGCCGACAACGGCCGGCCCTTCGGCCAGGCGGCGGCCATGGCCAAGCTGTACGCCTCCGAGGCGGCCAACCGCGCCGCCGGTGCGAGCGTGCAGATCCACGGCGGCTACGGCTACATCCGCGAATCCAAGATCTCCCGACTCTACGCCGATGCCAAGGTCCTCGAGATCGGCGAGGGCACCAACGAGATCCAACGAAACGTCATCGCGCGCAACGTCCTTCGCGCAGTCCCGCACCGGGCGTAGTGCGGATCAGGCCGGGCGGGCCCGGCGCAGCCACAGCGCCGACCCCGCGCCCAGCGCGACCGCACCCATGCCCGCGCAGGTGACCACCTGCCCGATCCCGGCCGCACCGACGGCCTCGGCGACCGGGGCGAACCCGACGGCCAGGGCGACCGCGGCGTTGAACAGGAACAGGAACCAGAGCGTGGACTTCTTGGCGAGCAGCGATTTCATGACGGATCCTTCGGAATCGAGGTGGTGAATGTCTGCGGTGAACGATTCCGTTTTTCGCCTCGCACAACGAGGGAGCGCGATCCCGAGTCCGTGGTGTAGCGGGCTACACCACGGACCGGTACCGGATTTCACCGGCTTGCGGCTCGCACTCGCATAGCCTGAGCACATGCGAAGGACAGTGCGACAGGCAGCACGGGCAACCCTGCAGCTAGCCGATGCCGCCGCGCTGGCGATCGGCAACTATCTGTTCATCACCATCCTGCTGCTCACGGTGGCGGGCGCGGTGGTGGTCGTCGGCATCGGCATAGTGCCCGTGACCGTCACTCTGGTGCGGCGGTTCGCGGGCGCCAAACGACGGCAGGTCACGGCGTGGACCGGCACCCCGGTTCCGGAGGCTTATCAGCCGATCGAGGGCGCACTGCGAGAGAGCCTGCGCGCGGTCCGCCACGACCCCACCGCGTTCTCGGATCTGCGGTGGATGGTGGCGTACTACGTCTACGGGCTGCTGGCCGTCGTGGTGATTCCGCTCTGGATCGCCGGAATCCTCGTCGACGGGGTGTGGTGTGGACTCCTCGGCCGGACGGCTGTCGTTCTGCCGCTGATCAGCCGGGTGGCAGATCTGGATGCCGAGTGGTCGCGGCGTCTGCTCCAGCCGCCGCCCAAAGCGCTGCTGGCCGCACGGGTGGCCGAACTGACCCAGACGCGAGCGGGCGCGATCGCCGCCCACGAGGCGGAGCTGCGGCGCATCGAACGCGATCTGCACGACGGCACCCAGGCCCGGCTGGTCTCCCTCGGGATGCGGATCGGCCTGGCCGGACGCGCCCTCGACAACGACCCGATCGCCGCGCGAACCATGCTCGATCACGCACAGCAGCAGGTCGAACAGGCATTGGCCGAACTGCGCCACATCGTGCGAGGCATCCACCCGCCGATCCTCACCGACCGCGGTCTCCCCGGCGCGGTCCGGGCGCTGGCAGCCGACAACGGGCTGGAGGTCACCGTGGACGCCGATCGCGCACTCGACACCGCACGCGCACCCGCGGCACTCGAAGCTGCCGCGTATTTCGTTGTCGCAGAAGCGCTGACGAACGCGGCCAAACACAGCGGGGCCCGGCATGCCGAAGTGACCCTGACGCACATGCCGCGCGGATTGCGGGTGTCGGTGTGTGACGACGGTATCGGCGGCGCGCAGGAGAAGCCGCCGGACACCGGCAGCACGCCGGGCGGTTCCGGCCTGGCCGGGATGCGCCGTCGCATCGCCGCGTTGGACGGCACCTTCTCCCTCACCAGCCCCGGCGGGGGCCCGACCGTGATCGAGGTGGAGTTGCCGTGCGTGTGGTGATCGCCGAGGACAACGCGCTGCTACGCGAAGGTCTGGTGCTGTTGCTGACCTCCGCCGGACACCAGGTGGCGGCCGTCGCGGGTAGCGGTCCCGAGATCCTGCCCGCCCTGCGCGAACATCGGCCCGATATCGCGGTCCTCGATGTGCGCATGCCGCCCGACTTCCGGGACGAGGGGCTGCGCGCCGCGCTCGCCGCCCGATCCGAACTGCCGGATCTGCCGTTGCTCGTGCTCTCGCAGTACGTCGAACACGCCTATGCCACAGAACTTCTCGGCGGCGGCGCGGCGGGGATCGGCTATCTGCTCAAGGACCGGGTCGGCCGGGTCGGCGAATTCCTGGACGCGCTCGAACGGGTCGCGGCCGGGGGCACCGCGCTGGATCCGGAGGTGGTGAGCCAGTTGCTCACCCGACGCAAGAACTCGCCCTTGGACTCGCTGACGCCGCGCGAACGCGAAGTGCTCGAACTGATGGCCGCCGGACACGACAACACGACCATCGCGGCAACCCTGGTGGTCACCGAGCGCGCGGTCAGCAAACACATCGGCAACGTCTTCCAGAAGCTGGGGCTGCCGCCGACCGACAGTGGGCACCGCCGTGTCCTGGCGGTGCTGGCCTATCTCGAGAACGCCTGAGCTCAGGCCGTCGCGGAGGTCTGCTCGAGCAGGGCGAGGATCTCCTCGGTGGTCCCGGTTTCGCCCAGGGACGGGAAGATCCGGGTGACGCTGCCCTCGTGCGCCTCGACGCTGAAATCCGTCATCGCGTCGGTGGCCAGGGTGACGTGGTAGCCGTGCTCGTACGCCTGGCGCGCGGTGGACTCGACGCCGAAACTCGTCGCGATACCGATCACCACGACCTGGGTGACCGCCAACTCCCGCAGCAGCCGGTCCAGCTCCGGGTTCATGAACGCACCCCAGGTCTGCTTGACCAGCTCGTAATCGGAGTCCTGCTGATTCAGCTCCGGAACGAGGTCCGCCGCATCGGCCGGTGGGCGCGGCGCATCGGACCTGCTGAACGATCGTTCGGTGCGGCCCGGAGCCATACCGGTCGCGCGGACCAGGATCACCGGCAGCTTGTGCGCCCGGAACCCTTCGGCCAGCCGGGCCGCATTACCGGTCACCTCGGTGACCGGATGGGCCAGGGGCAGCGCCGCGACACCCTTCTGCAGATCGATCACGATCAGGGCCGAATGCGGATCCAGTACGGTCAGCGACACGGTGACTTCCTTTGCGGGACTTGGGAAAAGACTGATCCGACGGTCACTCTACGGCAATCGCCCGCTCGGGACAGGCCAGCGCGCCCTCCCGGGCCGCGGTGGCCAGTTCGGCGGGAACCTCGCCGTCGTAGGCGACAGCGTAGCCGTCGTCGTCGAGTTCGAATACGTCCGGAGACGTCGCCCAGCAGCGCGCGTGACCGGAGCATTTGGAGGTATCGATGGTGATCTTCATGAGGCGGAACCGTTCTCGATGGTGGTGTGGTGGCGCAGGTGCATCGGCCCGGTGTAGGCCGCGGACAGCAGCGTCGACAGATCCGCGCCGGAATCGGCCAGCGCCTCGCGGACCGCGGCGACATCCTTGCGCAGGAAGGGCTCGACCGACGCGGTGAAGCCCGCGGATCCGCCGCGGGCGGCGATGTAGCGTCCCGCGGTGCTTCCGGCGCTGGCGAGGGCGAGCGCATCGAGCATCGCGGATTCGGTGATGTTCTGTGCGGCAGCGATTTCCGTGGCGTTCAGGGTCAGCTGGGCGATCGCGGCGAACAGCAGATTGTTGATCAGTTTCACGTGCAGGGCCGAGCAGGCCGGGCCGGTGTCGATGATCGAACCGGCGTAGCTGCCGATGACCTCGCGGGCCACCGCCACGTGCGCGGGCTCGCCGCCCAGGAAGACCACCAGCTCGCCCGCGCGCACCGCGTCGGCGGTGCCGCTGAACGGCGCGTCCACGATCGCGGGCGCGCCGTCGCGCGCGAAGTTGCGCAGACCGCGCAGGGTGGCCGGGGTGCCGGTGGTGTGCGAGAGCAGAACCGTCCCCGACGCCATCGCCCCGACCACCGCAGGCAGGACGGCCGCGATCTGATCGTCACTGAACAGGCAGCTGATCACCACGTCCGAGTCCGCGATATCACGAACCTGCGCAACGGATTCGGCTCCCGCGGCGACCAGCCGATCGCGGACCTCCGCCCGCCGCGCATACAGCCGCACCCGATGCCCGGCAGCCAGCAGCCGCTCCACCATCGGCTCGCCGATCCGGCCCGCGCCGACGAATCCGATCGTCCGACTCACGACTCGAACACCGTTCTTCCGCATACCGCACCGAATCTCGTCCACGACGGCAATCGCATGGCCGTGCTCCCTCCTCGTCTGGCAGTTCCTCGGGTGGCCGCGTGGGGCCGCATCCACGCCAGGACATCCCATCTGTAGCACCGCCCGAAAAAGGCGTCGCACATCATCTCGCCCAGTGGAAAGTCCTGCGCCGTCGCCCGTTTCGACTCGGTCGCCGGTGCCGCCGCACGCGGCGGACCTCCGGTCTCCGGCACCGGCGAGCTCACCGCGGCGGCGCCTCGCGGGGCAATCCCAGCCCGCGCTCGGCGACCTGCGTACGCAGGATCTCGTTGGCTCCTCCCGCGATCGTGTAGGCCCGCGAGTACAGCTGCGCGTCCTGCCACCAGCCACCGGCCACCGCCGCCGGATCTGCCTCGCTCAGCAGACCCGCGGTGCCCTGCAGCCGGACTCCGAACGCGACCAGGTCGTGATTGAGTTCGCTGAAGAAGATCTTGCCCAGGGGCGCGTCGGCGGGCTGCTCGCTGTGATGCAGCATGCGGGACTGGGTGAGCCCGAGAATCGCGGCGTTCACGTGCACCCTGGTGGCGAGTTCTCCGATGGTCCGGCGGGTCGCGGAATCTTCCAGTGCCGCAACGTTGTTCACATTGGTTTCGGATGCCAACCGGAGCAGGTCGTCCAACGTGGTGAGCAATTCCGCCCCGCGTGCGGCCACCCCCGAACGCTCGTGCCCCAGACTGCTCATCGCCGCCCGCCAGCCCTCGTTCACCCGGCCGATCACATTCGCTACCGGAATGCGGACCTCGTCGAGGAAGACCTCGTTGAAATCGGTGGTTCCGGTGATCTCGCGCAGCGGCCGGACGGTGACGCCGGGCGTGCGCATATCCAGGGCGAAGGCAGTGATTCCGCGATGTTTGGGTGCGCCGGGATCGGTGCGCGCGAGCAGATAGCCCATATCGGCGTGCTGGCCATTGGTTGTCCACACCTTCTGCCCGTCGATGACGAATACCGCGTCCGGCCCCTCCCCCTCGAGCCGGGCCCGGGTGCGCAGCGCCGCCAGATCCGAGCCCGCACCCGGTTCGCTGAACAGCTGACACCAGATGTCCTGGCAGCCGCGAATCCGGGGCAGCAGCCGTTGCCGCAGCTCCGGGGTACCGAAATCGATGATCGCGGCGGCGGCCAGTGTCGCGGCCCCGATCGGCGACCAGGTGCGAGCGCGGGCGATCTCCTCGGCGACGACGAACGATTCGAGCGGATGGGCGTCGGGACGACCGCCGAATTCCGCGGGCCAGTCGATGCCCAGCAGACCCGCCGCGTACAGCTTCGCGGTCCAATCCCGGATCGCCGGAACGAGTTCGGGATCGGGGGCGCGGACTCCGGCGTGCGCCTTGATGCCGGGGGCGTGTTCGGCGACGAACGCGCGTACCCGCTGCCGGAACGCCTCCAGCTCCGGCGTGGACTCCAACCGCATTACCCCACGCTCCTCGCCTCGAGCCCACAGCGCTCGCATTGAATACACTCAATATTCAGAGTTTCCGACGACTGTCCGGAAAATATCCCATTGATCGGGATGAAATATCTAAAAGAGTAAACTTTCTTCTGATGCCCACCTGACCGGAACAACCTACCCACCCCAGCGAAACAGTGGCCCGTAATCCAACTCGTCGCACGACCGGACCGCACGTCATGCCCGTCCCGGTCGCACCGCTGACTACACTGAGGATCCGAAACCCACCCCGAGGAGTGTCCATGGCGACCGCCATCGAGACCGAGCCCGCCGACGGCGAGCCGCGTGTCGAGACCGAAGCCGTGGGCGGCAAACTGGCCGCCCAGATCGCGCACCGCATCGAGGAAAGCATCATCCGGCAGGGCTGGCCCGTCGGGCAGTCGCTGGGTTCCGAAGTCGGCTTGCGCGAGCAGTTCGGAGTGAGCCGATCGGTGCTGCGCGAGGCGGTGCGGCTGCTCGAACACCATCAGGTCGCCCGGATGCGCCGCGGGCCCAACGGCGGGCTGTTCATCTCCGCACCCGACGCCGGTCCCGCCACCCGGGCCATCGTCATCTACCTCGAATACGTCGGCACCAGCGTTGCGGATCTGCTCGAGGCCCGGCTGCTGCTGGAGCCGATCGCGGCGGGCCTGGCGGCCGAGCGGATCACCGAGGACAGCATCGAATCCCTGCGCGCGATCCTGGCGCAGGAGTCCGCGCGCCGGGAGGAACCGGGAGCTTCCTCCGAGGACCCGCTGCACCTCATGCTGGGCACGCTGTCCGGAAATGCGGTGCTGCAGTTGTTCATCGAGGTGCTCACCCGCCTGACCGCCCGCTACGCGCACACCTCCCGCAGACTCTCCAAGGCCGAGGTCCTGGACTCCAAAACCGTTGCGCACGAGGCACATCGAGCCATCGCCGACGCGGTGATCGCGGGCGACGGCGCCCGCGCCCAGACCGAACTGACCGCCCACCTGGAAACGGTGGCCGAGTGGATCGAGAAGCATCGCGTCCGACGCACCTCCCGAATCAAGGGCCCGGTGGTCGAACCCGAGGTCGTCGAGAGCCCGGGGGCCAAACTCGCGGAGCTCGTCGCAGGCCGGATCCACGAGGACATCGCCGCGCGCGGCTGGCAGGTCGGTATGGTGCTGGGCTCCGAGGCCGATCTGCTGGCCCGCTACGGCGTCAGCCGCGCGGTGCTGCGCGAGGCGGTGCGACTGCTGGAGTACCACTCGGTGGCCCGGATGCGTCGCGGTCCGGGCGGCGGACTGATCGTCGCGGAACCCGAACCCCAGGCCAGCGTGGACACCATGGCGCTGTACCTGGAATACCAGGGCGTCACCGCAGCGGATCTGCAGACCGTGCGCAACGCCATCGAATTGGGCCTGGTCGCCCGAGTGACCGAGCGCCTCGCCGACGGTGATCCGGACGCGGCCGAGCGACTCGGCCAAGCCGTGCGCTGGCCGTCGGAGGGACCACCGGAGGATCCACGCAAGGCCGACCTGTTCCACACCGAACTGGCCGCGCTCGCGGGCAATCCGGTGTTGTCGCTGTTCCTGGCGATCCTCACCGAACTGTTCCGACGGCACGCGGCCGGCAGCGAACAGCCGCTGCCCGGCGCGCAGGCCGCCGACGAGGTCGAGCAGGCACACGGCCGCATCCTCGACGCGATTCTGCAGGGCGACGCCGGGATGGCGCGGCATCGCATGCGCCGCCACCTCGACGCCCTCACTCCTTGGTGGCAGTGAAAACCCTTGTGACACAGGCATTACGCGACGGGCCGTTCAGACACTGAACCGGGCCAGTTCGTGCGCCACCATGCCGTCCAGATCGGGAGCCGGGGGCGCGGGTAGTTCGACCGCGCGCTCGCGGCTGGGCAGCAGGACCACCGCCGTGCCCGGGGTGGTGATCTCGCCGCGCTGGTTCTCACAGCGCACCTCGAGGTGAACCTCGTTGCGACCGTCCACCTTTCGCTTGTCCACCACCGATCCGCGCACCCAGGTGGTGTCACCGAGGTAGTTGAACTTGCGGTGCTCACAGCGCAACTTCCACAACCAGCCGTCGTCACCGATCCAATCGGTGAGCAGATGCACCAGCCAGGTCTCGCGCATGCCGCCGTAATCGTAGGGATTCGGCAGACCGAGTTCGCGGGCGCGTTCGGGCTCCCAGTGCAGACGCTGCACGGTGTCGGGGATGTTCAACGGGTTCGGCGGATACAGGCCCGGTGCCTTGCGCCGGATCCCGGCGGCGATCTTGAACGCGCCCGGCGGGGTGAGCTGCATACCCCAGCCCAGATGCCACACCACCACATCGGTCGTGGTCAGCGGCCCTTTCACCCTGGGCTGCAGGACATCTCCGATTTCGACGTCCTCCCACCAGCGTGCCCGGGCGCCGCGTCTGGTCTCCGCGGCATAGGCGGCGTCGATCTCGGCGAGTTCGGCCGGAGTGTAGGGCTGCTGCACGAGCGTCTCGGCGGATCGCTTCTTGGAGGTGTGCCGCTCGGCGTTGATCCAGGTGCCCCGCCGGACCGCGTGCATCTCGCCGCGCCCGTTGGCGTACAGGTAGTCCTGGGTGACATGCGCTGTGCGCCCACCGAATCGGCTCGGCTTCAGGGCGACGCCGACCTGGGTCTGCAACACCCGGCAGCGGTCACCCAGCCGAAGTGGTTGCCACCATTCGTATTCCATGACGGCCTGGTACGAGCCGAGCCCGGCGAACGGGTCACCCTTGAGCAGCGCCTTCGTCTCGGCGTCCGGTGTCGGCGCGGCGTCCTCGCCCATGGTGTACAGGAAGGTGGGCGGCGCGATCAGCGAACCCCAGCGGGTGTTCGCCGCGTGCTCCGGATCGCAATAGAGCGGGTTGTCGTCGCCGTAGCCGAAGGCGAAGTGCCGCACGCCATCCCAGGTCACCTCGTAGTTGTGCGGCGGATTGTGCTGCGGCTTCGGCACACCCAGGCGCAAGCGGGATCGCTCCACCGCCTCGTCGGTCAGTACGCCGAACTGCGCGGCGCGCTGCGAGCTCGTCATCGAAACTCCTTCTCGATCGTTCACGTCGTGGCCCCCGTCGCGAGGCGGGCGCGCAGGAGGTCGAGAAGTTCGACCCGGCTCACCTTGCTCGACGGGGTGCGCGGCAATTCCTCCAGCACGACGACGTGCACCGGCACCTCGTACGGCAGCAGATGCGCCCGGCACAGCTCGACAAGTTCGGCCACTTCGGGTCCGGGCTGCCCGGAAGCGATCTCGACCGCCGCCACGGGCACCTGACCGAGCCGCTCGTCCGGCATGCTGACCACTGCGGCTTCCCGAACCGCTGCATGCTTTTCCAGTACCCGCTGCACGGTTTCGGGCTGCACCTTGAACCCGCCGCGGATGATCGCGTCGTCGGCGCGGCCCTCGATCCACAGGAACCCGTCGGTGTCCATCCGGGCCAGATCGCTCGTGCGCACCCAATTTCCAGCGCCCTGCCCGGTCTGCGCGGTGCGGACCTCGAGCCGACCCGGCTGTCCGTCCGGGAGTTGCGCGCCGTCGTCACCGGTGATGCGCAGCTGTGCACCCGCGAGCGCACGACCGGCGCTGCCTGCTTTGCGATCCCACCACTGCCGGTGCAGTGGCAACGTCCATCCCGCGACCGCACCGGCGAATTCGGTGGCGCCGTAGGTCATCAGCACCGGAATGCCGTAGGTGCGAAAGAATCTGTCCGCCAACTCCTTCGGGCACGGGGCGGTACCAGAGGTGACGACCTCCAGACTGGCGATCCGGTCCGCGGGCACATCGGCGTCCAGGACGGTCCGCAAAGCCGCCGGAACCAGGCTCGCGGCACGCAGCTTGTGTCGTTCCACGGCCGAGACCCATTCGTCGAGAACGAATTTGGGCATCAGGATCATCCGGCGACCGGTGGCCAGGCAGGCCAGCGCCCGCCACAGCCCGCCGATATGCACCAGCGGGGCGGATACCAACGAGGCCGAGCGGGAGAGCAGACGGTCGGCCCTGGGCACCTGTCCGCCGGAGACCAGCGCCTGGTCGAGTTGCTCGAACCGCAGATTCACCGTCTTCGGTGCGCCGGTTGTTCCGGAGGTCAGCATCTCCACGGCCACACCGGGATTCACCAGAGGGGAGGCGTTCGAGTCGCCATTCGGACTACGAACCTCCCCGCCCGCCCGATGCACCGTGCCATCAGTGCGCAGTTCGAGCGCCAAGCCCCCCTCCCGCCGCACCGCGTCGAGTACGCCGGGCCGGGACAGCGCTTCGGTTCCGGCGATCACGACCGGCGGTCCGGACCGCGCGATGTGGGCGGCAAGACGGGCAGGGGGCTGCAACGGGCTGAGCGTCACCACGCAGCGACCGGAAGCGATCAGGGCCGCTACCACGGCGACATGCTCGGGCCGGTTCTCCAGCACGACGCCGACGCGAGCGTCCTCCCCCAGACCGGCCGCCTCCAGTTCGGCGATCACGGCTTGCGCGGTCTGCCGCACGCGCCCCCAGGTCCACCAGTGCTCGTCGTGCTCGATCGCCTCGGCATCGGCGGGCGCCTCTGCCAGAAGCTCAGACAGCCGGTCGCGAATTCCCACGTGGTCAGCCTTTCGCCAGAACCGAGCCGCGCTCGGCACGATTGTTCGTTCCCGGGTCCTCCCGCACGATTCCCACCAGCTCGGCCAGCCTGGACCGATGCAGTGCGGGAGCGCCGAACAGCTGCTCGGATGCCTTGGCGCGCTTGAGATACAGATGCGCGTCGTGTTCCCAGGTGTATCCGATGCCGCCGTGAATCTGAATGTTCTCCTTGGCCGCCCGGGTGAAGGTCGCCGAGCACCAGGCCGCCGCCATCGCCGCAGCGGCGGGCACTGCACTCGGTTCCCCGGCCGCGACCGACGCCGCGTGATACGCGGCCGAGCGCGCCGCCTCGAGGTCGAGCAGCAGGTCCGCGCATTTGTGTTTGATCGCCTGGAACGAACCGATCGGCCGGTCGAACTGAACGCGGATCTTGGCGTACTCGACCGCCGCGTCCAGGCATGCCTGGGTTCCGCCGACCTGTTCAGCGGCCATGGCTGTCACCGCCAGATCCAGCACTTCGCGCAGATAGTGCGTCGCATCGCCGTCGGGTCCGACGCGTTGCGCCGGTGCGCCGTCCAGGTCGATCCGCGCCAATCTTCTCGTTGCGTCGAATGTTTCGATGGGACGGCGAGTGAGACCGGCCGCCTCGGCGGCGACCGCGAACAGCCCCGGCCCCGATTCGGTCCGCGCCACCACCAGCAGCAGATCGGCGTGGTGGCCATCGATGACGAACATCTTCGTGCCCGAGAGCGTCCAGGCCCAGGGGCCGGGCGCGGCGACGGTCGAGACGTCTTCCAGCCTCCAGGACCCGGATTCCTCGGCGAGGGCCAGGGTGGCGATCACCGAACCGTCCACAATGCCCGGCAGCCAACGCTCTTGGGCCGCAACATCATTCGATGCCATCAGGGCCTGGCCCGCCAGCGCGACCGTGGCGAAGTACGGCGAGGGGACCAGAGCCCGCCCCAGCTCCTCCAGCACGATACCCAGCTCGACCGGGCCGCCACCCGAACCGCCGAACTGCTCGGGCAGCGCCACACCGTGCAGGCCCAGTTCCGTGGCCATCCGACGCCACAGCTCGGGGTCGTAGCCGTCGACGCTGTCGATCCAGCGTCGCACCTGCGCGCTCGGTGATTTGTCGGCCAGGAACCGGCGCACCGTCGCGCGCAGCTCATCCTGTTCGGCGGTGAAGACCAGGCTCACAGCGCCGCCCCCGGTCGCGGGAGTCCGGCTGTCGCGACGCGGTCCACGATGCCCGTCCGGGCGCGATTACATACCCTCTTCATGATCTCTCCCCGCCTTTCCACCGAAGTTTTCTGAGCATCTTCGATAAAGAGGATACTCTATATGGCAGGCCCTGGTCGTGGCCGCGGGCGGACACCGCGAACGTGTGCCGGTCGTATGCGCGGCAGACCAGGGCGAACAGCAGGACCGACAGGTTGGCTGCCACGATGAGCCCCAGCATCACGTGACCACGCCGTCGGCCGTGCGCACACCGCGCTCCCGCTCGGACCGGCCCCCGGGAATCGTCAGCGACGGCAGCACCGCGGCGGCCGGTATGTTCGCCGCGAGCAGCCAGGCACCCTGGACGATCCGGAAATTCGCCGACACCACGGGCGGCCCGGACGATTCACGCGAATGCACAACAGCATTCATCGTCGACTCCTTTCGAGATCTGCACATGCGCGTCGCGGCCCGCGACGCATGTCGCACATCACAACCGTTGCGCGCGAACAACACCCGCGTCCTTCCATTGAGCGGAAACTCTCGCGCAGGCGGGCAACGAGCCGATCCGAGCCTTCCGTCGCCAGACATGTGCTCGAACATGTCCGCAGTCTCGGATCGGCCACCGGATCGGCAGCGATGCAGCCGATCAATACCACATCCACTGCGTCAATTTATTACACTCTGTTTGCGCCTCGGCGCTCGTGGCCGGGTAGTTATTGAGACGAGAGGTCGACTTAGGTCGTAAAAAAGGATACTTTCATCTACGCAACGACCTCTTGCGGACACGGGTGGTGACTGATGAACTTCGAGCTCAGCGAAGAGCAGGCGATGCTGCGAGAGATCTCGCGCGACCTGTTGTCCGACCGGGCCCCGATCGGAGTCGTACGAAGTTGGCTCGACAACGAGCAGGACGTGGATCCGGAATTGTGGCGGCTGGCCGGGGAACTCGGCTGGCCCGGTCTGGCCCTCCCTGAGCAGTACGGCGGCACGGGTCAGGGTTTGATCGAACTCACTCTCGTCGCCGAAGAGGCCGGTCGTGCACTCGCTCGCGGACCGTTTCTGTCGACCGCGATCGTCGGGGCCGCCGTGGCGACAGCCGGGCCACCGCATCTGCGCGAACGTGTCTGCACCGAGCTGGCGAGCGGATCGAGCTGGGCCACTTGGGCTTTCGGTGAGCGAGACACACCTTGGACGCTCGACGGCATCCGAACCATCGCCCGCACGGACGGCGACTTCGTCGTACTCGACGGAGTCAAGACCGCGGTACAGGACGCGGGCGGTGCGCGCTGGCTGCTCGTCACCGC
The DNA here is from genome assembly GCF_019890715.1 of Nocardia coffeae. NCBI lineage: Bacteria > Bacillati > Actinomycetota > Actinomycetes > Mycobacteriales > Nocardiaceae > Nocardia > Nocardia coffeae. The sequence goes on along the minus strand of NZ_JAINZY010000010.1, from coordinate 101,397 downwards.
GATCCACGACGACGCACCCGCATCGTTCCTGGTCGACCGGAACGCGCCGGGGGTTCGGCTACGGCGCGAACACTCACTCGACTCGACCCGAGCGTTCTACGAAATTCGTTTCCAGGACGTGCGCGTCCCGGCGGACCACCGGCTGACCGGCGGACCGGACGAGGTGCAACGCGCACTCGACTACGCGACCGTCCTGTGCTGTGCCGATGCCCTGGGGGCCATGCAGCGCACGCTCGAACTCACCGTCGACTACACCAAGGTCCGGGTGCAGTTCGATCGCCCGATCGGCAGTTTCCAGGCGGTCAAGCACGCGTGCACCGATATGGCGATGCTCGTGCACGGCTCCCGCGCTGCCATCTACTACGCGGCCATGGCCGCCGATGGCGAGGCGCACGACCGCGCGCGGGCCGCGTGCGTCGCCGCCTCCTACACCTCCGGCGGGGCCGCCGACGTCGCGGATTCGGCCCTGCAACTGCACGGCGGCATCGGATTCACCTGGGAACACGATCTGCACCTGTACATCCGCCGCGCCAAGACCGACTGCGTGCTGTACGGCGACACGGACGTCCACCGCGACCGCCTGTGCACCTTGCTGCAACAGGCCGCGACAGCTCTTTAGCTCGAAAGGAATTCGATGGAGATCAGCAACCGGAAGGCCGTGGTGTTCGGCGGCGCGTCGGGCATGGGCCGGGCCACCGCGGAACTGCTCGCCGCGCGCGGGGCCAGTGTCGCGATCCTGGATCGGACGGGCTCGGCGGGAGCCGAGGTGGCCGCGACGATCGGCGCGAGCTTCCACGAGGTGGACGTCACCGACTTCGACGGTACCGAGAAAGCACTCGCCGCCGCCGTGGAAACCCTCGGCGGACTGCACATCTCCGTGACCACCGCAGGCGGTGGCAGTGTGCAGCGCACGCTCGGCAAGCAAGGCCCGCACGATCTGACGGCCTTCCGCCGGATCCTGGACCTCAATGCTGTGGCGACGTTCAACATCAGCCGGCTGGCCGCATCCCATATGAACCACAATGAGCCCGAGGATCCCGACGGCACCGGGGAGCGGGGCGTCATCATCAACACCTCGTCCATCGCCGCCTTCGAGGGCCAGATCGGGCAGGTCGCGTACTCGGCCGCGAAGGCCGCCATCGCGGGAATGTCGCTCACCATGGCTCGCGATCTCGGCTCCCGCGGCATCCGCGTGGTGGCCATCGCGCCCAGTCTGTTCGAAACCGGTGCGACGGAGAAGATTCCGGCGGAGACCAGAAGCGCGCTGGTCAAGGATGCGGCTTTCCCGCACCGGCTGGGACGGCCGCAGGAGTACGCGAAACTCGCCCTCGCCGTCGTCGACAACCCCATGTTGAACGGCCAGTGCCTGCGCCTGGACGCGGGCCAGCGATTCGCACCGCGCTGACCCGGTGAAGTACGAGAGGTAAGTGAGTAATCTTATGGCAGACAACGAATTCCAGGACAAGGTCGCCTTCATCACGGGCGGCGGGCGAGGATTCGGCAAGGCGTTCGGCGCGGCCCTGTCCGAACGCGGCGCCCGGGTCGTCCTGGCGGACATCGACGGCGAGGCCGCCGCATCGGCCGCCGCGGAACTGTCCGCGAACGACGCGGACGTCACGGGACTGGCCTGCGATGTCGCGGACGAATCCGGCGTCGCCGCCGCGATGGACGCGGTCGCCGCACGCCACGGCGGCCTGGACATCCTGGTCAACAATGCCGGACTGCACGCGGCCTACAACCGCCCGTTCACCGAACTGGGCCTGCCCACGGTCCGGCGGGTATTCGACGTCAACGTGCTGGGCACGGTGGTCTGCACGATGGCCGCGCATCCGCTGATGACCGGTCGTCCCGGGGCTGCGGTGGTGAACATCTCCTCCTCCGCCGCGTACGCGAACCACACCGTGTACGGCGTCTCCAAACTCGCCGTGCGCGGTCTGACGATGTCCTTCGCGCGCGAGTTCGCCCCCGACGGCATCCGCGTCAACGCGATCGCGCCGGGACTGATCCTCACCGACACCGTCCGCGCGCAGTTGCCCGAGGCCGACCTGAAACGCGTTCTGGGCCAGCAGATTCTCACGCGCGAAGGCAGCGAGAACGACATCGTCGAGGCGTTGCTGTATCTCGCATCCTCGAAATCCGCCTTCGTCACCGGTGAAACGCTCAGGGTGACAGGCGGTTTCGCACTTTCGGCGTGAGCAGTTCGCGGTGCCAAGCGGGTTCAGCCCGCCAGCACCGCGGTACGCGTCGCCGCCGGAGCATGGACCGGGCTGATATCGGCGGCGGCACACGCACCGCCATCGACCAGCAGATCGATGCCGTTGAGGAAACTCGCCTGTTCGGACAGCGCGAAAGTCACCACCGCGGCCACCTCCTCCGCGTGCCCCATCCGTCCCAGGGGCGTCGTCTGCACGATCCGGTCGATGCCCGGGAACTCCGCGGCATCCATCCGCATCGAGGGGAGGTCGATGATGCCCTTGGACACAGAGCAGATCCGCGCACCGACCGCGCCCAGCCGCACCGACTCCCGGCGCACGAAACGGTGAATGCCGCGGTTGGCCCAGGTGGACGCCGCGGCCGGAGTGTCGATGGAGGCTCCCAGGACCTCGCGCATCCGCTCCGCGAATCGCGGGTGCAGCGGATCGTCGAGAACCGCCAGCGCGGCCGGATCCGGGATGTTCGGGTCCAACATCGGCGACATGGCCGACAGCACCACAGTGGCGGTTCCGTTGCCGGCCAGCGGCCGGAGTGCTTCGGCGAGCCGGGCGGTGGCGACCAGATCGGTGAGCAGTTCCCCGGCGGTGGCCATGGACGGTGTGCAGAAATCCATGTGTGCCACCGCACGCAAGGTGCCGAGTTCACGGATTCGCGCGGCCAGCCGCTCCGGACCGTCCTCGTGGGCGACGTCGAGAGTGAACGGTTCGGCGGCCACACCGGCGTCGTGCACGAGTTCGCGCGCCGCGGCCGCGGCGGCATGCGGATCCCGGTCCGCCAGTAGCAGCCGGTCGACGTGATCGACCAGCTGACGGGCGCAGGCCGCGCCCAGTGTGCCACCGACACCGGTGACGACGCCCAGCGTCGTGTTCTGGAGTTCGTAGCTGCTGTGGTTCATGACACCTCCATACCGGACACCGCTGTCCGGTACTACGCTACACGCATGCCGCAATCTCCGAAAGCAAATCGCGGACCCAGTGCCGGGCCCGCCAATCGGCAGGCCCTCATCGACGCCGCGCGGGAGGTCTTCGCCGAGTTGGGCTACACCGCCCCCATGAAGGAGATCGCGCGTCGGGCGGGCGTCGGACAGGGCAGCATGTACCGCCATTTCAGCGACCGGATAGCGCTCGCCGCGGCGGTCTTCGAGCCGAGTATCCACGAGTTGGAATCGCTTGCGGTACAACCGGACACCACTCTGGCCGACCTGTTCGACCGGGTCACCGAACAGGCGCTGAGCTCGGCGGCGCTGACCGAGCTGATGAACTCCAACCGGGGCGATCCGCGGGTGACCCTGCTGGGCGATCGCACCCGCGACACGATCGCCCTGATCGTCGAGCGCGAACAGGCCGCCGGGACCCTGGGCACCCACCTTTCCACCGATCACGCGATGGTCGCGGTCGCGATGCTCGCGACCATGATCGCGAAATCCGACCCGCAGGACCGCGCGGACACCGCGCGCCGCGCCCGGGACATCTTCGACGCCGCCTTCACCCGAACCTCCCCCGGACATGCCGCAGCCGCCGCACCGCGGACTCGACAGCACGCAGCGCGGCGGCTGAACAGCTGACCTGTCGTCCACCACGGGCATCCCCTGTTCACGAACAGATCTCCGTCGATCTACCAGCCGACCATCCGGTCCAGCACAACCGGCGCGGTGGCGAGGTAGTCGCCGTAACCACCGCGGAAGAACAACAGCGGAGTTTTGATCGACTCCGCCCGCAGCTCGTGGACCCGCCCCACGACCAGGTAGTGATCGCCCAGTTCCACATCCCGCTCGACCAGGCAGTCCACCCACGCCACCACCCCGTCCAGAATCGGATTCCCCAATTCTGAAGGCCGCCAGGACACTCCGGCGAACCGGTCGACGGCGCGCCCGGACAGCTTGCGGGACAACGGTTCCTGATCCCCGGCGAGCACACCGGCGCAGAATCGCCCGGCGGCCAGGATCGAGGGCAGTGTGGACGAGGAGCGGTCCACCAGGAACGACACCAGCGGCGGATCGAGCGAGACCGAGGCGAAGGTGCCCACGACCATGGCCCGCGGGCGCGCGTCGGCGTCCGTGGTGGTGATCGCGACGACGCTGGTGGGAAAGTGCCCGAGCACGTCCCGGAAGTACCGCCCCTCGATCATCAGATCAGCACCTGCATAGACGGGGGCAGTTCCAATCCCATCGCGGTCAGGGAGTTGGCGTGGTATGCCACACCCGGCACGTGGATCATGTGCGCCAGCCCGACGTGGGCATCGCGCCAGAACCGCTGCAGCGGGTTGTCCCGCCGCGGCGCGTTGCCGCCGGAGCGGGCGAAGATCTCGTCCAGCGCCGCGACCGCCCGCCACGCGCAACGAACCTGGTTGCGCCGCACCATCGATCGGTCCTCGATGGTCAGTTCGACACCGGCCTCCATCTTGTCGTAGAGCCCGCTGATCCCGTCGATCAACTGCATCCGCGACGCCTGGATCTCCGCCGCGGCCTCACCCGCGGCGAACAGCACGTAAGGATCGTCCTTGACCTGCACGCCGGTCACCGCGACGCGATCGCGCTGCTGAGCCAGGTGCAGCGCAAGCCCGCCCTCGCAGATGCCGATCACCGCGGAGGTGATGCCCAGCGGGAACATCGAGGTGAAGGGCAGCTGATACAGCGTCTCGGTCCGGCCGAAACGCGCTGCGGCAGTGCCGAATTGCACATCGCTCTGATCGACGGTGCGATACTCGGGCAGGAACGCGTTCTCGACGACGACATCCTTGCTCCCGGTCCCGCACAGGCCGATGACATCCCAGGTGTCCGGCATGATCGGCGCGTCCGAGCGCGGCACGAGCACGTGCAGTACGCCGGGCGGCTGCGCGGGCTTGCCCTTGCCGTCACCGGCCAACGCGCCCAGGAAGTTCCAGTCACAGTGGTCCGACCCCGAGGAGAACGGCCAGCGGCCGGTGAGGGTGTAACCGCCGTCCACCGGATCGGCGATGCCGTTCGGCATGTACGGCGAGGCGATCCAGGTGTCCGGGTTCGCGCCCCAGACATCTTGTGCCACACGGGGATCCATCTGCGCCAGTTCCCACGGATGCACGCCGACCACGCCCGCGACCCACCCGGCGGCCCCGTCGTACCGGGCCAGGGCCATCACGGCCTCGGCGAAATCGCGCGGGTGCGCGGCGTATCCGCCGTACTCCTTCGGCTGCAGCAACCGGATCACCCCGGCCGACCGCATCAGCTCCGCGGTCTTGTCCGAGAGCTTGCCCAGCTTCTCGTTCTCCGGCGCCAGGGCGGCGAACTCCGGGCCCAGCTTCTCGATGCGTTCGACTACTTCGTGTGCCACGCCATACACCTCCGGAATGCTGATTGGTTGTCCCGGCCCCCGCGACGCGGAGAACTCACGCCGCACTGTCCCTGGTGAGGAATTCGATCGCGACACGCTCGAATTCGGCCTTGCGCTCGACCTGCAGCCAGTGCCCGCAGCGGGCGAAGGTGTGCAGTTCGACCTCCGGCAGCCACCGGTTGGCGAAATGCGCCTGGTCGTAGGGCAGCATCCGGTCGTCGCGACCCCAGAGCATCAGGGTCGGGGTGGTGAAGCTGCTCGCCCGGGTCCACAGCGGGGTGTACGTCGCGCGCCGGGCCGGATCGAACATCGAGCCGAAGATCTGCTTCATCCGCGGGATCACGCCCTCGGCGGTGGCGTTGGCCATGCGCTCGTCGACGAGTTCGTCGGTGATCAGCTCACGGTTGAAGACCATCGTCTCGATCCACGCGATCATGCCTGCGCGACTTGGCGTTTCGAGGAATTCGAACAGACGCTTGAAGCCCTCGCTCGGTTCGGCGCCGAAGATGCCGACCGACAGTCCGCCCGACCCCATGATCGCCATGCGCCGCACCCGTTCGGGATACAGCGCGGCCAGATCGGCGGCGACCGCGCCGCCCATGGAGTTGCCGATGAACGACGCGGATTCGATGCCCAGGTGATCCATCAGGCGCACGATCCAGCGCGCCGCCGCCACCGTGTACACCTCGTCCAACTCGGGCAGTCCGGACGCACCGAACCCCGGCATATCGGGCATGACGGTCCGGAAACGCTCCGCGAAGACCGGTAGGTTGTGCCGGAAGTTCGTCCAGGCGCTCACGCCGGGCCCGGAGCCGTGCAGCATGATCAGCGGCTCGCCGGTCCCGGCCTCGTGGTAGTTGAGCGTGAGACCGTCGATTTCGGCTGTGGCGCGGGTGGATTCGTAGGTGAGCTCGGCCGTCGCGGTCATGCTCGCAGTCCCGCCGACGGCGTGGTCTCCAGGAACTTCGCCCCCGGGCCGACGTCCAGCACGTTGCCGTACCAGGTCTGGCCGTACTCGGCCTCCAGCGGCGTCCATTCGATCTCGGGGAAGTCCGGATCCATGATCTGGTACCCACCGGAGTAGAGCTCGACTCGGTGGCCCGAGCCCGGATCGTGGATGTACAGGTACATCGCCTGACCGATCCCGTGTTTGCCCGGCCCCGCGCCGAATTCGATGTCGATGTCCTTGAGTTCGTCGGCGATACGCAGGACGTCGCTGTAGTTCTCGATATTGAACGCCACGTGATGGAACCGGCCGTTGGTCTCGTCGGGGCTGATGCCGATCGCGATGTCGTGCGACTGATGCGTCACCGACAGCCACGAAGCCATCACCGTCTGCGGGGCCTGCGGCACCATGATGTACTCGCGGCGCTTGAACCCGAGCGCCTCGCGCAGCCAGCCCTCGGCCTGGTTCACGGTGCTCGGACCGGTCTGCACGTTCAGGTGGTCCAGGCGGCGCACACCCCAGCCGCGGCGGCGCGAGCTGTTGGTCGGCAGCTTCGAGCGCAGTTCTTGCGGTGCGAGCGGCTTATCGATGTCGTAGTACAGCTCGATCGGATGCTCACCGCCCGGGATCAGGAACCGGATGGCGGTTCCGCGACCGGTCTCGTGGCCGGCGGGCAGTTCGATGACCTCGACGTCGGATTCGGTGAGCTGCTGATGGAACAGCTCGACGTCCTCTGGCCGCCGGACCCGGAAGCTGTAGGTGTTGACCTGCGCCTCGGGCTGCTCGGTCAGGACCAGCGAATGGTGCGTGAGCTCCTGATAGCCGCGCAGGTAGGCGACACCGTCGGACTGCGCGGTGACCTCCATGCCCAACAGGTCGCGGTAGAACTTCAGCGAGCGCTCGAGATCCGGCGTGCCGAGGTTGATACCTGAGGCGTGGGCGATCTGTGGGCCCGGATCGTAGTCGCGGGAACCGGCCATGCGAGTTCTCCTTCGAATCGGCAAATGCGTGCTGGCACGCAAGTCTGGGCACCCGCCGAACCTCGCACCCGGGACTTTCCACACACCGGAAGGGCACCGCCGCCTACCCGAACTCTCCTGCCCGGCAACGCCGCAGCGGCGCGTTCTCCCGCTCAGCGGAAACGCGTCCGCGGCCGCGCGCATACCCCCACGAGACTTTCTCGAATTCCGGACTGCCGACGCAGTTCACCGTGCGGTTCCAATCCACGGTCCCGAATCCGAGCCATGAAAATCGAAGGAGATGGTCATGTCCGCTGTCGAGGAAACCTACGACGTCATCGTCGTCGGATCTGGAGGAGGGCTGGTCGGTGCGTATACCGCCGCGTCCCGCGGTCTGCGCACGCTCGTCATCGAGAAGACCGATCGCTTCGGTGGAACCGTCGCGTATTCCGGTGCGGGACTGTGGTTTCCGGGCAGTGCGCCGTTGCGCCGGGCCGGGGTGTCCGATGATGTCGAGCCCGCGCGGACCTACCTGCGCGATATTGTCGCGGACCCGTCGCGCGAGGCGCGCCAGGACGCCTATCTGGCCACCGCGCCGCAACTGATCGACGAACTCGAGCAGAACCCGTCGTTCGGGCCCTTCGAATACGGTCCGGTGCCCGACTATTTCAAGGGACGTCCCGGCGCGACGGCCGAGGGCCGCACCATCTTCCCCGTCGAGATCCCGGCTGCCGAACTCGGTGAGCTCGCCGCGCTGGTCCGGGACAACATTCCCGTCGAACGTCATGGCCGGGAACGCAATCCGGTACTGGTCGGCGGACGCGCCCTGATCGCCCGCGCGCTGCGCGCATTCCTGAACACCGGCAACGGTTCCTACCTGCTCGAGACCGCGGTGCAGGGGTTGATCGTCGAGGACGGCCGGGTGGTCGGCGTCGAGGCCGTACGCAACGGCGAGCAGCTGAGTATTCGTGCCTCGCGCGGGGTGATCCTGGCCGCCGGAGGTTTCGAACGCAATCGCGAACTGCGCGAGAAGTACGGTGTGGCGCCCTACAACGGCGACTGGTCCAACGGCTCGCCCGGCAACACCGGCGACGTGTTGCAGGCGGCCGTCGCGATCGGCGCGGCCACCGATCTGCTCGACGAGGCGTGGTTCATCCCCGGCCTGGTCCAGCCCAACGGCCAGCCCATCTTCCACACCGGCGTGCGCGGCGGATTCTGGGTCAACGGCGCCGGCGAGCGGTTCATGAACGAAGCGATGCCCTACGACCAGGCCGGGCACGAGATGTTGCGTCTGCACAAGGCCACCGGCATCCCGCACATCCCCGCACACTGGGTGTTCGATCAGCGACAACTCGACCGGGACAGCTTCGGCGGCGACCCGTCCCTGCCGCCGCGGCCCGAGTGGTTCGAATCCGGTGCGCTGCGCAAGGCGTCCACGCTGGCGGAACTCGCCGAGATCATCGACGTTCCGATCGAGAATCTGCGTAAGACCGTCGCGGAGTACAACGATGCCGCGGCCAAGGGCGTGGACGAGAAGTTCCATCGCGGTGAGGGCGCCTGGGACGGAATCCACGTGCACGTCGTCGGATTCCCCGCGGGACAGCCGATGAACTACGTCACCGGCCCGAACACCGACGCCCCCAATCCGCTGCTCCCCCTGCTGGACACCGCGCCCTACTACGCGGCCACGATCGTGCTCTCCGACATCGGCACCAAGGGCGGCCTCCAGACCGATGAGAACGCCCGCGTACTGCGGGAGAACGGCGAGCACATCCCCGGTCTCTACGCATCCGGCAACACGATGGCCGCGATGTCCGGGCGGGTCTATCCGGGCGCGGGCACGCCGATCGGTTCCAGCCTCGTCTTCTCCTACCGAGCGGTGCTCGACATCACCGGAGCCGAGCAGTGAGCGAGAGCCACAGCGCCTGATCACACGGTACGTCGAACGGTCCCGGACCTCTCAGGTCCGGGACCGTTCGGCTTTTCCGACCATCTAAGCCCGAACAGCGAATCATGTTCGCGTTCAGCGCTGTTCACCTGCTGCCGAGGCATCCCGACACATCGAGATGCCGCAGATGCGCGGCGAGGTCTCGGCGCCGGGACAGCCCGCCGTATTCCGGCCCCGGCACCGATGACCATCGGCGGCGATCAGTGCGCGAGCACCGGTACGTCCTCATCGCCTTCAGCACCGGCAGGTGCGGCGAACCGCTCGATCCGGCGCGGCAGGCCTATGGCGGCCAGGGCGCCGATCAGCGCGCCGACTGTGCCGATCAGGAAGGCCACCCGGTAACCCTCGTTCGTGTAGAAGGTCGCGCCGTGCGTCATCTCCGGCGGGAACGGCGCGCGGAAGGAGTTGTTCAGCACGGTGAATACCACCAGCGTCACCACCGAGGAGATGATGCTCTGGATCGCGTTCACGACGCTCGAGGTGGTGGCCTGCAACTGCGGCGGAACCGCCTCGATGAGAATGTTCGGAATCGACGAATACCCCAGGCCGATACCGATACCCGCGACACCCATGAACACCATCAGCAGCACCTTGCTGTCGTGCTTCACCGCGATGAGTGCGAAACCCACGGCGAGGATGGTCAATCCGGAGGCCAGCAGCACGCGCGGGCGGATGTTGCGGCGACCGATCAGGAGTCCGGTGATTACGCCGGCGAGTACCACCGTGATGCTGTTGGGCGTCTGGAAGATCGCGAATCCCTTGGCGTCGACGCCGAATCCGTAGCCCAGGTGCAGCATCGCGGGTGTCATGACCACCATCGGCACCACGACGGTGAGCAGCGCGCTGCCGCCGTAGCAGAACGAGGAGGCGATCGCGGTCAGGAACACCGGACGACGTCGCAATACGTTCAGGTCGATCAGCGGTTCGGCGACCTTCATCGCGGACACCAGCCAGAACGCCAGCAGCACGACTCCGCCGATGAGATAGGCGAGCGTCGACCCGTTCACCCAGCCCCAGGTCGGCCCGAAACTGATCGCGACCAGAACCGCGGCGATGCCCGCGCCCAGCAGTACCGCGCCCAGCCAGTCGATCCTGGACCGCAGGCGGACGGGGGATTCGGGAGTGCTGAGCATGATCATGACGCAGAAGACCGCCAGCGCGACCGTGAAGAACCAGAACATGCTCCGGAAGCCGTAGGAGTCGATCAGCCAGCCGCCGAGGAATGGTGCGGCGATGGCGATCAGCCCCATCCCGCTGGTACACAGGCTGACCGCCAGCGCGACGGTCTTGCGCGGGAAGATGTCCCGGATCAGCGAATAGCTCAGGAATACCGCCGAGCCCAGGAACCCCGTCAGGCACCGGCCGAAGATCAGCAGGCCGAAGCTCGGCGCGACCGCCGAGATGAGCGAACCGACAACGGAAACGGCCACACTGCCCAGCAGCACCTTGCGCTTGCCGTAGACGTCGGCGAGCTTGCCCAGAATCGGCCCGGTGATCGCGCCGACCAGAAGGAACGCGGTGATCAGCCAGGCGCCCTGCGCCGTGCGGAAATGCGCCGAGATCGATGGGATCGCCATGGAGACCATGGCGTAGCTGACCGCCAGCACTTCCAGCAGCAGCATCATCGAGACCAGGGAGACGATCAGCCGCGGCGTCCAGCCTTCGTCTCTACCGGGTGAATCGCCTTGTGTGACAACGTTGTCCATTGCCGATGTCCTTTCGAGCGGAATACGCTCCGCGACGGTGAGTGGCGGAACGTAAGCCACATCACAGCTTGCGGCCGAACGAGGGCCCCGGCGACCTTCCACTGAGCGGAAACTCGAGCACCCCGGCGACGAGGCCGAAACGTCCGCGCCGGGTTTCCGCTGAGCGGGACATGAGCGCGGCCCCGGGTGTTTTCTCCCCGGGGCCGCGCGAACGTGCTGCTGCTCAGGCATGCACCGGAGCCTTCTTCACGCTCTTGTCGAAGCCGACCACGTCGGCCAGGGTGCTGCCCAGGATGATCGCGCGCTCGTCGTCGGGGACGCCGCGGAAGTTGAACTCGATGCAGTCCCGGCTGCCGCGGAAGGTGCCCTCGGCGTGCGGATAGTCGTTGCCCCACATGATCGTCGACATGCCGGTGATGTGCCGGGCCTGCACCGCGACCGGATCGTCGGCGAACTGCACGTGGATCTGCCGTTGCAGGTATTCGCTGGGCTTCAGCGGATAGGGCCAGCGGCCGTTGACGGCGAACAGGCGTCCCATGGCGGGCTGATCGTTCGCCGGGCGCGAATCGTCCCAGAAGCCGAGCCACCAGTCCGCGTCCTGGCCGATGCCCGTGCGCCAGGACTTGTCCATCATGCCGACGAACGAAACCAGCCATCCCGCACCGAATTCGGTGAGATTGAAGTGCAGATCGGGAAACCGCTCGCACACCCCGCCGCCGATCAGCGAGGCGATGATCAGCTGCGGACTGGCCGAGGCGGTATTGCCGCCGCCCATCGTCCGTCCGGCGACCATATCGTCGGTGAGCTGGCCCTTGCCCATATTCATCGCGGTCATCAGGCCGCGCACGGTGGTGGCGGTTTCCGAGACCTGCTCCTTGACGTATACCCCGCCCGTCGCGACGTGGAAGAACACCGCCAGGCCGTTGGCCTGCGCCGCAGCCCAGATCGGGTCGTAGTCACGCGACCAGTACGGCATCGGCGGAGTCTCCGGCAGCAGGATCGCCCTGATTCCCAGCCGCGCGACCCGCTCGATCTCGGCGACCGCGTCCGGAACGTCGGTGAGCGGGATCGCGGCGGTGGGGCACATGCGGTCCCGGTACGGCAGATAGCGTTCGACGACGTAGTCGTTCCACACCCGCGCATGCGCCATGGACAGTTCGTGATCGTCGGTGAACAGCACGAACAGCGACAGATTCGGGAACATCACCGAGGCGTCGACGCCGTCGAGATCCATATCGCGGATGATGTTGTCCGGATCGCCGTCCGGCGTCCGGCCACCGGTCTGCCGGTACTTGGAGATGGTCCAGCCGTCGAAACCGATGGTGTGCAGCTTCTTGAACTCGGTGTGCCCGCCCGCCACGATCGGCTCGTCGAGGGTGAATTCCTCCTCCCACAGCGCTCGGTTCCGCATACTCTTCGGCAATCTGGTCTTGAACAGATCCACCGGCTCGATGATGTGCGTGTCGCCGGACACGACGAAATACTCCGCCACGACGTACTCCTGGTTGTGCTTCTTCGGACTCGAACTCATGAATGAGACTCAGTGTCAGAATAGATCCTGACACTCAATTATGAAACGGGATTGCGAATGGTAGCTTCAGGCTCATGATCGGAACCCCCCGTTCGAGACTCGTCGCCCGTGCCGCGGTACGCGCGGCCCTGGCCCAGGCCGCCTTCGAGATCACCCGGGACCGCGGATTCCAGAACGTCACCGTGGACGACATGGCCACCGCGGCCGGAGTGTCCCGCAGTACGCTGCTGCGCTACTTCGGTAGCAAGGAGGAAGCGGTGCTGAGCGCCTTCGACTCGCACGCCGCGCATTTCGCCGAGACACTGCGCGCCCGCCCCGCCGAGGAGGACGACTGGACCGCGCTGCGCCGCGCGCTGGACGGAGTCGCCGACTTCTACCTGCAGGATCCGGCCGGTGCGCTCGCCTTCACCCAGCTCATCCTGAAAACCCCCGAACTGTTCGGCAGGCATCTGGAAACCCAGCACAGCTGGCGTCCGGCCCTCACCGCGGCTCTGGCCGAGCGCGCGGGTCTGACACCGGACGAGGTGCCGCTCGAGATGGCGGTCAAGGCCGCCGCGGCGGTCGGCTGCCTGACCATCGCCGTCGAACGCTGGGCCGACTCCGACGGAACTCTCGACCTGACGAGCCTGCTCGACGCGGGCTTCGATGCGCTGGCCGCCGGGCACGACTCCTCCGGCCCCCGCCGTGCGGGCAGCGGCCGGACGTCGGCGAGCCATCACCGACGCCGATCGGCCGACCACGCCTGAGCCGCGGATCGGGGCCGAAACGCCGATGCCACCGCAGATCCGTTGCGGGACAGACATTCACCTCACGGGAGGGGCGCATTCTGCCTGTCCGACACAGGCAGCCTCCAGCACTCGAATTGAGTACCCTTATTATCGACAGGAGGTATGGTCGAGACCGTGGTGGTCGCACCGTGAACGGAGTGAGCAATGGATCCACAGACTTACGAGAAGGGCCGCGCGATGCGGACCGCGGTGCTCGGCGAAGCCTACGTCGCCGCGGCCGCGGGTAACGCCGACGAGTTCTCCGCTCCCTTCCAGGACCTGGTCACCGAGTACTGCTGGGGCGCGGTGTGGAGTCGCGAAGGTCTGCCGCCGAAGATTCGCAGCATGCTCAACCTCGCGATGATCGCCACGCTCAACCGCCCCCACGAATTGCGTACCCACGTGGGAGGCGCGCTGACCAACGGCGTGACGCGCGAGGAGATCCGGGAGATCTTCATGCAGGTCGCGGTCTATGCCGGTGTTCCGGCGGCCGTGGACAGCTTCCGCATCGCCCGGCAGGCGTTCACCGAGTACGACCAGGATGCGTGAGGATATGACCGTCGGTTTCATCGGCCTGGGCAATATGGGTTTTCCGATGGCCCGGCGACTCGCCGACGCGGGCAACGACCTGGTGGTCTACGACACCCGCAGCGAGATCCTCGACGCGGCAACCACATTCGGTGCGACAGCCGCATCCTCGCCGCGAGACGTGGCCGACCGGGCGGATACGGTGCTGGCGAGCCTGCCCTCGTTGCAGGCCTCCACGGAGGTGGCCACCGGCGTCCTCGGGGGTACGCGAATTCGCCGGTTCGTCGATCTGTCGACGGTGGGAAGCACAGTCGCGCAACATAATCGGCAGCAGCTCGCCGCACATGACATCGCCGCGCTCGATGCCCCGGTCAGCGGCGGGGTCGGCGGTGCGGCCAACGGAACGCTGGCCATCATGGTGTCCGGCCCGCGCGAGGCGTTCGACACCGTCGCACCGCTGCTCGAGGCACTCGGCCGGCCGATTTTCGTGAGCGCGGAACCCGGTGCGGCACAGACGATGAAGCTGCTCAACAACCTCATGGCCGCCGCGACGCTCGCCGCGACCGCAGAGGTCATGGTGACGGGCGTGAAGGCCGGTCTGGATCCACAGGTCATCCTGGATGTACTCAATGCCGGTTCCGGCGCGACGCACGCCAGCCGTGACAAGTTCCCCCGAGCGGTCCTGCCCCGGACCTTCGATTTCGGCTTCGCCACCGGTCTGATGGTCAAGGACATCCGGCTCTATCTGCAGGAGGCTCGGGCGATGGAGCTGCCGACGGGAGTGGCCGATGCCGTTGCGCGGCTGTGGGAAACGACTGTCGAGCGTGAAGGTCCGGAGTCCGATTTCACCTCGGTGGTGAAACCGGTGGAGGATGCCGCCGGGGTGATCATCGGCGGCCCCGGGCCCTCGGCCACCGACCGAGCGCTCTGAACCCCCTGGCGGCGGCCACATTTCGGCACGACCGCCGACGCACGCACAGAGGAATGACTTGTGTGCTCGTTGACGCCTCGGCCGGTTTCAGGCGCTCAGTGCTGTGTCTGGGCCCGTTCACGTACCTGCGCCCGGGGCAGACCGAGATGATCACGCAGAGTTCTGCCCTCGTACTCGGTCCGGAACAGCCCGCGCTGCTGTAGCACCGGCACCACCAGCCGGACGAAATCCTCGAACGCGCCGGGCAGATGCGTTGCGGCCACGACGAATCCGTCGCATGCCTCGCCGAGGAACCACTCCTGCATCTGATCCGCGACCTGCTCGGCGGTGCCGACGAAACGCGGACCCTGCAACAGGGTCGCGCGATGTGCCGCGAGATCCCGCAGCGTGATGTCCTCCCGGCCGAGATGACGGCGCACGCTCACGGCCAGCCCGCGGATGCCGGAACTGGAGTCGATGATGTCCGGGGTGATGACGTCGTCGAGGTCGTGCCCGGAGAAGTCGTAGTTCAGCACCTCCGACAGCAGGGTCAGCGATGCCATCGGGTGCACGTACCGGTGCAGGAACAGCTGTTCCTTCTCCGCGGCGATGGTCTCGGTCTCCCCCACCACCACGTAGGCCATCGGCAGGATCTTCACCTCCGCGGGATCCCGCCCGGCGGCTGCGATCTGCGCCCGCTGCTCGCGGTAATGCTGTTGTGCGACATCGATTCCGGGCGCCGCGGTGAACAGCAGATCGGCCCACTGCGCGGCGAATTCGCGCCCGCGCCCGGACTGCCCGGCCTGCAGCAATGTCGGCCTGCCCTGCGGTGTGCGCGGCACGGTCAGCGGCCCGCGCACATCGAACCACTTGCCGTGATGGTCGACCTCGTGCACCTTGTCCGGGTCGGCGAACAGGCCCGTGTCCTGGTCCATGGTCAGCGCGTCGTCCTCCCAGGAGTCCCACAGCGCGCTGACCGCCTCGAGAAACTCCTCGGCCCGGTCGTACCGCTCGTCGTGCGCGAGGTGCTGGTTCACGCCGAAGTTCTGCGCCTCGGAGTCGTTGACGGAGGTGACCACGTTCCACGCGGCCCGGCCGCCGGAGAGGTGGTCGAGTGTGGCGAAGGTGCGAGCCACGTGGAACGGCGAGTAGTAGGTGGTCGAATAGGTCGCTCCCACGCCGATTCTGCTTGTGGCACCGATGATTCCGCCGAGGATGGCGGTCAGATCGAGTTTGATCGGACGCGCGCCGTACCGCACGGCCTCGGCGACCGAATCGCCGTAGACGCCGGGCATCGCCAGGCGGTCGTCGAAGAAGACGAGGTCGAACTTGCCCTGTTCCAGGGTTCGCGCGACCCTCAGGTAGTACTCGAGTTCCAGGAAGGACAGATCCGCGGACGGATACCGCCAGGACCCCGAGTAGACGGTCACGTTACCGGCCTGCATGAAGCCGACCAGGGTCATCTGCCGCTGCGGCTCGGATGTGGTCATGAGATTCCTTTCGGTCAGAGTCCGAACAGGTCGGCCCTGCGGGTGATGTTGTCGGCGTGCCGCAGATGCGCTGCGTCCACGAGCATTCCGTCCAGGGCGCTGGCGCCGCGGCCGGAGGTTTCGGCCGCGTGGTAGGCCGCGACGACCTTGCGCGCGTGCGCGATCTCCTCGGCCGTGGGGCTGAACGCCGTGTTGGCGATCTCGACCTGGCTCGGGTGAATGGCCCACTTGCCCGCGTACCCCATCGCCCCGGCCCGATCGGCGGCGACGCCATACGCCTGCGGATCGCGGTAGTTGGGGAACGGTGCGTCGATCGCGTCGACACCGGCCGCGCGCGCCGCGACCACGACCCGCGCCCGCGCGTACCCCCAGAAGTCGCCCGGAAAGTCGATCAGCGGATCGAAATTGGTGTCCACGCGAGCGCCCTGCGAGGCCGAGAAGTCACCGGCGCCGAAGATGATCGCCTCCAAACGGTCACTCGCACGGGCGATCTCGTCGACGTTCTGCAATCCCTCGGTCTCCTCGATGAGCACCTCGAGCCCGATCCGCTTGCTCAACCCGAGCTGCTCCTCGAGCTGGGTGAGCAGCACGTCGACCCACCACACGTCACGGGCCGAACGGACCTTCGGCACGATGATGATGTCCAGTGCCTCGCGCGCACCGGTGACGACCTCGATGACGTCGCCGTAGGCCCAGTGGGTGTCGATGCCGTTCATCCGGATCGCGCGAACCGTTGTGCCCCAGTCGAGTTCACGCAGAGCGGTGATCACTTTGCCGCGCGCCGCCTCGCGCTCGGACGGGAGGGTCGCATCCTCCAGATCCAGGAACACCAGATCCGCCCCGGATTCGATCGCCGTGGTGAACATCCAGTCGTTGCTTGCGGGAGTGGCCAGTTCCGACCGGCGAGCCCGAACGGTCATGAGTACATATTCCTTTCGATTGTTGTGAACCGGATATGGTTGCTATAAAATGGGTTTCAGATAATTCCGTCGTGCTGCAACCGCTGATAACGGTCCGCGTCGAGGCCGAGCAGATCGCGATAGATCTCCTCGTTGTGCTCGCCCAGCCGCGGACCGAGGTGGTCGATCGAACCGGCGGTATCGGAGAAGCGGGGTACCGGGCCCTGCACCGTCATCGACCCGAGTTCCGGATCTGGATGCGAGGTGTAGACGCCGCGGGCCCGCATCTGCGGATCGGCCAGCAGCTGTGGCGCGTCGTAGACCGGGGCGGCGGCCACCTCGGCCTCCTCGAAGACCGTCATGGCCTCGTCGAGGGTGCGCTCGGCGATCCAGTCCGCCATTATCTTGTCGACCTGCGCTGCATTGGCCAGCCGCTGCTGTGCCTCGGCGAACCGCGGATCGGTGGTCAGATCCGCACGCCCGACCGCCCGCAGGGCGCGCATCGCGATGGTCGGCGCGCTGCCGGACATCGCCAGCCAGTGCCCGTCCTTGGTCCGGTAGGTGTTGCGCGGTGCGCTGATATCCCAGCGATTGCCGGTTCTCGTCGGCACGGAACCGGTTTGATCGAAGGTCAGCACCGGCTGCTCGATCAGCCGGGCCAGGGGTTCGATCAGGTTGATATCGATGAGCTGACCGTCCGCACCGTGCACGTCCCGGTGATACAGCGCCATCATCACCGCATAGGTCGCGGTCAGCGCCGCGACGCCGTCGGCGAGCATGAACGACGGCAGCGTCGGCGGGCCGTCGGGATGTCCGGTGAGATGGGCGAATCCGCTCATCGCCTCGCCCAGGGTGCCGAATCCGGGCCGGTCGCTCTTCGGACCGCCTGCGCCGAATCCGGTGACGTGCAGCAGCACCAGACGCGGGTTCTCCGCCTTCATCCGCGCGTAGTTCAGCCCCCAGCGATCGAGGGTGGAGGGGCGCAGATTCAGCACCAGGACGTCGGCTTCGCGCGCCAGGGCGCGCAAGATGTCCCGGCCCGCCTCGTGGCGCAGATCGAGGGTGATCGATTTCTTGTTGCGCCCCAGGCTTTTCCACATGAGCCCGATGCCGTCTTTCTGCGTTCCCCACTGGCGCAGCGGATCTCCGCCCTCGGGCTGCTCGACCTTGATCACCTCGGCGCCGAACTCGGCCAGCCAAGTGGCCACGAGCGGCCCCGCGGCGAGGGTGGCCGCATCGATCACCCTGAGTCCCGACAGCGGGCCTTCGGACATAGCGGCCTTCCTCTCCATAGACAGGTCGTGCGGAACCGCGGGTGGTCGCTCGACCACGGCCACGAGCCGCAGAGCCAATGTAAACGATTACATCGGAATTGAGTAGACCATTAGATCGCAAGTACCGTCAATAGCGCGAGTAATCTGACCTACAGTGGCGTTACCCGAGAGAACAGTGAACTTAATGAAGTCAAGGAAGCCGCGGGTGATGGCCGCTCGGTGGCGCGGTGGAACCGCCCAAGCGGAACTCCGGCGTGATCAGATGCCGTTCAGCGGCAACCTCCACACCGGATTCCCGGGCGTCCAGAGCCTCCGAGAGCAGACGCGCGGCCGTGCGCGCCAGCTCCGCATAGGACACCCGGAGCGTCGTCAGCGACGGATTGCTCAACGCGAACCACTCCGGATCGCCGTACACGATCAACGAGAGCTCGTCCGGGACGCGAAATCCACTCGCGCGCACGACCTCTGCCGCCCCCACCGACAACGCCCCGCCGCCGACCAGCAGTGCGGTCGGCCGATTCGGCATCGCCAACAGTTCGGCGGTCGCCACCCGACCGTTCTCCTTGGTCGGCTCGAGCAGCCGGATCGGCATCCGATCCGGATCCAGCCCGGCCAGCTCCATCCCCCGCCGCACCGCCCCCAGCCGGATCGCGCCGTGCGAGAGCTCGCGCGGCGTGCCCACGTAGGCGATCTCGCTGTGCCCGAGCTCGGCGAGGTGCGCCACGGCATCGATCAGCGCCTGTTCGTCGTCGCTGAACACACCCGGCGCGCGGATCCCGCAGGCGCGGTGCAGTTCGACGACCGGCATCGCCCCGAGTATGGTCAGGGACTCCTCGAGGATCCCCGCGCTCGGCGAAATAATCAGCCCCGCAACGCGGCTCGCTGTCATCTCGCGCAACTGGCGCAGCTCGCGCTCGGGATCGTTCTCGGTGATGGTCAGGATCATCTGCGTGCCGTCGGTGGACAGCAAGCGAGCGCACTCCGCCGCCACCGTGGAGTACGCGGGTGTGTCGACGTATGGGACGACGAAGCCGACGAACGCCCGGCTCCTGGACGCCGACAGACCTTTCGCCAGCCGATTCGGGACATACCCGCGGGCCGCGGCGTGGGCTCTGATGCGCTCGGCCTGCTCGGGGCGCACGGCCGGGCTGCCGTTGAGCGCGCGCGACACCGTGGCCGTCGAGACGCCCAGCTCACGAGCCAGGTCGACGACCCCGACCGAATCGGAGCGTGCCCGCTTGCCCACAGTCCATCCTCGCGTCCGAATGCAGCGCCCCACTGCGCTGTTCCGTCACACAAGCATGGCATATGCCCACCCCCATCCATCTCCGCAGGAAATCAAGGAGTCCTCCGATGACGAAGTCGCACACCTCGAATCACACCGCAGCACCCACCCTGTCGTTCATCGACGGCGCCTCGCGCGAGTCGAGCGCCTGGTACCCGAACATCGATCCCTCGACCGGCGAGCCGCTCGGCGATATCGCGCGTGGCGGCGCGGCGGAGATCGATGCGGCGGTCCAGGCCGCCCGGGACGCCTTCCCGACCTGGCGACGCACCACCCCCGAGCATCGGGCGCAGTTGCTGTGCGAACTGAGTTCCCTGATCCTCCGCAATCTCGAGGCGCTGGCCCGGCTGGAGAGCGAGGACTCCGGAAAACCGTTGTCCCAGGCGCGAAACGACGTTCGCGTCTGCGCACGATACTTCCGGTTCTACGGCCAGGCCATCGAGTCCTACTACGGCCTGGCGATTCCGCTGCGGCCCGATCTGCACGTGTACACCCGGCGCGAGCCGCACGGGGTGACCGGCCACATCGTCGCCTGGAACTATCCGCTGCAACTGTTCGCCCGCGGTGTCGCGCCCGCGATCGCGACCGGTAACTGCGCGGTGGTCAAACCTGCCGACGAGACGCCGCGATCCGCGGTGTTCGTGGCCGCGTTGGCGATCGAGGCCGGGTTTCCGCCCGGTGTGGTCAACGTCGTCACCGGTCTGGGGCCCGAAGCCGGTGACGCGCTGGCCAATCATCCAGGCGTGGACCATCTCGGATTCGTCGGTTCGACGCGGGTCGGCAGCATCGTCGCGGCCGCGGCCGCCGAGCGGGTGTCGCCGGTGGTGCTGGAACTCGGCGGAAAATCGGCGCAGCTCGTCTTCGACGACGCCGATCTCGACAAGGCGGCCCAGGTCGTGGCCTCGGCGATCCTGCAGAACGCCGGGCAGACCTGTTCGGCGGGCTCCCGCGTCCTGGTGCACGAGAGCGTTCACCAGGAGCTGCTGAGCCGTCTGGTGACTCGCTTCGAAGGCGTGTCGATCGGTCCCGCCGTGCAGGACAACGATCTGGGCCCGCTGGTCTCGCGCAAACAGCAGGAGCGGGTTCAGGGATATGTCGAATCCGTTGCGCCCCAGCAGATCATCTACGGCGGACGGGTCGCCGAGCCGCACGGAATCACGAACGGCGCGTACTTCGCGCCGACCCTCATCGATGGCGTCGATCCGAGTTCACCGATCGCCCAGGAGGAGATCTTCGGCCCGGTCCTGACCGTCATGCCATTCGCCGACGAACAGGAGGCGATCGCCCTGGCCAACAGCACCGATTACGCACTGCTCGGAGCGGTCTGGACCGCCGATCTGTCCCGCGCCCACCGCCTGGCGGCCGAGTTGGAGGCCGGTCAGGTGTACATCAACACCTACGGCGCGGGCGGCGGCGTCGAATTGCCCTTCGGCGGGTTCCGCAAATCCGGATACGGCCGCGAGAAGGGCGTCGAAGCACTCGACTCCTACACCGCCACGAAGACCGTCGTGGTCCAGATCTGAGCACCGGAAATGACTGTGCTGCAACACTATAGGTCGTCTAATCAATACTCCTGGCATCCGGCTCCGACTCCGTGAGACGGTGTTGCGCGGCCGGACGCCGGGGACCGCCGAGCGTGTCCGCACCATACCGGTCGGTCTCGGCGGCAAGATCCAGCGGCATCGACGGCGCCGTCATGTTCCCGAGTTCCGTTTCGACCGCGGCATCGGGAACCAGCCAGCACACTTCGAACTCGATGCCATCGGGGTCCATCCCGTAGAGCGATTTGGTGACCGCATGATTCGCGGCTCCGGTCAACGCATCGGCCGATCGCAGCACGATTTCGAGCCGTTCCAGCTCACGCAGGGTGTCCACCTCCCAAGCAAGGTGATACAGCCCGACCCGCCCGGTGCGAGATGCACCGGGCGGGGGCTCCGCGGTCTGGAACAGACCCAGGTCGTGGTCATTGGACGACCCCGCCGCCTGCAGAAAGACTCCGCCGGGAATCGCACCGATCAACCGAAATCCGAGAACATCGCGGTAGAACGCCGTCGAGCGCTCTACATCGGACACGAACAGGACGGCATGGTTGAGGCGGTGGATCGGCACGGGAACGGCTCCGTTTCGAAATCGTGGTCAGCAACTGCCCGAAGCTGATCAGGATTCTGTTTCCGGCGCAACGGATCTCCCGCTCCGTGGTGAGCGAAATCGATCATGGAATCGAGACCGCAGTGTCGATGCCACATCCGCGCTCCAACCGGGAAATCCACCGCGGACAGCCTGCACCGAGCGCCCTCGACGGATACCAGCCCTCCACAGCGCCGTATCGCTCCGCGCCATGCGAGGGCCGCGCCGAGGCCCTGTGCAGCAGCCAATTTCGTGAGCTCTTCGCGTTCGGGGGTGTGCGCGGAGTTCAACACCGCCGCGATATCGAGGTTGGATTCGACCGCACTGGTCAGCCCCATCGCGTCGTACGCGCGGGTGATCGCTCGGTTGGTGTAGCGAAGGATCGACAGCGGGGTCAGCGCGATATTGCGGGCGAGTTGGTCGACAGTGTCGGCGAGTTCGGCCTGGCGACAACCCGATTGACCATGCCCAGCTCCTCGGCCGGCTCGGCGGCGAGGTGGCTTTCCGGCAGGCTTTCGGTCACCGTCCGTGTCGATATCCTTTCTCGGCGAAGTTGGTGGCTACCGGTGTGCTCTGACGCCACCGGTGGGACAGCGGGACTCCGGCAGCACCTGCGAGGCGTGGACCTTCGGAGCGGCGGCACGTTCGTCTCGCTCAGCGGAAATCGGGCGCCGACCGAACGGGCGTACCCATCACACTGTGGGCCGCCACTCTGCCATGACCCAGGTCACTCATCGCACGGCGCGGGGCGAGCAGCCGCTCGAACTGCGGTGCGGCCGAGGGCTTTTCGTCGACTTGGCCCGGTGCCGAGTGGTTCTGAGACAAGACAGCAAGGAGATAGCTATGTCCACTGACGAGGAAGCCTTCGACATCGTGGTCGTCGGATCCGGAGGCGGTGGCCTGGTCGGCGCCTATGTGGCCGCCTCCCGGGGCCTTCGAACTCTCCTCATCGAGAAGACGAGCTTGTTCGGCGGCACGACCTCGTATTCCGGCGCAGGAATTTGGTTTCCGGGCAGCGCTCCGCTGGAACGGGCCGGTATCACCGACGGCGTCGACGGCTCCCGGGCCTACCTGCGCAGCATCGTCGCGGACGACTCGCGAGCCTCGCGTCAGGATGCCTATCTGCGAGCAGGGGCTCAACTGATCGACGAACTCGAACAGAATCCGTGGTTCCAATCGTTCGTGTACGCACCGGTGCCGGAATACTTCGCCGGCCATCCCGGCTTCTCCCCCGCGGGACACACGATTTTCCCACCCGATGTCGCGATCTCCGACCTCGGCGAACTCGGCCCACTGGTGCGGCGCTCCATCCCCGAGGAACGCTGGGGTGAGCCGGAAGGCCCGGCCCTGCGTGGAGGCCGCGCCCTGATCGGCCGTGCCGTCAAGGCATTCGTGGAGACCGGCAACGGTTTCTACCGCCTCGACACCGCACTGACCGGCCTGCTGGTAGAGAACGACCGGATCATCGGAGTGCAGGCGGTGAGCAAGGGCGAACCGGTGACGATTCGCGCCCGGCGCGGGGTACTGCTGGCCGCGGGCGGCTTCGAGCACAATGCCGAGCTGCGGGAGAAGTACGGTGTGGTACCTCCGGCCGACGAATGGTCGCACGGCGCACCGGAGAACACCGGTGATGCGCTGCTGGCCGGAATCGCGGTCGGTGCGGCCACCGAACTGCTCGACGAGGCGTGGCATGTCCCCGGCCTGATCCAGCCCGACGGGCGGCCGGTCTTCTTCGCCGGTCTGCGCGGCGGAATCTGGGTCAACGGCGAGGGCCGGCGATTCATGAACGAGATCGAGCCCTACGACCGCGCCGGACACGATATGCGCCGGGCGCACACCAGCACCGATGTCGAACATTCCCGCGTCCATTGGATTCTCGATCAGCGGCAACTCGACCGGGACAGCTTCGGCGGCGACCCGGCCGCGCCGGTGCGACCGGAATGGTTCGATTCGGGTGCGCTGCGCAAGGCCGACACGCTCGAGGAACTGGCCGAGATCATCGGCGCACCGGTGGCGAATCTGCGCGAAACCGTCAGGGAATTCAACAGTTACGCCCCCGGCGGGGTGGACGAACAATTCCATCGCGGCGAAACGCCGTGGGACCAGATGTACCAGCATGTGGTCGGGTTCTCCGCCGTGCCGGGCACCCCGGAGTCGGGCACGACGCTGAACTACCTGGTGCCGATCACCGGCGAATGGCCCAATCCGCTCGTGCAACCGATCGAGCAGGGACCGTTCTACGTCGCCACCATCGTGCTGTCCGACATCGGCACGAAGGGCGGACTGCGCACCGACGAGAACGCGAGAGTTCTGCGCGAGGACGGTCGGCCGATCGAGGGGCTCTACGCCACCGGTAACACGATGGCCGCGATGTCGGGCGGGGTGTACCCGGGGGCCGGCACGCCGATCGGCTCCTCGCTGGCATTCGCCTACCTCGCGGTGCTCGACATCGTGAATGGAGGAAAGTGATGACGGCACCGAAATCCGATGCGGCACAGGAGATCAACACCACTCCGGCACACAGCGACGCGGTCGCCGAACTGATCGCCAAACAGGCGATCACCGAACAACTGCACTCTTACAGCCGCGGGCTCGACCGGATGGATCGCGCTCTGGCCGAACAGGTCTGGCACTCCGATGGCACCGCCGACTACGGTCCCGGCTATCGCGGCAGCGGATCCGGATTTCTGGATTTCGTCTGGGCGTACCACGCGGGCTTCCGAGCCCATTCACATCTGGTGGGCAACACCCTGATCACGGTGGACCTCGAGGCGGGCACCGCGGTCAGCGAAACCTCTGTCGCGGTGTGGCTGCAGACCGTCCCTGCGGATGGGATGGTGACCGACCAGCAGCATCGCGGCCGATATCTGGATCGATGGTCGCGGCGCGAGGGCCGGTGGGCGATCGATCACCGGATCTATGTCGCCGACATCCTGTACGAGGGACAGCACGCAGCGATACCCGACACCGAGTATTCGGCACCGAGCGGGACCCGGGATCGGACGGATCTGTCCTACCCGGCTCTGGGCTGGTAACAGGGCGATGGCCCGCCGCGATCACGCGGCGGGCCATCGAGCACTCTCCGCCGAGTAGTTCATTCAGTCAACTTATCGAGCCGTATCCGAAGAGTCAGTGGCCGAGAACCACCGATGCGGCACCGGGCTCATCCTCACCCGCCACGCCCCCGACAGCCGCGGCTTTCACCTGCTGAATCTTCCGCGGCAGCAGCACCGCGGCGATGGCCCCGACCGCCGCGATCACCGCGCCTATCTGGAACGCGACCTGAAATCCGTTGTCCGTGTACAGAGTTGCGCCATGCGTGAGCGCTCGCGGGATCGGCGCGATATACGAGTTGTTCAGCACGGCGAACACCACCACCGGCATCGCCGCCGACGATATGGTCTGGAACGTATTGGCGATACTGGAGGTGCTGGCCTGCAGCTGCGGCGGGACCGACTCGATCAGCAGGTTCGGCACGGCCGCATAGGCGAATCCCAAACCGGTGCCGGTGATTACGGCGAACACGATCAACAACGCCTTGTCGTCGTGTAGCAGCGAGGTGAGCAGAAATCCCGCGACCACGAGAACCATGCCGATCGTCATCAATATGCGCGGCCGGACGTTTCGCCCCACCAGCACCCCGACGAGTGCGCCACCGACCACGATCATGCCGCCCTGCGGCGCCTGGAAGATCGCATAGGCCTTCGCGCTGACACCGAACCCGTAACCGAGTCCGGTCGAGCGGGGCGGCATGGTCATCATCGGCATGAGGACGGTATAGACAGTACTGAGACCGTATGCGGCGGAGGCGGATACGGTGATCATAACGATCGAGCGCTGCCGCAGAACATTCGGGTCCAGCAGCGGCTCACGCACCATCCGGGCCGACACCAACCAACCGACGATGAACGCGATACCGCCCAGCAACCAAGCCAGCGTCGAACCGTTCGTCCACCCCCAGGTAGGACCGAAGCTCACGGCCACCAGTACTCCCGCGATGCCCAGACCCAGCAGTGCCGCGCCGAGGAAATCCATCCGCGACCGCAACCGCAGGGTGGACTCGTCGGTGGTGAGCAGGATCAGCAGCCCGAAGACCGCGGTCGCGATCGCGAAGAACCAGAAGATGCCGCGGAAGCCGAAATTGTCCAGGCACCAACCGGTCAGGAACGGCGCGGGAATCGCGAACAGCCCGAGGCCGGTGGTGACGATACTGACCGACAGTGCGATCGTTCTGGGCGGGAAGACATCTCGGATCAGCGAATAGGCAATGAACACGCAGGGCGTCAGCGCACCGGCCAGCGCCCGGCCTGCCACCATGACCCCGTACGTCGGCGCGGCCGCGGTGACGGCCGAACCCACCGCCGACAACCCGATGCAGATCAGCAGGATCTTCCGCTTGCCGTACATGTCCGCCAGCTTGCCGAGCAGCGGAGTGGCGACCGCGCCGACCAGCAGGTACGAGGTGAGCATCCAGGCGCCTTGCGTCGTCTGAAAATGTGTCTCGATCTGCGGCAACGCCACCGAAACCATGATGTAGCCGACCGTCAGCATTTCCAGCAGCAACACGATCGAGGTGAGGGAGAGAACCAGGCGTGGTGTCCACGTGCCGGCGCCGCCGGTCGGTTCGCTCGGATGAGCAACAGCACTCATCGTCGAGTCCTTTCGAGAATCTGCACGTGCTCTCGATTTCAGCGTCTTCGAGCGCCGGATCCGTGCAGGAGTGAGGATCGCATTCGCCGGTGGTCCGTAAGTCTCAGGCCGCGACGAGTGCGATCGGCTCGACCGTCGCGGTGCCTTCGGCCAGTTCCTTCTCCTCGTTCTTGACCGCCTTCAGCAGCAGAATCGGCGTGGCGATCTTCCACACGAAGTACACCAGCGTCGGAATGGTGTTCGCGAGCAATCCATTCCACGCGAGCGGGCCCGACTTGAACATGAATACGAACGCCCCCGGGATCAGCAGAACGCCCAGCACAATGCTCAGCCAGCCATACCAGCGCGGGAACACCGGCTTCGCGCCCTTCGCGCCCTGCTCACCCTTCCCGCGCCTATCGATCAGCGCGGCATAACCGATCGACCAGACCTGCAGCACGAAGATGCAGGCGTCACCCACGAACATCAGCCAGAACAGATCGTTCATCGTGGAGAGCATGTCGACCGAATGCCGCTCCGGGTGGAACGCCGCGGCCGACAGCACGGCCATCGGGAAGAAGAAGCCGATCGGGGCCACCACACCGGTCAGGAGCTGGATCATGGAAAGAATTCCCCATCCGCCCTCGATCCGACGCATTTGCAAGCTCGTGACAACGACATACGGATACTCGAACGGTACGGCCAGCACCATGATGCTCGTCGCGGCCAGAATTCCGCCCTTGTGCTGAATGATGAAGTCACGCACCTGATCCGGAGCCAGATTCGGGTCCATCGGCGTCAGGATGCCCGCGAGGGCGAAGGCGATGACGAACCCGACCAGGAGCAGGAATCCGAACCACGCGGAAATGCGTTCCAATCTGAAGTAGGTATGCCTGTTCACGAATAGATCTCCTTCGATCGCTGTGCCGTCGCCGGCGCGCAATGTCGTCCACATCGACGACAGCCCGATCAGTGTGATCAGGCGCACTTGCGTAGGCGTCCCCGATTTCCGCTCAACGGAATCTTCGACCGAACGCCCGAAACCCCACTCGTGCACTTCCGTTCAGCGGTGTTCACCAAGCCCCGATGAATGCCCGGCGGCCGGTGCACACCCCCAGCGCATGGCTGACCTCGATGTGCCCGAGCCGGAGCGGTATGTCCGCTACGCACTGCGATCAGCGGTCGGCCGGCGAGACGATGCCGCACAACAGGCACCCGTACAGTGTCAGCTAGATATCAACGGCCACGAAGACCGTCGTGGTCCAGATCCGAGTTCGGCGTCCGGCCACGACCTACCGCTGGATCGGAATATCCAAGCGGCCGAACGCTTCTCGCACGATGTGTTCGGCGATGGCCAGCGCGGAGGTGGCGCCGGGCGACGGGGCGTTGCGCACGTGCACGGTTCGGGCGGTGCCGCTGATGGCGAAATCGTCCTCGAGGCTGCCGTCGCGGTTCATCGCCTGGGCCCGGACTCCTCGCGGGCCGCGGTGCACATCCGAGGTCGTGATGGCCGGGACGTAGGCGCGGGCCTGTTCCACGAAGGATCGGGTGCTGAACGCGGTGCGCGTCTCGCGGATCGCGGCGGGGACGTTGTTCGCCGCGAATCGCCAGAATCCGGGAAATCCGATGGCGCTCAAGGTGTCCGGGAACGATATCCGGCCACGGCGGTAGGCCTCGCGACCGAAGGACAGGAACGCGTTGGGGCCCAGCACGATGGTGTCGTGCACGGTGCGGGTGAGGTGTACGCCCAGGAACGGGTACTTCGGGTCGGGAACCGGATAGATCAGCCCGTTCACCAGATCCGTCTTCGCGGCGTCGAGCACGAAATAGTCGCCGTAGAAGGGCACGATCCGCGGATACGCGGCCTCACCGGAGGACACCGCCAATCGGTCCGATTGCAGTCCGGCACAAGCGATCACGAGATCGAACGATTCCGCTGAGCCGTCGCTGTGCAGCAGAACCTCACCGGAGCGCTCCTGAATCCGGGTCACCCGGCGACCGAGCCGGACGGTACCGCCGGCCGTCTCGATCTCGGCGGCAAGGGCCCGCGCCACCGCCGGGTAATCCACGATGGCCGTCTCGGGTGAATGCAGCGCCGCCAGGCCGCGTGCGTTCGGTTCGATGTCCCGGATTTCCTCCCCCGGGATCATCCGGATCCCTGGAACACCGTTGGCCACAGCGCGTTCGTGGATGCCCCCCAGCCGCACCTGCTCCTCGGCGCTCTGAGCGACCACGAGTTTCCCGCACTTGTCGTACCGGATGTCGTGGCGGTGTGCGAATTCCTCCAGGAGTCCGACCCCGCGACGACACAGCGCGGCCTTGAGACTCCCCGGCTCGTAGTACAGACCCGCGTGGACCACCCCACTGTTGTGACCGGTCTGATGCGTGCCCACCGCCGTCTCCTTCTCGAAAACGGTGACCTCGGCGTCGGGAGCCCTGCGGACGATCTCGCGTGCCACGGCCAGACCGATGATGCCCCCACCGACGATCGCGGTCTTGTGCACGGACATGCAGCTGTTCCTTTCTCCCCGAGCCGGAGGAGTCTCAACGGTATCTCCTGTCTCCCCCGGCCGTATCCGCACCCGGCGAGCACCGCACCGCCGCCCTGCGGGAACACCCGATCCGGTCAGCTCCGGACCAGGGCGTCGCCCACTTCGGTCTGATTGTCGTTGTGTCCGAACGGATTCGGTCGGGCGGGCGGCCGAACTCGGTGCAGGACCGCATAGCCCGGTATGGCGATGACCAAGGCAACGAGGATCCCGAGGTTGCTGTTGCCCAGACTTCCGGCGCGCGCCGCCGGAGTGAACAGATAGCCGAGCAGTGGGCCGATGTGCGGGTCGGGAGAGGTGATCAGGCCGAATCCGATCACAGTCGCGACAGTGAGACAGCCGATTCCGGCGAGGTTCAGTTTGCCGTAGCTGCCGACCGGGCTGAACAGGGCCGTGCGGTCGTATCCGATCCGGCGTCGCTGCCACAGGTCGACCAGGAAGATCCCCGACCAGGCGGCCATCACCACTGCGGTGGTGGTCAGGAACGCCTGGAACGGCGCGAAGAAGCCGGGCGCGGCGAAGACGACGTAGCCGCCCGCGCCGGCGATCACGGCGGCATCGATCAAGACGGTGTAGTGCCGGGGTATCCGCACGCCCAGGGTCTGCAAGGCCAGCCCCGAGGAGTACAGGCCGATGATGGAGCCCGAGACGAAGCCGACCAGTGCCAGGATCAGGTACGGCACGAGAAACCAGGTCGGCAGATGGGTCGACAGTGCGGCGATCGGATCGGTTTCGGCCATGGCCGCGATCTTCGGGTCACCGGAGGCGAGCAGTGTTCCGAATCCCATCAACACGACGGCGGGTGCGGTGCCTCCGAAGGTGGTCCAGCCGACGAGTGCCCGCTTGCCGGATTCGCGTGGCAGGTACCGGGTGTAGTCGGCCGCGGTGTTGACCCAGCTCAGGCCGAGCAGACTGGCGATCAGCAGGACCCCGCCCGCGAACGCGCCCACGCCGGCTCGACCATGCGTCTCGAACGAGATGTTCGGCAGCGTCAGCACCATGTAGACGACGGTCAGCGCGGTGAATGTCAGCGCGAACCACTTCTGGATCCGCAGGATCACGTGACAGCCGTACATTCCGACCACCGCACTGGCGAGGATGACCGTCACGAGGATGGCCACCATCAGCGGCGTGGTGGACATGTTCGGATCGAGCCGCCGAGCCACCGTCCGCGCCGCGAGGGTCGCCAGGACGGCGGAAAAGGTCTCCCAGCCGACCAGTGCCACATAACTGATCAGGGTGGGGATCTTGTTGCCGTGGAACCCGAATGCCGCTCGGCCCGCCACCATCGTCGCCGCGCCGCCCTGCTGCCCGGCCAAGGACACCAGGGCCAGCAGCAGGAAGGACAACACCGCGCCCACCGCCGCCGCCAGTGCCGCGAGCTGCCAGTCGAGACCGAGCGCGGTGACGTACGGTCCGAACGACACCAGCAGGACATTGCAACTGGTACCCGCCCACGGCCAGAACAGCGCGCGCGGCGTGCCCCGCCGCTCCTGGTCGGTGACCCATTCGGTGCCTTTGCGTTCGAAAGACCACCCCGAAGGGTTCGCTGAACTCATCTTCATGCCGAATCCATTCATCGAACGGGTTGACACCACGTACGTGCCGCCAGCCCCGTAATGCACACTTGTTCATTGTGCCGTTAAATAACGACTCATTATATGGCGTTCTATAGATCGCCGATATGATCGTTGACGTAACATGGTTGCGCCACAACGGATCCGGCAGCGATGACCACCGGTGAACCTGCGCCGGTGCACGATGGATCGGTACGCAGATGAGGGAGCCTGCCGATGCCGTTACGACCGACGGTTCCACGGCAGTGGTTGAGCTCGGATTCGGCCCCCGGAGTTGCGCTGCTCGGTGCGACTGCGGCAGCCATGGTGTGGCTGAACTGCGCGGGTCACAGCTATACGACATGGTGGAGCATCGAGTGGGGGCCCTCGGGCGTCGGGCTGCATCAGGATCTACGGGCGTGGGTCGACGATGCGCTGATGACGCTGTTCTTCTTCGTCATCGGTCTGGAACTCAAAGCCGAGCTGACCCGGGGTCGGCTCAGGCATCCCCGCCAGGCGATCGTGCCCGTGGTGGCTGCCGTCGGCGGGGCGATCGTACCCGCGGTGCTGTTTCTGACATTGATTCGCGGCGGCGACGCGGCCGCTGGGTGGGGCGTACCCATGGCGACCGATCCGGCCTTCGCGCTCGGCGTGCTGGCCCTGATCACTCGACGAACACCGGGTGGTGTGCGAACGCTGTTGCTGGCGATCGCCACCGTGGACGATGCGCTGGCAGTGCTGGTGATCGCCATCGGCTACGCCGAGAGCGTCGGATGGGGATGGCTCGCCTGCGCGGCAGCAGGCTGTCTGCTGGTTGTCGGCATGCGCCGGGCAGGCATCTCGAGCATCTGGCCGTACGTACCGGTCGGCGTCGCCGTCTGGTTCGCCACATTCCACAGCGGAGTGCACGCCACGTTCGCCGGTGTGGTGTTGGCGCTGCTGACCCCGGCCGGGCCGGTGGACGGCCGGCACGTGCTCGACGATCTACTCCACGTGCTGACCCCGATCTCCACATTCGTCGTGGTGCCGGTTTTCGCGCTGGTCAACGCGGGTGTGCGCCTGGATGCGGCGGCACTGGGCGCAGCGGCGGGCTCGATGGTCATGTGGTCGGTGTGGGCGAGTCTGCTCATCGGCAAGTTCGTCGGTGTCGCGGGTTCCATCGCGGTGACCACCGCCAGCGGACTCGGGCGGCTTCCTGCCGACGTGGGCGCGGGTCACGTGATCGGCCTGGCGCTCACGGCCGGACTCGGATTCACCGTCTCACTGTTGGTTGCCGAACTCGCCTACACCGATTCGGCGATGATCGAAGATGCCAAGATCGGTGTGATGGCAGCGTCACTCGTCGCTGCCATCGCCTCGGCCGTGGCTCTGACACTGGCCGATCGCCGTATCAGGATCTGAATCGTCATGGACGTCGCCACATCCGGTCGCGAGGACGAGGATGGACGGATGTCGCAAACCACGAATCCACTGCCCCGAGCGGTCGCCGACGCCTATGTCGACGAGCTCATCGCCCTCGATCCGGTGACCGGCACTTACCTTGGCGTACAGGAGAGTTCGAGCAGACTGCCCGATCTGTCGCCCGCGGGTCAGGAAAAGCTCGCCGACCTGGCGCGGCGGACGCTGGCCCGGCTCGACGAAGCCGAGCCAGGGCCCGGCGCCGACAGTGATATCGAACGCCGGTGCGGTCGCCTGCTGCGGGAGCGGCTGACCGCGGAGTTGGCGGTGTACGAGGCCGGAGAGGGCCTGCGGCAGGTGGGCAATATGGCCACGCCCGCGCATTCGGTGCGCGAGGTGTTCACCGTGACGCCGACCGAAACCGACCAGGACTGGGCCGCCATCGCCGAACGGCTGCGTGCCGTACCCGGCGCGTTCGCGGGCTATCGCGAATCCCTCGCACTCGGCCTGGAGCGCAACCTGTTCGCGGCACCGCGCCCGACCGCCACCTTCGTTCAGCAGCTCACCGAGTGGTCGGATCCGGACGACACCGGCCGCGGCTGGTTCGAGGACTTCGCCTCGGCGGGCCCGGAATCGCTGCGCGCGGAGCTGGACGCCGCCGCCCGCACCGCGACCGCCGCCGTCGTCGAGCTGCGCGACTGGATGCGTGATGTGTACGCACCGGCGATCGAGGGCGCGCCGAATACCGTGGGCCGCGAACGCTATGCGCGCTGGGCGCGCTTCTTCAACGGCGCGGACCTCGACCTGGACGAGGCGTACGCGTACGGCTGGTCCGAATTCCATCGCCTGCTCGACGAGATGAAGCGGGAGGCGGAGAAGATCCTGCCCGGTGCCGAAACCCCTTGGGTCGCACTGGCATACCTGGACGAACACGGTAAGCACATCGAAGGCGTGGACGAGGTCCGCACCTGGCTCCAGGGATTGATGGATCAGGCCATCGACGAGCTCGACGGCACCCACTTCGACCTCGCCGAACGGGTGCGGAAGGTCGAGTCGTGCATCGCGCCTCCCGGCGGAGCCGCGGCGCCCTACTACACCCAGCCCTCGGAGGACTTCTCCCGGCCGGGCCGCACCTGGCTGCCGACCATGGGGCAGACCCGTTTCCCCGTCTACGACCTCGTCTCGACCTGGTATCACGAGGGCGTCCCGGGACATCATCTGCAGCTCGGGCAGTGGGTGCACGTCGCCGAGAACCTGTCCCGCTACCAGGCCACCGTCGGCGGCGTCAGCGCGAACCTCGAAGGCTGGGCGCTGTACGCCGAGCGACTGATGGACGAACTCGGCTACCTCACCGACGCCGAACAGCGGCTGGGCTACCTCGACGCCCAGATGATGCGCGCCGCCCGGGTCATCGTGGACATCGGCATGCACCTGGAACTGCCGATCCCCGCGGACTCCCCCTTCCACCCGGGCGAACGCTGGACCCCCGACCTGGCCCAGGAATTCTTCGGCGCACACAGCAGCCGCCCGGCCGACTTCGTGGAGAGCGAACTGACCCGCTATCTGACCATGCCGGGCCAGGCGATCGGCTACAAACTCGGCGAACGCGCCTGGCTCACCGGCCGGAACAACGCCCGCACCCGCCACGGCGACGACTTCGACCTCAAAGCCTGGCACATGGCCGCCCTCTCCCAGGGGTCCCTGGGCCTGGACGATCTGGTGGACGAGCTCTCCCGGCTCTGAGCTCGCAGCGCCTGCGCACCTCGATCACTCGGGGTGCGCAGGTCCGGGTCACCGGACGAGGCGAATCACCTTGCGCCGCTACGGTTCCGCGGTCAGTCGATCGTCCGTTGCCAGTTCGGTCAATTCGTCACGAAGCCGATCGGCACCCGGTGAGCCCAGGACCGCGACGACGCGCTCCTGGGCAGCGCGCCACAGCTCGAGCGCTCGCTCGAACCGCCGCCGCCCCTCCTCGGTGAGCGTGACGTTGACGCTGCGCCGATCCGCGACGTCCTTGTCCAACCGCACCAGACCGTCGCGCTGCAACGGGCGCAACGAGTGGCCCAGACCCGAGCGGTCGAGTACGAGAGTCCGCGCCAGTTCGTTGATCGTGACCGGCTCGCCGTCGGCGAGTTCGGCGAGGATGGCGTACTGCGTCGAACGCAACCCCGCCGGGGCCAGCACCTCGTCGTAGAGCGAGGTCAACCGGCGCGAAGCCTTGCGCAGCGCCGTGGCATAGCACTCGCGCGTCACCGAAGCTCGCGGATCCACCATCTGCACACCTCCGGTCCGTCACGGATCCGCTGCGGATCCGGTCCTCGCATACCTGGTCAACGTCCCGTCTCCCGGCCGCATGCCCAAAATACGGGCATGCGCCCCTGATCACAACGGGCATATGCCCCTATCTCTCGGCGTTACACGAGTCGGTTGCTCAGTCATCCACTCTCGGAAGGGACTTCGTCATGACCGGCCACATCCTCATCACCGGCGCCACCGGCAAGACCGGCGCGTACGCCGCGACCACACTCCTGGACCAGGGCCAGCACGTTCGTGCCCTGGTGCACCGCGCCGACAGCCGGGCCGACCGGCTCGCCGACGCCGGCGCGGAGATCGTGGTCGCCGATCTGCTCGACATCAACGCGGTCAGCGCGGCCGCCGCAGGCATGGACGCGGCCTACCTGACCTACCCGATCGCGCCGGGCCTGCTCGAGGCCACCGCCACCCTGTTGCAGGCCGCCGAGGAGAACGACCTGCACGCGATCGTCAACATGTCCCAGATCTCTGCCCGACGCGATGCCGTCAGCAACGCCGCCCGCCAGCACTGGCTCGCCGAACGCATCCTCGACCACTTCAGCGGTGCGGTGACGCACATCCGGCCCACCTTCTTCGCCGAATGGCTCACCACCTTCTACGACCCGAAGACCGCACAACTGCGCCTGCCGTTCGCCGACGCCCACCACGCTCCCATCGCGGCCGAGGATCAGGGACGCGTCATCGCGGCCATCCTCACCGACCCGGACGCCCACGCCGGGAAGACCTATCCCCTCTACGGCCCGGTCGAACTCGACCACCACCGGATCGCCGCCGCCATGAGCCGCACCGTGGGTCGCGAAATCACCTACGTGCCGATCGAACTCGACGAATTCCGAGCCGAACTCGAACAGCGGGGCATGCATCCCCATCTGGTGCAGCACCTGGTGAACGTCGCGATCGACTACCGCAACGGCATCTTCTCCGGCACCGACGACACCGTCCGCAGGATAACCGGCGTCGATCCGCTCACCGTCGAAGCCTTCACCGAACGAAACAAGCAGCACTTCGAGCGGACGTGAAGGCCGGTCAACTTCCTGAAGTTCGGTTGCGGGACGAGCCGACCGCGCGCCCGTCCCGCAACGTGAACTACCGCTCCTCGACTCCGTCCTCGTGCGCCATCCAGTGCACGAACCGGTGTAGTGGATACATCGCGTCGTGCGGGTTGCCGATGGTGCTGGGGCCCGCTTCGCCGAGGTGGACGATGCGTTGCGCACCGCCGCTGGCCAGCCGGTCGCGGTAGTCGGACATGCGGTCGAACGGGTAGAATCCGACCGTCTGCGTGGCCACGTTGACGTACCGCATCGCATCGTCGAGCGAGTCGACCCGGACCACGTTGGAGATCTTGTTGATCGGGTGGAAGTCGACCGGTTCGTCCGAGCGGATCACCAGACCGGTGCCGTCGGTCCTGCCGAACACCCGGAACTCGTCCAGCATGGTGAGCATATCGACCTGATCCCGCAGTTCGCCGTCCAGCGGACGGGCGTCGCCGGAGGCCGCGGCCTTGGCCACGATACGCGCGTGCAGCCGCTGCGCGAAGCGGTCCACCTCGTCCGCGCCCGCCTCGACGAATACGAAACGGCTTGCCACACAAGCCTCTTGGTTGAGCACCATGACGTCGGAGGCGGCGAGTTCGGCGGCGGTGTCCAGCGATTCGTCGGACTCGAACGCCTCTCGCCCCACCATCGAGATCGAGGTCTTCGGGTCGAAGGACACCAGCTGGAAACCGGGACCCAGGTACTTGATCACGTTGTCGATGGCGTCGCCGCCGCCCCACGCCACGATCTTGTCGAAGTACTGCGGCCGGTACAGCGCGCGCTCCACGGTATCGTCCCCGCCGCGCCAGTAGACCGCCGACATCGATTGCACCACAGCATGATCCGGATCGATATCGGCCATCGTGCGCAGGATCGCGACGGTGGTGAACGGATCACTGGAGGACATCTTGAACAGGTTGACAGCCTTGACCAGCGCCCCCTGCGCGATCGACTTCACCGCGGTGCCGGGCGAATTGCCGGGCAGCACGTGCACCAGCCGCGGCGCGAAGGCCCGCACGAAACTCTTACGGCCGGTGAAATCCCGCTTCGGAATCCACTCGTCCAACGCCCGCGGATCGGGGAAGTTCTGCTCCACAACGGTTTCCAGCAGCCGCTTGTCCAGATAGTAGGCGGCGCCGGTGACCTGCGCCTGCAGCACCGCGCGCGGCAGCACATGGGTCGAGGTCATCCGGTCGATGCAGTCCTGCACGAAGGGATTGTTCGGGTCACGCAGGCGATCACCGGTCGCGACCAGGAAATCGATGATCTCCGCCAGCGGCACGTTCAGCAGCGGCGGCACCTCGGTGCGCGGGTGCACAGCCTTGTTCAGATCGATCGCCGGGGTGGCGAAGGTGACGCCCAGATCGCGCGAACGATGCCGCGCAGCACCGCCCTCGACCAGCTCACCCCGCAGGAAGAACGGTGCGGAAACAACGGGCTCGGAGGCGGTTTCGCGAATATCGGCAGTGGTCACGACAGTCCTCGCACATAGGCATCGACGGTTCCGGCGCAACCGATCTTGTCGTCACCGGCGATGTCCGCGTAGCGGACGATATTGTTGCGCACCGACGGACCCTTTGCCCCGCAGGCACATTGATCGAAATCCAGCGAGATCTTGTCGCCGGTGATGACTCCGCCCCAGCGTCCGTCCAGGGACAGATCGAAGAATCCGGCCCGGCCCTCGACCTCGCCGGAGGCGTGCGGCACCAGGGCATCACCGGATTCGTCCAGGATGATCGGCACCACCCACGGCGGCACGTGATATCGATCGCCCTTCTGACACTTGGGCATTCCGGAGTTGAGCTCCTGCATCGAGTAGTTCTGGAAGTCCCGGTTGGGCGGGATGTTGAATGTCTCGTGCACGAACTGCTGGTAGTCCGGCGGCAGCTGAGCGCGTTTGAGGCCGCCGCCGACGTAGATGCAGTTGTCCGGATGGAAATCCTTTGCCGCATAACCACGTTCGCGCACGAGCTTGGCGACCTGGTACAGCGCGTTCCACATCCCGCCGATGTAGAGCTTGTCCGCGCGGTATTCGATGAACGCCTCGGCGGCCGCGACCAGCGCGTTGTCCAGCGACTCCTGACGCTCCTTCGAGGTGCGTTCGAACGCGACCAACTCGGCGGGCGTGGCGGTGCCGTCGGCCATCTTCTTGCGCAGCACCACCATCATGGTGAGCGCGCCGACGGTCAGCGGCGGGATCGGCAGCCGGAACCGCTTCTTGTCCGGATCACCGAACGCCGCTTCCTGGGCCTCGCCGCTGATCAGGTTCTTCGGCACCGCGGCTGTGGGCGCGACACCCATCATCCGGCGGTCCCGGCCCGGCTGTACGCCCGAACCCCAGGAGAAGACGTTGACGGTGTCCTTGCGGGACCACGCCATATCACGCTCGGAGGCCAGCAGCATCGCGGATTTACCGGTGGTGCCGCTGGAGCACGAGACGTAGTGGCCCGCGGCCTGCAAGCGCGCGATCCACTCATCGATGTCGCCGATATCGGCGGTCTCGATCGGCGCGATCGGATACGGGGAGATGGTGCCGAGCCATTTACCCAGCCGGTCCCACCGCTCATCGATCAGGAAGCTCTCCGGATAGCTCTTGTAGGCGGTGTGCGGAAACAATAGCGGCACAACGTCTTCGAAGGCGGTGACCGCGGTGACACCGGCTTCGGCGGCCCGGTGGCCGAGCAGCCTGATCCGGTCCTTGCGGTCCTGGAACCGCTCGTCGATCGCCTCGATCTGCGTCTCGCGCAGATCGGCGTGCGAGTGGTCGAAGCGATCCTCGGCATCGACGAGTCGCGTCAGTTTTTCTATGGCTGAGCCCACAGGGAGCGTCCTTCCTCTGTTGCCGTCGGTACGCGTCACACCAGATTCAGTAAATGGCATCTCATGCGTATCATTATTCGCGCAAACCGGGTGGCGGCGCAAGGGGCAGCGAGAAAGGACTGTGCCGGAACGGATCTCGTCGACGACGATGTCAGGCAGGCAGATTCGCGAGGAGGCTCCGCGCGGCCCGCACGCACAGCGCGAGCCGTTCCTCCGGCCCCATCCCGGCCGTCATCCGGCTGCGCAGGGGAACCTCGAGTCCGAACACCCGGTCTGCGGGCAACGCCGCCAAGACCTCCGACAGACCCAGCTCCCCTTCGCCGGGCACCATCCGCTCGTACATCGCCTCTTCGAAGTAGTCCTCGATCCGGGGCGTCCACAGCGCGTCGGACACCTGGACGTAGCCGATCAGGGCAGGATCCAGGGCCGCGAGGTCCTTCGGGCCCGCCCCGGAGCGGACCAGATGCATGGTGTCCACGAGCAACCGGAACCGAGGGTCATCGACGTACTCGATCGCGGCCAGCGCAGTGGGCAGATCACGCACGGCCAGGCACGGCGCGAATTCGAGTGTCGTTTCCAGATCTCGGCGGGCGGCCATCGCGTGCAGCGCGGCGAACCGGTCGAAGCTGCGCACCAGATCGTCGTCCATGCTCACGACATTGATGCGGGGCGCGCCCAGCTCACAGACGATATCCAGATCGCTGTCGTACTGGACCGCATCCACGCCCGGCCGTACGACGAACCCCTCCGCCAGCGATATCGACACCCCGGACGCGTCCATCGCATCGATCATCCGTCGCCGCAGCGCACGATCCTCGCGCAACGAATACTCCGGGTAGTAACGCTGCCCGTACGGGAACGACGCCAGTCCGGCCGAGATGTGCCGACATCCGAGTCGTGCGGTCAGTTCCACGAATTCGACCGGCGGCAGGTTGAATACGCTCGCCTTCTCGATCCCCAACTCGGCCATCGGGCCACTCCTCTCCGGCACGGGCGCGCTCACGCGCCCAGCATCTGCAACCCTCCGTTGACCGCCAGCAGCTGCCCGGTCATGAAACGCGCGCCGGAACCGGCCAGGAAGACCATTACCGGCCCGAGATCCGCACGCGGATCGCCGAGTTCGCCGCGCAGCGGCATGGTCTGCCGCAGGCGGTCCCGGAACGCCGTCGCGGCGTCCGGGCCCAGGTGCTCCCACAGCCGTTCCGCGCCCGGGGTCGCCATCGCGGGCGCGAGCGCGTTGACCGTCACACCGTGCGGACCCCAGGCGGTGGCCGCCGATCGGGTCCACGCCTGCACACCCGCCTTCGCCGCCGCGTAGTGCGGAGCCATGGGATTGCCCCGGATCGCCTCGCCCGAGCCGAGATTCACGATCTGGCCGCCGCCGTCCCGCATGCGCGCGAATGCGGCCTGATTCGTCAGGACGGTCGTGCGCAGGTTCGCGTCGAGGACGAGCGTCAGCTCGTCCTCGGTCAGCGTTTCCGGTGTGCTGGGCCGCCACACCCCCGCCGCATGCAGCAGCACGTCGAGACCGCCGAGGATCTGCACCGCGGCGTCGAACGCGTCCTCGACCGACCCGCGATCCCGGGCGTCGCACTGCACCCACGCGCACGAGCGCTCCAGCTCATCGGACGGACGCGTGTGATGGAACAAGCCGACGACCTGCGCTCCGGCTTCGGTGAAACACGCCACCGCCGCCGCACCGATCCCGGTCGCGGCTCCCGACACGATGATCCGCCGACCGGCCAGCAGCCCGTCCGGGCTCGCGGGCAACCCCTCGTCCAGCACTGATCGGCTCCCTTCGACATCCTGCCGACACATCGCCGCGCGACGTCTCACGGCCAATTCATTGCACTATATCAGCGAGCAGTCCAAGGTGGAGCGACACCGAGAACCTCGCATCCGCGTCTCGGAGAACATCCAGATCACGTTGCTGAACATCACATATAGTCAACTCACCGCATCCCCGAACTTTGACACACAGCAGCGACGACCCTTGATTGAGATCACGCCCAGCGCTGCATTAGGTATCCTTTATATCTTCTGCATCGAAGTCGGGCTCGCCGCCTACACCTGATCCCGGCCGGATACGTCGACTCTGGTCGGCACGCCTTTACGCCCCAACACTTTCGACCTCGGCCGGGCGTCACTGCACTTGCTCGAACGTCCGCCCGATCAGGGCGATATCCGCACCTGCCCCGGACCCTCGCCCCACCGACGGTGGCCGCAGAGCCGACAAGCCCCGCGTCGAGCAGGTTCCCACTCGCGCAGGCGTTCCGGATGCCCGTACGACACCCGATCAGGCCCGAGAGCACGGTCGAAGCAGCACGAGCCCATCTGTGACCCGCTGATAAGTCAGATGACCGGGAGGCGACTACGAGCTAGTCTTTTCTTAACGTCCCGTTGACATTCTGGAGTTCGATCATCCTGCCGGGCGGGCCGGGCGGGAGGGGGAAGCGAGCGAGTATGACCGACAACGTGCAGGTGACGCCGGGTGAGCTGCGCAGCGCCGCAGACGATCTGAAGGATGTCGCCGGTGAGGTGCAGCGCGTGCTGAACACCCTCGCCGCGGCTCGCCACGCCCACTGGGGCGCGTGGGGCGACGACGATTTCGGCAGTAGCTTCTCCGGCGGAAACGGCTACATCGCATCGGATGCGAACCTCGACGATGCGGTCGGCTCCAAAGTCCAACTGCTGCAGTCCTATGCGGGTGGTCTGCGCGATGCCGCCACGAGGTTCGAGGAGATGGAGTCCGGCAACACCGACAGCTTCCGGGCCTGATCGGACGACACTACCGCCGCGGGCAGGGAGGACGTCATGTCGAACGAAGCCGCCAAAGCGCGCCTGGCCGAGTTGATGCAGTCGGTCCAGGCCGGAATCGGCGAAATCGCGCGCATGCAGCGGGAACACGCGAAGATCACCGCGTCGGCCACCGCCGCGCGCCGACGGGTCACGGTGACCGTCAACGCCGACGGCGACGTCATCGAGACCAGAATCGCCCCGAACACCACCGATCTCACCCACGAGCAGCTCGCGCAGGCGTTCACCAAGGCCGCGCAGGACGCGGCCGCCCAGGTCCGCCGCCGGACCCGAGAGATGGTCGCCGAGGTACAGCAGAACAACGCCAGGCTGCCCCGGCTGTCCGAATTCGTTCCCGGCGTGGCGGATATGCAGGATCTGCTGCCGCGGCCGCCGGAGCCCTCGCTGGAGCCACCGAAGGCGCGGCACCGGGTGACACACACCGAGGAACCCGAAGAACCGGCAACATCCGAGGCGACGGAATTCACCGATTTCGATGTGTCGCAGCATGATTCGGGATCATCGGCGAGCGGCGGCGTACTCGATTCGGGCTGGTGAGCGACACATGGCGAACAGTCGGTCCGGCCCGATGCGGGTGCGGTGATGTCCGGCATCACCGACCTGTGGAGCTGGATTCCGACCTGGATCATCGAGGGCCTCAATTTCGGCCAGCACTACCCCTCCGGTGACGAGGAGGCGCTGTTCGCCCTCGGCGATGCCTGGAAGAAGGCCGCCGACGACTTTCGCGCCCTGGAACCGGATATCAGGCGAGTCACCGACCACACCGAGACCTACTACACCGGTGACGGCGCGACCCAGGTCCACCAGGAGTTCGGGAAACTCTTCGACGGCAAGGCCTCCATCGAGGAGAACGCCGAGGCGATGGAGGAATTGGGCGATTACGTCCGAGGCGGCGGCACCCAGCTCGAATACACCAAGATCATGGAGGCCACCTTCGCCGGTATCACCGCCTACACGATCATCAGTCTGATCGCGGCGTGGCCGTGGGGCGAGGCGGGCGTGCCGATCGCGCTCGCAGCCGGACGCGAGGCGGTGGGGGCGGCCGGTGAGAAGGGCCTACAGGAATTGGGCGAACAGGCCGCGAAGGTCGGCCTGAAGAACCTGCTGAAGCCCTATCTCAAACAGATCGGCATCGCGGGCCTGAAGGCGACTGCCCAGGGCGCCGGTCTGGACACCGGCATCCAGCTGTATCAGATCGGTGCGGGCCATCGTGATTCGTTCGATCTCGGGCAGACCCTGAAGACGGGTCTGGAATGGGGCGCCGGCGCGGTGGTGGGCGCGCCCTTCGGCATGGGCGCGGGCGCGCTCGGCGCCCGTCTCGGGCTGGGGCCGAGGCTGAACGGGGTGTTGGGCGGACTCGTCGGCGGCACGGCGGGCGGGCTGGGCATGTACGGCGCCGATCTGGGCTGGCAGGTCGGAAACCAGCTGATTCACGGGAATTTCGACCCGAGCGGGATAGATACGACCTTTCAGCCGCAGATGCTCGTCGGCGGTATGGCGCTCGGCGGCATCCACGGCTTCAAGAGCGGCGTGGAGCAGGCTCACGCACGCAGTGCCCGGTTGCCCGCACCGAACGGTGTGACGACCGGTGACGGATCGGCGCCGAAAGCGGCGCTGCCGCTCACATCGGATATCGCCCAACGGGATCCGGCGATCTCCCACCAGACCGGCGACACTCCCGCCGCCTCGATGCCGGCCGAATCCCGCAGCACCCATCCGGCCGAGGCGGCCCAGCCCAGCGACGTGCAGCCGGAGGCGCGCCACGCGGTCACGCACCCCGCGCCGCAGCCCGAGGCCGGAACCCATGAGCCGCAGTCGTATACCGCCCCGGTCGGATCCGATCAGTCGGCGCATGCGGGCGCCGGATCCGCCGTGGGCGATCGTCCGGCCGATGTCGCGGCCGAACGCCCGGCGGTCGGCTCCTCGGCGATCGGCAGGTCCTCGGCGATCGACAAGCCGGATGCTCCGGTGGACAGAACCGTCAAACCGAGTGCCCCGGAACGTAATACGCATTCGGCATCCTCCGATCGGCCCGGCTCGCGCGCGAGCGCGAGCAGCACGGACGGTTCGGACGGACGGGCCAATATCTCGGCGGGTCAGAAGGATTCGCCGGTCGTCCGGAAAACCTCGCTCGGCGACGGCACGGCGGAGCCGGGCCTCGAACCGAAGCGCCCGATCATCCCCGCGGCACCCCCGGAAACGCCGAGTTCGCATGTGGCCGAAGCGGATCGCGCGGGGAGCCCGCTTCCGGGAGAAGGTATCTCCCCGCGCGAATCGTCCCAGCTGCCCCCGGACCGGGAGGTCGCCGAGCGACCGGACGAACCACGATCGGGACTGCCGCCCCGGGAACCCGCCGGCGTCGACGAAGCGGACGCACACGCCGGTACCGCGTCGAATGTCGGTGAATTCCGGGGAGATTCGCGCAGCGGCGTCGAGAATCTGACAGCGGGCCAGGTGCAGCGGGAGCTCGAGGCCGATCTGCTGCTCGTCACGCCGGAGGCGATGGCGTGGAATCCGGATCAGAAGGTCTTCGTCATGGACGACGGCCGCACCATCGCGATCCGAGTGGCGGACCGACCCCTGTCCGACGAGGTCGCCGGATTCACCGAACGCCCCGACCGCACCGGATACGACATCGAGATCTCCCCACGGGCGCGCACCCAGGACGTTCCGCGTGCCGTGGCGCACGAAC
Source organism: Nocardia coffeae (assembly GCF_019890715.1). Taxonomy (NCBI): domain Bacteria; kingdom Bacillati; phylum Actinomycetota; class Actinomycetes; order Mycobacteriales; family Nocardiaceae; genus Nocardia; species Nocardia coffeae. The sequence continues at coordinate 57,697 of NZ_JAINZY010000010.1, read as the reverse complement.
TCGCCGAGATCCAGCTGGCTCAGGAGCCGAGTATCGGCCGGGATCCCGGCGCCGACCGAACCGACCGGCTCACCGCGCATCTGGGTGGCCGGTACGCGGAATTGAAGGTGCTCACCGCCGAAATCGACGCGGCGCGTTTGGATCCCGCGAAGGGTGAGCGGCTCGACGGCCTGATCCGGGATCGCGACGACCTCCTCGATCACCTCGGCCTGCACAACCAGGGCCCGGACGGAACCCAGCGCAGACAGCTGCTGATCGAGCACGACCGAGCGCTGGCCGACCGAGCCGGATTGACCGGCCACGGTATCGAATTCGACCGCCCGGTGATCGGCCGGGATCTGTCGATCGCGGATTATCGGCAACGATCCGCCGAGCATCTGGCCCATTTCGACGAACAGGTCACCGGCGCGCATCACGACCAGGTGCTGCGCGCGGAGCGGATGTCGCTGGGCGCGCGGATGCGGGAGGAACTGGTCCGGCGCATCTTCGATCCGGTCTACGACGATCACGACACGTCGAGACTTGCCGCGAGGTTCAAGACTGAGCTGCGCACCGCGCTCGATCCGATCAACGAGGCGGTGAACCGAGCCGATCTCGACCCGGCCGAGCGACTCGCCGCGACGCAGCGCGCCGTCGACGAGTTCCGCGACCGGATGCCGGAGGAATTCCGGAATGCGTTCGGCGAGGACCGATTCGGCAAGATGCATCAGGCGGCCGAGGACCTGGCCGGATTCGAGGACGCAGGCAACCCTGGCGACCATCCGGCCAGTGGCGTGCTCGACCACAACAGCCACGAGGTGGAGATCGGCGGCCGCCGGACGCCGCTGACCGACCTGCTGCACGAAGTCGATCGGGCCAATCGCGGTGCGCGCGAGAACGGCCTGAATCTCGAGTACGTGATCGTCGATCATGCTCGGAGCCCGGAGGGGCGCTCGATGATCGAGGTGTTCTCCCGCCCCCGGCCGCAGCACGCACTTCCCTTGGAGCGCTATCGATTCGGCGCGGATCACGAGAAGATGCCACTGGTGCCGCGCGAAGCGACCATGCGCCGCACCGACGGCGCACGGTTCATCGTCGATGTCGGCACGGGCCGCAGCGGATTCCCCGAGGAGATGATGCCCGCGGCCGATCGCGGCCACGGCAACCTGACCCTGAAAACCGAACTGAGCCAAGGGTATGCCGTTCCCGCGCAACGCCAACGAGGTCTGGGCATCCTGGATGCCGGACCGTTGACGCAGCCGGGTTCGCTGATGGTCTACGGCGATCTGCTCTTCGGCGGAAAGGTGTTGGGCGACGGGGAAACCGGCGCCATCGGCAGACTGCTGCTGAACAACGTCAACGCGCACTTCGATCCGGCCACCTATCAAGAGCTCGCTCGGCGTCTGCCCGAGATCATGGCTCCGGGCGGCCGGATCGAGATGCAGTGGGACATGAGTTCGGAACGGCCGCCGGGCGATCCGCGTGGCCGACTCGGCGATCGCGGTCACATCCGTGGCGACGAACTGATGCAGGCGATCCGGGAAGCGCTCCCGGAACAGATCGCGGCGCGCTTCGAGACGGTCGACGAGCAGACCCGGGAGTTCGGACCGGAAGGGCCGAAGGATTACTACTATTCGATCCAGGCCGCGAAGAGCAACGAGGTGGATCCGGGGAAGCTGGCCGGGTTCAAGCCGCCGACTCCGGATCATCGGATGGTCATCGTCTACAAGCCGGAAGGCTATCGCGAGCCGGAACACGGCCCGGACCTGACCGGCGCGGTCGAGCGACCCCCGGAACTCGAACGATTGCACGAGGATCTGCGCGCGGCACTCGGGGAGGAATCCCACGCGCGCCGCACCGCCGCCGACCTGCACACCCGCGCCGACGCAGCCGAGAATCCCGAGCACGCACGCGAACTGCGCGAGCGCGCACGGATGCACCAGGAGCGCTCCGACCAGGCCCGCGCCCGAGCGCAGGAGACGCGAGCCCGGCTGATCACCCTCGAGCGCGCCCGAGACGACGACGCCATGGCGGGGGTGGACGCTCGGCGTCAGCGCCTGGAAGATCTGGCCGACACGCGTCTCGCCGAGGAACCCGCGACCGGCCGTCCCTTCGATGTGCCCGGTAGCGAATCGTTCGGGGAGCCGGAGTTCCTGGCGCGGCCGCTGCACTTCCACAAGGGACTCCTGATGGCGCACCTGATGGAGCGTCCCGCTGCGGGCGAGGTCGCCGGCGCCGGCGAGCACCCCGCCGATGGTGTTGCGCGGCTGCAGGATTCGGACATCGGCATGCTGGAGGACCCGAAACAACTGCACGAATTGTGGTCCGGACTGTCGCGGGCTGAGCAGGAGGATTTCTATCGCGCCGACCCGTTCATCGGCAATCGCGACGGGATCCCGCAGGCGGACCGCGATCACTACAATCGCCGAACTCTGGACTGGCTGCGAAACCTGGCCCGCGAGGAGAACGACGCCGATCGCCAGAAACAATACGACGAAATAGCGAAGATGCTCGACCCGGGGAAACATGTCGAAGGACAGCCGCAGCTCCACCTGTCGTATATCGACCACAATGTGCGTTTCGCGTATTCGCTCGGTAATCCGGATACCGCCGACAATGTCGCCATCGTGATGAAACCCGCTGTGGGAGTATGGAACAGAAACGGCGTGCGCTATGCCGGCGAGACCCTGGCACAGATACGCGACGCGGCCCTGATGAGCGATCCGGAGGCGGAGACGGCGGTAATCCTGTGGGGCGGTTACGACAATCCGCCCGCACTGGTCGAAGCGGCCTTTTCGCACTACGCCGAGAACGGTGCGGAGGCCGCGCGCCGCTTCCACGAGGGATTGCGGGTCACGCACGCGGGGCCGCCCTCGCGCAACACCACGATCGGTCACTCCTACGGCGGCGTCATCTCCGGCCACGCCGCGGGTCGCGGAAACAGCCTGAACACCGACAATGTGGTCTTCCTCGGCGCACCGGGCACGGGAGCCGAACACGTCGGTGAACTCCACCTGACCGGCGTCGCCCCCGAAGACATCGGCGATCACATATTCGCCACCGTTGCCCGATACGATTCCATCCAGTTGTTTCCGGACGCGCACGGCCCCGAACCGACCGATCCCGATTTCGGCGCTACCGTGTTCACCACCGACTCCACGCCGAGTAGGCACCCCTCGGGATGGAATCCGAAGGATCACACGGCGCCGGTTTACCTCGGGCGCGACAACCGATCCTTCCGAAACGTCGGACGGATCGTCACCGGACATGCGGACGAGTTGGAATGACCGACCGGTGTCGGGTAGAACTCGATCGAGCGAGCGATACGGACGAGGATGGTGGTATGCCGGAAGAATTCACTCAGGCCGCGGCGCGGAATCAATTGCATCGGTACCTCGTTCGCACACTGCGCGCACTTCCCGCGGAACTGTCCATCGCGTTGCGGCACCCGCAATTGCCTCGCGCGCGGCTGCACGGCGGTGTGACGATGCCCTTCGGCGACGACGGACGCGAGATCGTCTCGGAGTACTTCACCATCGGGTACTGGGTGATCGGTACCACCCCCGATACCGCCGGGGAATACTTCGACTCGGTGGTGCGGTCCTGGGCCGAATTCGGCTGGCCGACCAGAGCGGACCGGAGTGGTTCGCGCACGCGCGCGGCCGACACCCGCACTCCCGACGACTTCCAACTGCACATCCAGCGCAGCGCCAACGGATATCTCAGCCTGTCCGGCTCGACCCCGCCCTTCCCCGTCGGCTCGGTCGCCGGAGATCCGCTTCCGCAGGTCATCGAACATCCGACCGGATGAATCGCGTGCCGAACGACAGGAGCCGGGCATGAGTGACGAAATACCGGGCGCACAGGAACAACTGGAGCGCGACGGCACGTCCCTGCGTGCGCAGATCCTCGAGCTGGCCCGCGAACTCACCCCCGAGCAGCTGCCGGACATCGTCCTGCCCGCCCCCTCCACCGTCGACTGGCACGAACCGCTGCGGTATCAGTACCGGGTCAGCGACCGGATCCAACGCGCCGTCGAACTGAACTCCCCGGAATTCATCGATCGCGCCGCTGCCGTGCTGACCGATCGAGGGTGGGCGATCGAGCGCGGATCGACCGAGGTGCCGGGGTCGACGCCGATGATCCACGTCGCGGGCAGCCGCAACGGTTTCCGGATCATGGTCCGCGTCCAGGAGGGCTATCCCGGTGTGCTCTACGTCGGCGAGACCGCCCCGCGCCCGCTCTACACACCCGAGACGTTCGTACCGCCGCCACCGGAGAAAACCGCCGAGACCGTCGACCCCGGCTATGTGCTGTGCTACGAGTGCCAGGGGCGCGGCTGGTGCCCACTGTGCCAGGGACGCGGCTGGGTGACCGGTGACGACGGTCGCGAGACCTGCCCGGAATGCCATGGGCTACTGGGCTGCCCGATCTGTGACGGCCGCGGCCAACTGGTGATCACCGAACTCGACACATGGGAGCGCAGGCTCTATCCGGAACTCGGCACACCGTGATGACGAAGGGGTACACCGTGCCGACCACGCTGCTCCTGGCGCGGACCGACGCCGAGCAACTCGCGCGCTGGTGACTATCGCGGGTGTTCGATCTGCTCGCGCAGGATGTCGGCGTGGCCGCAGTGTCGCGCGAGGTCCTCGATCACGAACAGGTAGATGAACCGCAGGTTCACCTCGCCGAGGCCGGGGTGCGTCCGGATCTCGTCGAGCTCGAATTCGGCGGCGATCGCTCGGGAACGCTCGTTGACCCGCTCGAATTCCGCGATCACGTCGGCCACGGTCTCCTCGTCTCCCACGACGAAACTCGCATCCCCCGACGTCGTGCCGCCGTCGCAGTCCGGCTTGGGGATCCCGGCCAGAATGTGCTGAAACCAGATCCGCTGGGCGACCGCCGCATGTTTGACAAGTCCGATCGGCGTGGTCACCGACGCGACCAGCCGGCGACGGGCATCGTCCTCGGACAGCCCGCGCAGCGTGTTCGCCAATTCGGCCCGATTGCGATCGAGGACCCCCTCCAGCAGTCGACGCTCACCGCCGATGGTGACCACCGGTCTCGTCCAGGTCATGTCCGCTCGATTCTCTCGGTGTCGTGGATCGGCAGGGGCGGAGGCGAATTCACCGCGGCCGAACCACACCGTCCTTCGTGTGCACATGATCGCAGATCCGATTCCGGAGCAGGGCGCTGACCGGGGCGAATGCCGCTCGGCGGGAATGTGTCGGTGCTCGGGCCTATGCTCGGTCCCGCACACGGATATCGGCCCGCCCACGAGCATCGTGTTCGGTCACCGAGATCGGGCTTGCGGCAACAGCTTTCGCCGAGCCACGGGTATGTCGTCGTGCCGCCGTGGAATTCGTTTCGGCGTCCGGATGTGATGAGGAGGATCGGTGGGGTCGGTGTCGGATGAGGTGTCCGCGTTCGCATTTCGGATGTGGCGGCGTGCTCGGGGGTCCGCGCGATGGGAGCCCGCGGCGAGACTGCTGGTGTGGGTGGGCGACGACGATCGCGCGGCGCCCGCACGGCTGTCCTGGGTCACTCGGGACGGGGCCCGGTCCGCGCTGGGTTTCACGCCGGACATGGCGAGCTGCTACGGGCATCGACAGGACGGCGGCGAGGTGCAGGAGTTGCGGGGCGAACTCGACGACCGGCCCGCACCGGACACCTTCGCCGTGCGTGGGTACGAGTTCGATACCGAGACAACAGATCTCGATACCGGAGACGCGGCCGGGCGGTTGCGGATCCTGATCGACGACGGTAGCGCGGCCGAGCCGGGCTCGGTGGAGTGGTCGAGCGGATCGGGTGACGCCCGTTCGATCGTGCTGTTGTCGCGGGATGTCGGCGACCTCGTCTCCGGCGTTCGGGCCAGTGCCGAACATCGCGACGCCGACGAGGTGGCCGCGAATCTCCTTCGCGACTCGACCGACAAGTGGTTCGCCGGGCAGCGCCGGGCGACCCTCGAGTTCCGGCTGTCCGAGCCGATCGCGGTCGATCACTACGTGCTCACCTCCGCCAACGACGCACCCGACCGCGACCCGTCGGCATGGACGCTGCGCGGTTCGGCGGACGGGCGGCGCTGGCGCATCCTCGATACCCGCTCCGGCCAATCGTTCCCCGATCGGCACCACTCCAGGGCCTACCGGATCGCCGAACCGGGGCCCTGCACGCACTATCGGCTCGACATCACCGGCAATCACGGCTCACCGCACCTCCAGTTGGAGACCGTGCGATTCCTGGTCGACGACGGTTTCGTGGGCTTTCGGCAGCCGGCCGGGCTCATCCCCGCCCCGTACCGGGGCACCGCCAGGGTGCGAGCCTCGTCGGAGGCATCTGCTGCGGCCCTGCTCGGCGGGTCGGCGGCAGCGAAACCCGGTGGCACGGCGGCATCTACGCTGAAAAGCGCGACAGCAGCACTGGCGGGCGATGCGACGGGATCCACGCTCAGCCGTGCGGCAACCCCCTTCGCGGCACGGGTGATGCGGCCGCTCTCCGCTCCGTTGCACTCGGCCCCTGCGACACCGGCTCAGCCGGCCTCATCACCGTCAACTCCCGCTCGAATGGACGCCGCACCCGAGATCCAGCCGGGCGAGTCGTCGCCATGGCAGCCGGGAGGGTCGTGGCTGCCGTTGGGGGGCGGCCTCTCGATGCAGTCACTGACCTCCCCGTCGGGGCGATTCACCGCTCTGCACTCACCGTATGAACCGTCGTTCGCGGTGCGGGACAACCACACTCGCGATCGGGTGTGGATCAGCGATTCACCGTCGTCGAGCCTGCTGTGTCTGGGGCCCGACGGCGACCTGGTGGCCTGGGACCACCACGGCAACCACGTGTGGAGCACCGGCACGGCGTGGCTGGGGGTACAGCGGCTGGAGCTGCGCGACAGCGGTGAGCTGGCCCTGATCGATGCGGATGATGCGGTGGTGTGGAGTTCGGGAATTCCGGACGTCCCCGCGGGTTACGCACCCCGCCCGGCGCCCCGGGGATCGACGTTGCGCCGCGGCGAGAGCCTGTACGGCCAGTCACTCACCAGCGACGACGGGTCGACCGTGCTGTTTCACGACGGTCGCGTGGCACGAATCATCGTGCACGGACGCACCTCGCACTGGGACGAGTTCCCCGACACCGAGAACGTCCTGATCCTCGACGACGACGGATTCCTGTACCTGCGCGACCTGAACGGTACTGTGCTGCACCAGATTTCCGGCCCCGGCACCGAACTCGTGGTCGAACGCGGCGCGGCCGAGCTGCGCGACGACACGGGGAATCTCGTGTGGACCTCATGTCCTCATTCACAGCGACCGGGTCCGGTCCGGGCACCGGAGCTGGCGCAGGAGGCGGCTCTGACAGCCTGGTTCGGCGCACTGATCGGCGACGATCACTGCGTAGCGGTGGCACGGGACACCACACCACGGGAGATCCTCGGACAGCTCGGTGTCACCCCGGTGGCGGGAACCTGGACCGACCTCCAACGACACAGGGACGCAACGCATCCGGACGGCGGAACCATCGTGGCGGCCCTCGCGGTGGACTCGCACGTCCTGTTGCTGTCCGATGATCCGGATCTGCCGGTCACCACACTGGCGCCGTGGGTGGCGACCGTGCGGCAGCAGGACCAGGACTGCGGTTTCGCGGCGTTCAGCGTCCATCGGGACGGCGAACTCGTCACCGAACTTCGGGAATTCCCGCATCGCCGCAAGGGAACCCGGACGCCGGAGATCGCCACCGCGTTGACGGAGCTCGTGCACGATCTGGACCTGCGCACACTGCTGTTCCGCACGGCCGGAATCGTCCCCGACGCAGTCGAATTGGGCGGCGAGCTGCTCGGCGGCGTCCTGTCCCCGAAGCCCGAGCTCGAATCCGCGAGCGCCGCTCCGCTGTTGGTGATCGACGGATGGGAGAGTATGACCCCGTTGGTGATCCGCACCGACTTCACCGACGACGATGCCTGGAATCGCGTGATCGAGCAGATGCGTTCGCCGTGGATGGACGACGATCCGGTGGACCCGCACCCGATCACCGATCCCCGATTGGCCGGAGCCCCGGCCGAACAGGTGCTGCACGAGGTGTGCGAGGCACTACCCCAACCGGCGACGCCGGGAGCGATATTCATCGCCGACGAGGTCACCATGCGCGAGCCCGGACACCCCCTGCTGGCGGTGACGACCGAGTGGGACGGCCGGCCCTTCGAGGACGACGACGAGGAGTTCATCACCCAGTTCCGCCTGTTCCCCGACGCCGCGATCGAGATCAGTACGAACCTGGACCTGGCCAATATGGACTTCGAGGACTTCGCCGACGAGGGGGTGTACGAACGCATGACGTGAGCGCGGGGTCACCCGACGTCGGATATCGAACTCAACTGGCGGGCAACGTGATTCCCCCGTCGGTGACCATGCGCTCACTGAGTTCCCAGAGCCGCCCGGCCGACTCGTCGTCGGTCGCGGCCGCGGACGCGGTGGCGGGCTTGCAGTTCGCCCAGTAGCCGCCATTGGTCGATACGACCTCGTCGCCGGTGGCAACCTGGATCACCGTCTCCGCGCCCTGTTCGGGCGACCTGCCGAAAATCCGTGCGATCGGCATCGTGAGGATGCTCATCACGCCGCCCATATGACTGTTGTGGTAGAAGTTCGACGCGACGAACCCGGGATGCACTGCGGAGGCGTGCAGCCCGGATTCGCCGAAGCGGTGCGCGAGTTCGCGAGTGAACAGGATCTGCGCGAGTTTGGCGTTCGCGTAGGCGGGCAGGCCGCTGTACCCGTCCTCGAAAGTCGGGTCCTCCCAACGGATCCCCTTGGTGTACTTGTGCCCGTTGGAGCTGACGTTCACCACTCGGGCCAGCGGATCGCGCCGCAGGTGAGCCAGCAGCAAGCGAGTCAGCGCGTAGTGTCCGAGGTAGTTGGACGCGAAGGTCTCCTCCACTCCCTGCACGGTGAGCCTGCGTTCGGGCACCGCACCACCGGCGTTGTTGACCAGCACGTCGATGCCGTCCGTACTCGAGATCAGCTCATCCGCACATCGCTCGACGCTGCGCAGATCGGCCAGGTCGAGTTCCACCGACCGCACCGATTCGTTACCGCTGAGCCGCCGCAGTTCCGTCACCCGCATCGCGCGCCTTGACCGGGTTGCGGCAGGCGAGAATCGTCGTCGCGCCCCGGCCCGCCAGATCCGCCGCCACGGCCCGCCCGATACCGCTGTTGGCCCCGGTAATCACCACGACCCGATCTGCCAAGTCCTGTTCGTCCGCCATCATCACTCTCCTTCGCGCCCACATCGTTCGACTGCGCGCGCCCTGCCGACCGACGCAGGATAGCGCAACACCGAACCGCACGCATGCTCCGAAGGCATGCCACGAGCGCACGAATTACCCAGCAGTCCAACAGATCTGGATGCCTCGCAACAACACACCTCACGCAGTTCCCCGACGGTCCCGATCATCCACGAGCCCGGCCGCACGCGACGAGCACACCTCGACGCGCCACCCCGTGACGAATCCGGACCACCGCCGAGCAGGTGGCGGGCGGCACCGAGACTCCCTACGTTGGTCGGTGGCGCCGCACCTTCCCACGGATGACAAGGATCCCGATATGAGCAACACCCTCACGAGTTCCCCCGCCGCCGACGTACTCGCACGGCTGTACACGAACGCCGAACGCAGCCATCGCGACCATCAGGAACGCCTCGCCACCGTGCCGCCCGAGCAGCGGCCGCAGACCACCAACTCCCGCGAATTCTTCGCCGCCGCAAAGGATCTGTACATGGCGGTGCGTCCCGACACCAGTCGGCTGCTGTACATTCTGACCCGCACCCGCCGAGCCAGCACGATCGTGGAATTCGGCACCTCGTTCGGGGTGTCCACACTCTGCCTGGCCGCCGGGCTGCGCGACAACGGCGGCGGCCGGGTGATCGGCACCGAATACGAGCCGACCAAGGCCGCCGCCGCTCGGGCGTCCCTGACCGAGGCGGGCCTGGTGGACCTGGTGGAGATCCGCGAGGGCGACGCACTCGAGACCCTCGCCCGCGATCTGCCCGATCAGGTCGACATCCTGTTCCTGGACGGGGCGAAGGAGATGTACCTGGACGTGGTGAAGCTCGTGGAACCGAACCTGTCCCCCGGCGCACTGCTCGTCGTGGACAACTCCAACCGCAGCCCGGAATTGCTCGCCTACCTGCGCGACAGCGAGGACTACCTGCCCACCGCCGTCGCCGACGACGTCACCGTGGCACTGCGCACCACACCGTAATCCCACGCGTACCTCAATGCCCGGCAGCAGATTTACGTCAAACGTTTGACTTAGAACGAGCCCGACACGTTTACTGGTTGCAGGGACAACCTGGAGGAATCCAATGCCGGGTATCGAGGCACGGACGACGCGAGCCGACCGGACACGGGAGTCGATCCTCACCGCCGCCGAGCGACTGCTCGCCGAGCAGGGCGTGGCGGCGGTGTCGAGCCGCCGGGTCAGTGAGGCTGCGCGACAAGGGAACAACGCGGCTGTGGGCTACCACTTCGGCAGCAAGGCCGACCTGCTGCGGGCGATCGTGCGCAAGCACACCACGGCGATCGAGCTGATCCGATCGGACCTGCTCACCGCTGCCGCGGACTCCACCGAACTACGCGACTGGGTGGCCTGCCTGGTCCGTCCGTACACCGAACACCTTGCGGCACTGGGTAATCCCACCTGGTACGCCCGTTTCGCCGTGCAGGCGATGGCCGACCCGACGTATCGGGAGATCATGACCGACGAGGCGTTCAGCGCACCGTCGTTCCAGCAGACCGTCGAAGGCTTGAACCGGTGTCTGCCCACGTTGCCGTTGCCGGTGCGCCTCGAACGCCAGGAGATGGCAAGCCATCTGCTGCTTCAGGTTTGCGCCGAACGCGAACGATCGCTCGCGCGTGGCGTGCCGCCGACCCGCCGCAGCTGGGCGGATGCGGCGACAGGTTTGATCGACGTGCTCGTCGCACTCTGGTCGGCGCCGATCACCGAATGTTCCGTTGAATAAAAATTGCTGGGAGACAACAGAATCCGGGAGACAACAGCATGACGAGCACCATCAACTCGATCGAGAACGGCGCGCCGGAACTGTCGATGTTCCCGATGCCGCGCGCGGCATCGGCCCCGTTCGATCCACCACCCGAACTCCGCACCTTCCAGCAGGCAGGTCCGCTCCGCAAGGTCAGGCTGTGGAACGGCGAGTCCGCGTGGCTGGTGACCCGGCACGCCGAACAGCGACAGCTGCTGGCCGATCCGCGGGTCAGTGCGGATATCAACAGCCCCGGCTACCCCCACCAGACTCGGCTCGACACGACCACCGGGCCGCGCAGGGGGCTCAGTTTCATCTCCATGGACGACCCCGAACATATGCGCCTGCGACGCATGGTAACCGCGCCGTTCATGATCAAACGGGTGGCGGCGATGCGTCCCGCGGTACAGCAGATCGTGGACGAACTGATCGATGACCTGTCGGCGAGCCCGCACCCGGTCGACCTGGTCGACGCGTTCGCTCTGCCGGTGCCCTCGCTGGTGATCTGCCGACTGCTGGGCGTGCCCTATGCGGACCACGATTTCTTCCAGACCAACACCAAGATCGTGATCAAACGCGACACTCCCCCGGAGGAACGGTCCGCGGCCACACTGCGGCTGCAGGAGTACCTCGACGACCTGATGGGCAGGAAGATCGCCGACCCGGCCGACGATCTGTTGTCGGAGTTGGCCGTCGAGCGGGTCCGCACCGGCGAGTTGTCCCGCGAACAGGCCGCCGACATCGCACGCCTGCTGCTCATCGCCGGCCACGAGACGACCGCGAACATGATCGCGCTCGGCACGTTGGCGTTGCTGCAGCACCCCGACCAGCTCGCGCTGTTGCGCGACACCGACGATCCCACCACGGTCGCCGACGCGGCCGAGGAATTGTTGCGCTACTTGAACATCGCGCACACTGGGCGACGCCGCGCGGTGACGGCGGATATCGAGATCGGCGGTACGGTCATCCGCGCGGGTGAAGGGATCATCCTGGTCAACGAGATCGCCAACCGCGATCCCGCGGTGTTCACCGATCCGGACCGTCTCGACATCCGACGCAAGTCCAAGCAGCATGTGGCCTTCGGCTTCGGAGTCCATCAGTGCCTCGGACAACCGTTGGCGCGCATGGAATTACAGGTCGTCTACGGCACGCTCTATCGCCGCCTGCCCGGCCTGCGGTTGGCGGTCGATTTCGATCGCATCCGGTTCAAGCACGACGGATTCGTCTACGGCGTCTACGAACTCCCGGTCACCTGGTGACATGATTGCGCGGCGGGATTCGGGGTAGCCGCCGACCATGACTCGCCCGCTGCCACCGATTCCCGACCCCGCGCCGCCACAGCCCGTCCCGGACCCTCCCCCGGAACCGCCGATCCCTGCCCCGCCGCCCCCGGACCCGTACCCGTCGCGGCCCGAACCCGAACCGCGCCCGGTGCTACCGCCGGTGCCCGACCCGGCCCCACCCGCCTGGTCGCGGCGCACCGACCCGCCCTGCTTCCACCAGCGTCGGACGCCACGTCCGGCATGAGGCGAGTCGAGGCGGTGCGATCGGTCGTGGCATGTGTCGATCGCCGATGAGCGGGTAGGCGGGTGGCCGCACCCCGGCCGGAATCAGTCGAGCTGTTCATGGCTGGCCGGAATATCCGGCGTCGTCACGCGAATATCGTTGTGCACCCGGAGTTTCGGTGCGTTCTCGCGCACGATGTCGTCGAGTTGCAGGCGTCGTTGCGCACTGCCCACCTCGCCGCACAGCACCACCGCGTGGTCCCGAACGCTCACTCGGACATCGAGTTCGGCCGTTCGGGGGTCCTCCGCGAGCGCTCGGCGCAGGTTGGCCGCCGAGTACTGGGGCGAAAGGTCGTCGGTGGTGACATCGCCGTGATGGCCGAGCAGGCCCAGGAACGCTCGCGCACACGGCGACCTCCCGGCCTGCTCGGCCACCCGTGACCAGTCCACCTGCTCTCGCAATTCGCGGGCGGTCTGCAACAGTCCGGTGTGTTCGAGCCGAGCCGCGCACCCCCGGGCGACAGCGAACGGAATCTCCGCACTCAGCAGGGTGTTCGCGACCCGGGTGGCCGAGTGCACGAAACGATCGATCCCTGTGTGCATACCCGCCTCCTACCCTTCGGGGACCGGGTTGTTCGCCGGGACGCACAGCCCGCTATCCGCGATTGACCTCCCGGCTCAGGCCACGCCACTCGCGCGTCCAATCGGCGCGGCGGCGGATTTCGAACAGTGAATACAGCACGGCCAGCACCGCGCCCACGACGAGGGCGACGCTGCCGAAGACCTTCATTGCCCGGTCCACGCCGTCGCCCAACGCCAGATCCGTCGGTGACAGATCGTGCAGCGGACGGCCGTCTCCGCCTACTCGCACCGGAAACCGATCGCCGGGCCTGGCAGTCGAGGGGACGTCGATCGTGGCCGTGTGGGTGTGCCCGAACCGAGTCCACACGACCTGCGTCTGCCATGTCCTGGCGGAGGCGACACTGTCCTGGCCGACCACCGTGGGACGTTCGGTGACGGTTCCGGCGACGGTGACCGCCGAGGCGATCACGGCGCGTTCGTGCACGAGAGCTTCGGCGTAGCGAGCCGTTCCCGCGTGCACAGCGAATGGGATGGCGGCGAGCAGCAACAGGGCCGCAACGATGCGGGCCCCCGCCTCCCAGCGGTCCGAGGCCCGCATCAACGGGTTGGCACTCCAGGGCGCGGTGCGCCATAGTCTGCGTGGCAGAGATGGGCGGTTCGTCACGTCGATTCCCATCTATTCGGATTTTCACTTTCCTGCTGGGTGGCCCCTGAAACCACCCGCCGACTCGCCCCCGGATCCTCGCCATTGAGAACCTTCGTCATCATCGACGATAGCGACGGCGCATTCGGCCTCGGCACCCGCATACCCCGACCGACGATGCGAAAACGGCGCGACATCACTCCATCGGCACCCGCTCGGGCACCGTAGGCAAACGGTGGGCGAACCGGGTGCACGACTGCCCGGTGACCCGTCGCTCGATGTAGCGCCCGTCACAGCCGGGCTGACGTAGCGGGCGGTTTCGGCCATACTGGAGGCCGCGACGTTCTGATGTGGTGACGTTCAAACCAACAGCGCACCGAACCGCAAGCGACCTCGTCGCTCTGGAGGTACACCATGACCTCACGCATTCCGACCAGCTCAGCGCGCTCCCACCGGGGAAACGACCCGTACGACGGTATCGAGCCGTGGCTGGAGAAAATGGCCGCCCTGCCCGATGACGATCCCGAGCACGCCCGGCTGCGCGGCGAGATCATCGACCGGTGCCTGCCGCTGGCCGAGCACATCGCCCGCCGCTACATCCGACGCGGGGAAACCTACGAAGACCTCTATCAGGTCGCGGCGCTGGGACTGATCCTCGCCGTCGACCGGTACGACCCGGCCAAGGCCGCGACATTCGTATCCTTCGCGGTGCCCACGATCATGGGTGAGGTGCGTCGCCACTTCCGCGACCGCACCTGGGCAGTGCGGGTGCCGCGGCCCGCCAAGGAATTACAGGCCGATATCGGGCCTGCCGTGGAACGCCTGGCACACCGGCTGCACCGCATGCCCACCAATTCGGAACTGTCCACCGAACTGGGTGTCGATCGCCTGGACATGACCCAGGCGATGCTGGCAGCCAACGCCTATTCCGCCGACACCATCGACACCTCACCCACCGACGCCGACCGCGCCGCCGCCCGCATCACCGACGAACTCGGCAGCGAGGACACCGGGTACCGGATCACCGACGAAGCGCTCACCGTCGCCCCGCTTCTGGCAGATCTGCCGTTCCGGGAACGCGAGGTCCTGCGGCTGCGGTTCTTCGAGAACCGGACCCAGACCCAGATCGGCGAACAGATCGGCCTGTCCCAGATGCAGGTGTGCCGCATCCTCACCCACACCCTCACCAGGCTGCGAGAACAAGCAGTCCCGAGCTGAGTCCGGACGCGCACCGCCGCAAGAGATTTCACCGATGCCGCCGCTGCCACCACGGATACACCACCCACAGGCCGGTGAACAACGCCGCGAATCCCACACCGGCGATGACCCCGGCGACCGGCCCGACGACCGTGTCGAAGATCAGCACCGCCACCCCGGTCAGCGCGACCCCCAGCAACAACAGACCGGTCAACGCGTAGTAATGGGCGGCGACGACCACACTCTCGAGCCGATGCCTGCGAAACAACAGCCGGTGCGCGGCCACCGGAGCGGTCAGGAGAACGGTGGCCGAGATCGAGGCCACCACCACGACCAGATACACCACCCGCATCGCACTCGACAGGGATTCGAATCGCGTCTGGAACGGCAGCGTGAGCAGAAAGCCGGTAAGTAGCTGAACACCGGTCTGGACGACACGCAATTCCTGGAGCAGACCGGTCAGATTCCGATCCAGCTGCTCGGGTCCGGTCTCGCCGCGAACCCGCCGATCCCACTGATAATCGGGCGCTGCCTCGTCGTAATCATCCCGTGCCATCGATATCCTCAACCTGTGGGGGGAATACGAGCCACCATGGGAAACAATTCATTTCACGGTTTACCCAGTAGTTGCCACAGTATTATGGAAGAAGTTTTTCCCACGTATCCACACCGTAATGCGGGGCACGACGGCACCCTGCAAACGCACTGAGCCGAGGGAGAAAAACAATGTCGGACCAGGGAACACCCACCGCGCAGGTACCACCGGCGGAACCGAATGCCGGAACCGAGCCCGCCGCCCCGCGAGGCCGCCACGAGACCACCTCCCCGAACCTGCAACAGGGGGCCGCGGCCGTGGGCACGATGGCCGCGGTGGTGTTGATGCTCGTCGCCGGAGCGCTGCAGATTCTGGAGGGGATCTCGGCGATCGAATACGACGACATCATCGTGGTCGGCCCCCGGTACACCTACCAGTGGAACGCCACCGGCTGGGGCGTGGTCCACATCGTCATCGGCGCACTGCTGGTGCTCGCCGCGCTCGCGCTGTTCACCGGCAGGCTCTGGGCACGAACCCTGGCGATCGTGCTGGCCGCGGCATCGATCGTGGCGAACTTCCTCTGGCTGCCGCACAACCCGTGGTGGTCGATCCTGCTCATCGCCCTGGACGCATTCCTGATCTGGGCAATCGCCACCTGGCACCATCCCGGACAGGGCGCGGCCACACACAGCGCGTCCTGAGACGGGATCGTGGCAGGAGCGCCACCGGAAGTGTGAGAATCAGCCGCCGAAGGGCCACCATGCCCGTTTCGAACTATCGGCGGCACACGCACAGCGCTGGGCCGCGGGCACATCGCCGAGCACTTGCTCGACGTGCTCGCCACAGCCGGTGTAACCGGGTTTGCCGCATTTGCGGCAGACGATGCGTTGGCACATTGCGTCGATTTCCTTATCTCTGGAAGGGGTCAGGGATGCGGCGCTGCCGTGGCCGCACACCAGGTCAGATATCCGCCGTCGAGATTGACCGCATCGTGGCCGAGCTGGGTCAGCAGCCGCGTGGCGCTGTTGCCGCGCTGGCCGACCCGGCAGAAGACCAGCACCGGACCGGCAGGTATTTCGGCGGCCCGATCGCGCAATTCGTCGAGGGGAATGTTGACCGCGCCCGGTATCGAGCCCTCGGCGTACTCCTCGGGTGAACGCACATCGAGCAGACAGGTTCCGGCCACGATCGCATCATCCACCTCGGACCACTGCGCCGTGCGCAGCACCCCGGTACGCAGATTGTCGGCCATATAACCCAGCATGTTCACCGGATCCTTGGCGGAGCCGAACTGCGGAGCATAAGCCAGTTCCAGATCCATCAGCCGCGAGGCCGTGATGCCACCGGCCATGGCCGTGGCCAGCACATCGATACGTTTGTCCACGCCGTCCGCACCGACGGCCTGCGCGCCCAGAATCTCATCGGTGTCCGGGTCGACCAGCAGTTTCAGCGATATCCCCTGTGCGCCGGGGTAGTAACCGGCGTGCGCGAGCGGATGCGAATGCAGCGCGGTGAATCGGCGACCCGCGGCACGCAGTCGCTTCTCGCTCCATCCGGTCATCGCCGCGGTGAGACCGAAGACGCCCAGGATCGCGGTCCCGGAGGCGGGCGGGTCCACGGCCGGAAGCCCGGCGATGACGTCGGCGACCAACCGCCCCTGCCGATTCGCGGCATTGGCCAACGGGACCGGCATCGGCTCCCCGGACAACGCGTCCGTCTTCTCCACCACATCGCCGACGGCGTACACGTGCGGCGCGGAGGTTCGCAACCGGTCGTCGACCACGACTCCCCCAGCCGAACCGATGTCGAGACCGGCCGCACGAGCGAGGGCGCTCTCGGGGCGCACACCGATCGCCATGATCACCAGATCCGCCGGGACCACGCGCCGATCGGACAGGGTCACGGTGTCGGCATCGACGCGCACCAGCTCGGCGCCCAGCTCCAACCGGATCCCGTGCTCGCGCAGTTCGGCGGCGACGGGCGCGGCCATCTCCGCGTCCAGGGGCGCGAGCACCTGCGGGCCGCGTTCCACCACCGTGGTCGAAATCCCGCGCCGCACAAGGTTTTCAGCCATTTCCACCCCGATGAACCCGGCCCCGACGACGACCGCGGAGCCGACCTCGGCGACAGCGGCGGACATGCGGTCCACATCCGCGATGTCCCGCAGTACCAGGGCGCGATCCGCACCCGGCAGCGGTGGCACGATCGCGCTCGCCCCGGTGCTGAGCACCAGTTCGTCGAAGGATTCGAGATACTCCCGGCCGGAATCCAGTTCGCGCACCACGACGGTCCGGTTTTCCGGGTCGAGGGTGATCGCCTCGCTGCGCACCCGCACGTCGAGCCGGAACCGCGCCGCCAGCGATTCGGGCGTCTGCAGCAGCAGCGATTCCCGTTTCGGGATCACACCGCCGACGTAGTAGGGCAGCCCGCAGTTCGCGAACGACACGTGATCCCCTCGTTCGAGGACGATGATCTCGGCCGTTTCACTCAGCCGCCGCAGACGGGTCGCGGCCGACATGCCACCGGCGACTCCACCGACGATCACAACCTTCATTCCACACCTCCCGGCAAGACACTGTCACATACCCCACGGGGTATATCGGCTCAACACAATATACCCCATGGGGTATCGAGAGCCTCCTGTCGACCGGCTCACACATGGAAATTCACACGCGTCCACCAGGTGTGTCGATCTTCACAAAAGATCTCGACTGTGATATTTCAGGCGACCGATATGGTTCCAAGCAGTACATTCAGAGGGTTCTATCGTGAAAAAGACCGCTGGGTCGCTCTCGGAGTGGGGTTGTCCGCGAGCAGCTCGATTGCCGAGGGGATCGTGGGTGAACGACGTCGCGGAAGTACTCGCCAGGGCGTGGTCGACCGCCCTGGCGCCTACTGCCGTGGTGTCCGAGTCCACTCCGCAAACCCGGTATCTGCTGCGCGGTCTGGTCGTGGATCTGCTCGTCGCCGTGCACTCCGACCCCTTCGACGTATCGGCGGGCATGCAGGTCGGGCGAGCGCTGGTCGCGGCACAGTGGATCGACGAGCAGGTGCCGTCGGTGTCCGCACAGGTGCTGTACCGGCTCGGTGAGCACTGCGACCACCCCGACGCGGCCGCCCGGTCGGCGGCATTGCTCGCCGCGCTCGGACAGGGCCACCAGGCCGGGCTGGACGATCTGCGGGACCGGGATCGGCAGCACGCCATGGCCCCGCACGAGTCCGGCAACGACCACGATTCCCGGTTCCGGATGGTGTTCGACAACATCGCCGCCGCGGTCGCCATCGGCGATACCGAAGGCAGGCTGCTCGAGGCGAACAACGCGCTGGCGGACATGATCGGCGTCCCGGTCTCCTCACTGCAGGGGATTTCGGTCTACGACTTCGCACACCCCGACGACCGGGAACACATCCGCAAACTGCTCTACGACGAGCTGGTTCCGGCCAGATCCGGCACGGTCGCCCTGGAACGCAGACTGGTACGCGCCGACGGCACGGTCGGGTGGATGTCCTTCGCCATCACCTACGTGCAGGGAATCAACGACCACCAGTCCGACTACCTGCTGGCGGTGGGCGCGGACGTGACCGAAATACATCAGCGGCACGAGGAACTGCACCGCGAGGCCCGGCACGACCCGCTGACCGGGCTGCCCAATCGCCGCCTGCTCACCGAACGGGTCGACGAGCTGATCGCCACCGCGCACCCCGATGATCGAGCCGGATTCTGCTTCGTCGATCTGGATCATTTCAAGACGATCAACGACCGCTACGGCCACAATGCCGGGGACAAGGCGCTGTCCGCGGTCGCGGCCCGGCTGCGCAACAGCGTGCGCGACTTCCACTGCACCCTCGCCCGCATCGGGGGCGACGAATTCGTGGTACTCATTCCGCCGCCGGCCGGTATGTCCCGCACCACGGTCATCGCCGACCGGTTGCTGTCGGCGCTGGCCGATCCGATCATCATCAACGGGCATCCGCTGCGGATATCGGCCAGCATCGGCGTGATCGTGACCCCCATCGCCGATGCCGACACCGAATCCCTCCTG
Organism: Nocardia coffeae; assembly: GCF_019890715.1. NCBI lineage: Bacteria > Bacillati > Actinomycetota > Actinomycetes > Mycobacteriales > Nocardiaceae > Nocardia > Nocardia coffeae. The sequence continues at coordinate 38,182 of NZ_JAINZY010000010.1, read as the reverse complement.
GCCGCCGCCGACACCAGCCTCTACAACGCCAAATCCAACGGCAAAGGTCACTGGGTCCTGCAGATCCTCGGCGCACCCGTCTGACCGACGTTCGCCACGTCGACCGCGAGCCGGGGCGATCAGGGACCGAGGAACAAGCGCTCGTTCGGCAGACGGGTCTCCGGCAGACATTCTTCGACGGTGTCCACGATCAATTCGATTGCGCACCAACGCTTTCGATGCCAATCGCGGATCAGGTTGCGGGCCACGCCCTGTGCGGCCCGATAGTCGAAGGCTATTCCGTTCACCCAGACCCGCACGTGCATATCTTCGCAGGTCAGGACTGCAACCCCGGCTGTCACTGGACCGGGGTGGTCGGGGGCGCCTCGTCGAACCGCCAGGCCGACCTCAGCGCCTTCAACAGTGCCCGCTTGCGCAACCGGGTTTCGGGACCGTCGGTTCGGTGCGGCTCCAGACCGGCGTCGAGCATCTCGACGAACCGGCGGCGTCCGACGCCGAAGACGACGAGCAGTTCGCCGGTGCCGGCGCCGCCGAACGGCGCCCAGCGGATGGCGAATGCGATCACCTGCAACGCGTCGGTGTCGACCGCGCGTGCCCTGCGGAGAGAGTCCAGTTCACGCAGCGAGGACCGGGCCCACGACGAGCCGTAGTCCACCCGGGTTCCCACGGGAGCCGGCTCCGTCCTCGGGGGCGCCTCTCGGCCCGGTGGCACCGGCTGCGGCGGTCTCCCCCGGGCATCGCGAACCACGCGGGAGCAGCCCCGTTGTCGATCGTGTCGATCCATGAGTGTCCTTGCGCGAGAGTTCCGGACCATCACGCGAAGTATTCTTTCCGCCCGCACGATCCGGCGACCGGAAAACTACCTACTCGCATACCTGTTCCGCCCGCGCCCGCGCGGCGGCGGCGCCCGGTGCGACCGAGCGTCCAGCGAGTGGCGTCCGGCCGCCACCCCGGCCGCGACCGGCGATATCCTGTAGCCACGTGGTAACGAGGTGACTCAACAGATGGCCGTCCGCGAACCATTCGAGCAGACCCAGCGTGATGTCGTACCGACGGTCGCGGCGGAACTGCACGCGGCCGGGTTCGATGATGCGCAGGAAATCGGGCGTGGCGGGTTCGGGGTTGTGTACCGCTGCGTGCAGCCGGAGTTGGGTCGCAGTGTCGCGGTGAAGGTACTCACGGAGGACTTCGACGACGACAACCGGTCTCGATTCCTGCGCGAGCAGCAGGCGATGGGTCGGCTGACCGGCCACCCGAACATCGTCGGCGTCCTGCAGGTGGGCACCACCGAGAGCGGCCGGCCGTACATCGTGATGCAGTTCCACCCGCAGAATTCCCTGGAAGCGCTGATTCACCGGGACGGACCGCTCGATGCGGCCGGAACGCTCCGGCTCGGCGTGAAGATCGCCGGCGCCCTGGAAACCGCGCATCGCGCCGGCATCATTCATCGCGACGTCAAACCCGGAAACATCCTGATCACCGATTACGGCGAGCCGGCGCTCACGGACTTCGGTATCGCCCACATCGACGGCGGATTCCGGACCAGCACCGGCACTGTCGCCGGATCCCCGGCATATACCGCACCCGAAGTGCTGGAGGGTAACCCGCCGAGTCCGGCCGCCGACATCTACGGCCTGGGCGCCACACTCTTCTGCGCGATCACCGGTCACGCCGCTTTCGAACGGCGAAGCGGTGAGCAGGTCGTCGCCCAATTCCTGCGAATCACCACGCAGCCGGTCCCGGACCTGCACGGGAAGGGAGTGCCCGCGAACCTGAGCGCAGCCATCGCCTGGGCGATGTCGCCCGATCCGAAGGATCGCCCGGCCTCCGCCGCGGAGTTCGGCGCCGAACTGCGGCGGCTGCAATCCGTCAGCGGACTTCCCGTCGACGAGATGGCAGTGCTGGCAGTGCCCGCGGCAACTCCTGCTGCCGACGATGCGTCGCCCTCGCCCCGCTCGGTGACCGGGCCCGCCATGGCCGAGGCGCTCTCTGGACCCCTGCCGACCACGGTGGGCAGGCTCCCGCTCGAACTCACCAGTTTCGTGGGACGACGCCGCGAACTGGCTGAACTCAAGGAGCTGCTGTCCTCGTCGAGACTGGTGACCTTGACCGGATTCGGCGGGGTCGGGAAGACGCGGCTGGCCTTGCGTGCGGCCGCGGAAATGCAGAAGCGATTCAGCGGTGGGGTGCGCCTGGTCGAGCTGGGCGAGTTGTGGGATCAGGCCGTGGTCGTCGATGTGGTGGCCACCGCGCTGGGCGTGCGCAATCGACTCGTGCCGTTGACCGAAGGCGGCGAGACATCGGTGGAGCAGGTGGCGACGAGCCTGGCCAACCGGCATCTGCTGCTCGTGCTGGACAACTGTGAGCATGTGGTCGACGCGGTCGCCGCACTGGTCGAGACATTGCTGCATCACTGCGTGAAGCTGCAGGTCCTGGCCACCAGCCGCGAGCCCCTGGGCATCGGCGGCGAGGTGGTGCTGCAGGTCCCGCCGCTGACCGTCGCCGACACGGAACCGCGATCCGGGCGGCACGACGAGCCCCTCGACGACGCCGTCTCCTTGTTCGCGCAGCGGGCCGCCGCGGTCGTGCCGGGATTCGCGATCACCGAGTCGAACCGGGAAACGATCGAACAGATCTGCCGACGACTCGACGGACTGCCGCTGCCGATCGAGTTGGCCGCCGCACGCCTACGCGTCATGTCCGCCGAGCAGATTCTCAAACGGCTGACCGACCGGTACCAACTGCTCACCCTCGGCCCGCGCGGCGTGCCGCCGCGGCAACAAACCCTGCGCCTGTCCGTCGACTGGAGTTACGAACTGTGCGAGCCGCGCGAACAGCAGCTGTGGGCTCGATTGTCGGTCTTCGCCGGAAGTTTCGAACTGGACGCGGCCGAAACCATCTGTGCCGGAGACCTGACGGCCGAGGAACTACTGGACACCCTCACCTCCCTGATCGACAAATCCATCCTGCTCCGGGAGCAGGTGGACTCGGCCGTCCGCTTCCGAATGCTGGAAACCCTGCGCGACTACGGCCGGGAGAAGGCCGAACAGGCCGGACAGTACGCGGCCCTGCGCGCGAAGCACCGCGACTGGTATCTCGCGATGGCTCTGCGGGCGGACGCCGAGTGGATCGGGCCCGACCAGGTGGAGTGGATCGCGCGGCTCGGGCGGGAGCAGCCGAACTTCCGGGAGGCGATGACGTCCTGCCTGGCCGTCGCCGGCAGTGACGACATCTCGGCCTGCCTGCAGATGGCCGCAGCCCTGTACCCCTACTGGCTCTCCCGCGGACAATTGCGCGAGGGACGGAGCTGGCTCGACCGCGCGCTGGCCCAGCAACCCCGCTCGGACACGAACGCGCGCGTCAAAGCGCTGGTCGCCGCGACCGTGCTCGCCGGTACCCAGGGCGACCTGCGCGCGGCGACCGCCCTGCTCACCGAGGGGCAGACCCTGGTCCGGAACATGACCGACCCGGACCCCGACGCCCAGGCCCGGATCGGACTCGTCACGGGACTGCTGGGTCTGCTGTCCGGCGACCTCGGTCCGGCCTGCACCCAACTGCAGGAGGCCCTGGCCATCCTGGGTCCGCAGGACGACACTTCGCAGATCCGGATGGGAATCCTGCAAACCCTGGGCTGGGCCTACGAACTGCAGGGACTCACCGAACAGGCAACCGCCTACAACGAGCAGGTCCTCGCGATAGCGGAAGCGCACGGCGAGGCGGTACACCGGTCGTACACGCTCTGGGCGATGGGAGTCACCGAGTGGCAGCAGGGCCATATCGAGCGAGCCGTCGAACGCATTCACCAGGGCCTGCACCTCACCCGGCTGGTGGACGACCCGTTCATGACGGCCGTGGATCTGGAGGCCCTGGCCTGGATCGCACGCGAGCAGCAGGATGCCGAACGGGCCGCCACGCTGCTGGGCGCTGCCGCATCGCTGCGCGGTGTCACCGGCGGCACCACGGTGTTGTTCCCCCACTTGCTCGTTCACCACGAGACCTGTGAGCGCCTCACCCGGGAGATGCTCGGCAAGCGGGCCTTCACCACGGCGCAGCGCAAGGGCCAGTCCATGCAGTTCGACGAAGCGATCGCGTACGCCCTCGGCGAGACGACGACACCGGCCGCGGATACCGCACCGACGCTCACCACGCGCGAGATGGAGGTCGCCGCCCTGGTAGCCGAGGGACTGACGGACAAGGCCATCGCCACCCAACTGGTGATTTCACAGCGGACCGCGCAAGGCCACGTCGCGCACATCCTGACCAAGCTCGGTTTCACCTCACGCGCCCGAATCGCGTCCTGGGTCATCGAACAACGGAACTCCTAGCCCGGCCGACGGGGCCGACTTCGCTGATTGTTTCGACCCTCCTTCCGTAGCACTGTCCGTACAGTTGTCCGCCATGACCGACAACCTCGTACTCGTCGACAGACCGCGGCCGCACACGGCGCTCATCACATTGAATCGGCCGGAACGAATGAACTCGATGGCTTTCGATCTGATGCTGCCGCTGAAATCGGCGATCGAGGAGATCCGGCACGACAACTCGGTACGAGCAGTGGTGCTGACCGGCGCCGGGCGCGGATTCTGTTCCGGCGCCGATCAGAAGGCCGCCGGCGCCGTCCCGCATCTGGAGGGACTGACAGCGCCGACCATCGCGTTGCGTTCGATGGAAATGCTCGACGAGGTGATATCGGCGTTCCGCCGCCTCCATCAACCCGTCATCGCAGCGGTCAACGGCCCCGCCATCGGCGGTGGGCTGTGCCTGGCCCTGGCCGCGGACATCCGCATCGCCGGTGACGAGGCGTATTTCCGCGCAGCCGGGATCAACAACGGACTCACCGCCAGCGAACTGGGGCTGTCGTACCTGCTCCCCCGATGCATCGGAACATCCAGGGCGTTCGAAATGATGCTCACCGGCTGCGATGTCGACGCGCACCAGGCCGAACGCATCGGCCTCGTCTCGCACTGCGTCCCCACCACCGAGCTCCTCGACTACTGCTACGACATGGCGGACCGGATCGCCGCCTTCTCCCGGCCCGGAATCGAACTGACGAAGCGCACCTTGTGGACCGGCCTCGACGCCTCCTCGCTCGAGGGACATATGCAGGCGGAAGGCTTGGGACAGCTGTTCGTTCGCCTCCTGACCGACAACTTCGAAGAGGCCGTCGCCGCACGTGCGCAAGGCCGCCCGGCGGTGTTCCGCGATAAGAAGTAGTTATAGAATAATCGTTAACTTAACAGGTACGATCGTTCACTATGAACGATCCAACGAACATCACGTGAGCGAGAACACCCGATAACTTAAAGATGACTCCGAGACCGGTGAGTCCGCAGGCAGAGAGCACGATATGCGCACGACGACCGACCACCGATTCATCACCGACGTGGCACCCGACCGAATACTGCAAGCGCTCCTGGCGGTCGAGCGAATCCCGGATTGGTCTCCCGCACACCGCGACGTGCGCGTGGCCACCCGCGACGAACTACATCGCCCTCGCCGGGTGTATGCGACGGTGACGCCGCTGAACAACTCCGACCGACAGGTCCTCGAATACACCTGGGCCCCGGACCATGTCGCATGGGAGGTCGTGGAGAGCGCGGCAGGCGGCGGCGGCAAGGGGTGGTTCGACATCGAGGAGACCGACGAGGGCACGGAGGTCCGATACCACTCGGAGGTCTACCTCCCCATCCCGGTACCCGGCCTGCTACTCAAACGCACCGTCTCACGTGTCAACCACCGAGCAATGCAGAACCTCATCGAATACCTCGAGGAATTCCGCTCCGAACAACAGCCCGACCCGACCTGAGTGGGCCGATCCCGGCATCGACCCGCACTCTCACCACAGCTCCGGCGTCGACCGAGCTCGTCAGACGCCTGCCGACAACAAACCATCGTCGGCGAGTAGGTGCCAGCCCCCTGCCGGAAACGGTCGATTCGGCCGGGCGAGGAACAAAACGAAGGTTCGGTCACCTTGCACCGGATACATCGACCAGAAGGAGTCCCGTTGTGACCGATCTGCTTCCGCTCACCCCGGACGCGCTGCTGACCACCACGCGCGCCGTGCGCCGCAGACTCGATCTGACCCGGCCGGTGCCGCTGGAGGTGATCCGTGCGGCGCTGGAGGTGGCCCTGCAGGCTCCCTCGGGAGGTAACCAGCAGCGATGGCACTGGATCGTGCTGACCGATCCGGCGATCAAGGCGAAGGTCGCGGAGCACTATCGGCGCTCGCATCTGGCCTACCGCGAGGCCGGGGGCGAACCGGCCGACGAGAGCGCCGCACGGATCGCCACCAGCTCGGACTATCTGCGCGAGGTGATGGCCGAGGTCCCGGCGCTGGTGATCGGCGCGATCGATACGGGAAGCGACGCCGAGCTCGGCGGCAATCAGGCCGGATTGTGGGGTTCGCTGCTCCCGGCTGCGTGGAGCCTGGCGCTGGCGCTGCGCGCGCGGGGCCTCGGGACCACTTGGACCACACTGCATCTGCAGTACGAGCGTGAGGTCGCCGAAGTCCTCGGCATTCCCGACACCGTGCGTCAAGGGGTGCTGCTGCCGGTCGCGTACACCAAGGGCACCGACTTCCGGCCGGGCCCGCGCGTCGACCTCGACTCGGTGCTGCACATCGACGGCTGGTGAGGCGCGCCCGTGCCCGGTGGCCGACGCGGTGGTCGGCCACCGGCGCGGAACGCGCCCCGCGCTATTCGGTCCCGGTGTGGCGCCGAGTGATCACCACCGGTTTGATCTCCTCGGGGATCTGGTCGAACGCCGATACCGGCACGCCGAACGACGCGGCGAGCACCGAGCGCGGCAGGCTGTTGAGCGTGCCGACGATCCCGATGTCGTCATTGGGTTCCTGGGTGCTGGTGTTGAACACCACCAATACATCCAAACCCTCTGTCTCACTGGCATTTTCGAAGTAGTGGAAGAATCCCCGCGGAGCGAACACCAGATCGCGCGGGCCCGCTTCGAACAGGTCGTTGTGATAGCTGCCGTCCGGATGCGTGCCGAGCATGGTCCATCGGGCGAGCCCGGAGATCACGAAGTTCAGCTCCCACGCCGAGGGGTGCCAGTGCGGTTCGCGGATTCCGCCGGGCTCGAGATGGATCAGATACACCGATCCTTCCTGACCGCGCAGAACCGGAAAGTTCTGCTCGTGCGCGCCCTGCAACTCGCCGCCGTCGAATCTGTTCGGCTCGGACGCCGAGAAACTGAAGACATAGGGGTGATCGGTTGTCATGCCACGCTCCTTGAATGTCGAAACCGCATGGGGGCAATCGCTTTCGCAGTCACACGCCCGAGGTCACCGACTCACGGATGCTCAGAGTGCGGCCTTCTCCGGTTGGGTGGTCACCACGATGACGGTGGTGGCGCCGGATTCCAGCGCGAGCCGGAACTCCTTCTCGAGGTCGCCGGCGGAGGTGACGTCGACCGAATGGCAGCCCAATCCTCTTGCCACCGAAGCGATATCGAGACCGGGCAGGTCCAGTCCGGGCACACCCGGCGTCTGTTCGAGATCGGCGAAGGATTTGAGGATGGAGTACTCGTGGTTGCGCATCACCACGTACACGATCGGCGCGTCGTGTTGTACCGCCGTCCACAGCGCCTGGACCGAATACTGGAAGGAGCCGTCCCCGATCAGGCCGATCACCGGACGCGAGACACCGCGGTCACGATCACCCAGCGCGACCCCGACCGCGGCCGGCGCGGCCCAGCCGATACCGCCACTGGCAGTGGCGAACATCGAATCCGGCTCCACGGTGGGCAGCCACTCGGCATGCTGAGTCATCGTCGAGGTGGACTCGTTCACGAACACGGCATGTTCGGGACGGACTTCACTCAGAGCCGCGTAGACCTCGTCGGGGGTCAGCGTCCCGTTCGACGTTTCCGGCAGGCTCCGCCGACGCGGCATCGGCTTCGGCATCTCACGGCCTCCCCCGTCGCCCACCAGTCCGGTGAGCAGTTCGATCGACAGTCTCGCGTCACCGAGGAGGCTGTCACCGGCACGGGCGGCCGCGGCAACCGCCGGGTCGTCGGTGATCTGCAGCAATTCAGTTCCGGCAGAAAGGATCTCGCCGGGCACGTAAGGGTAGTAGCGGAAGACCTCGGCCCCGATCACCACGACGAGGTCGTGTCCGGCCAGGCGCTCGCCGATGGCCTTGACCGACATACCGACCGAGCCCTGGAACAACGGGTGGTCCTCGGGGAAAGCGGCACGATCCGGAAGCGGAGGTGCGTACACCGCGGCCCGCATCTTCTCCGCCAGGACGATCCCGGCGTCCCAGCCGCGGGCACGGTCCACGTCCGGCCCGAGAATCAGCGCCGGCCGCCGGCTCATCGCGATGCGCTCGGCGAAGATCCGCAGCCGCTCCGGGTCGGGCGCATACCTCGTACTGACATCCCGCACCACCGCCGGGCCTTCCAACGGCTGATCCCAGTCATCGAGCGGAACGGACAGGAACACCGGCCCGGCGGGAGGCTGCACGGCCATCGCATAGGCCCGCATGAACGCCTCGGGCACGGCCTCGGCACGTGCGGGCTCGTAGGACCACTTCACCCACGGCCGCGGCATCGCCACCGCGTCGCGGTTACTCAGGTACGGGTCGCCGATCAACAGTTCGCGATGCTGCTGACCGGCCACGATGATCAGCGGCGTGTGCCCGTGATAGGCCGCGACCAGGTTGCCGATGCTGTTGCCCAGCCCCGCCGAGGAATGCAGGTTCACCAGCGCCGGACGCCGCGTGGTCTGGGCGAAGGCATCCGCCATGGCGATGACGGACGCTTCCTGCAGCCCCAGGACATACGTGAAATCCTCCGGGAAGTTCTTGAGGAACGTCTCCTCGGTCGACCCCGGATTACCGAAGATCGTGGTCAGGCGCAACGACCTCAGCAAATCGTAGGTAACGCTCTGCACGGACGATTTCGCGGTCATGATGATCGGTCAACTCCCTTCGCCGGTGGGAGTCGGCAATCGAACCAGGAGTGTCCGTGTGCGCTGCCACACAATCCACTACAGACTGCCGACTGCGGGGTGTAGCGCTATGACGAAGATCGATGATACCCACTCCGAGCGCAACTCTGAACAGCTCCAGCCATTGACAGCAACCATTCAGCGACAGTGCCGCACACCTCGCTGCGCGACAGTTACCATCGGCGGGGACGCGCTGTGCGATCACATGGCGACGGTTCGAGCACTCCGTACGCAAGGAGTCATCATGACCAACTCCCCCGCCGAGCTCATGCGACGCAACTTGCTCGAAGTCTTCGACGAGCCCGATGCGAACCGCCGGGCCGCGGTCATCGCCGCGAACTATTCCGACGATGTGGTGTGGCACGAAAAGGATCGAATCATGCACGGGCGCAGGGAATTCGAGAGCCGCGCCGCGGAGTTGCGGGCCGAGCACCCGGACTGGGTCTTCCGGCCCGCGGGCCCGGCGTCCGAGCTCGACGACATCGGCCACCTCGGATTCCGGTACGGCCCGCCCGATCAACCGCCGGTCGTCAGCGGGATGGACATCGCCCGGACCAGGGACGGCGTCATCATCGAGCTCTACACCATAGTCACCGACATCCGTCAGCCGTCGATGATGTAACCGACCGTGTAGGTACTCACGTGATGCCCCCTGAACAGCGAGTTTCCGGTGCTTCACGGAGCGTGCGGCGTCGTGGACGCGCGGCGGTTCGCCGGGAGTGCATCGCCAACGTAGCACCTCACAGCGGTCGCACGGCCCGGTCGGCCAGCGGGCGACGTCGTCACCGGTTCACATCAGTCGGTGGGGAGCGCGACCGGATAGTCCTGGCCGAAGTCGGCGGATCGGCTCACCGCTGCCCACTCGGCCGCTTCCTCGAGCTGACCGCGCGAATACGCCTGCGCCATGTCCACGGCACCGGCTCCGAGTAGCAGGTGGGCGGGTGGATTCTGACTCTGGACCACCCGCACCAGGATCTCGGCGGCGCGTTCCGGGTCACCGGCCGCCGCGCTGTTGCGGAATCGCCGCACCATCGCGCCGACGGTCTGGTCGTACTCCGCGGGGATCTGATGGATCCGCATCGACGAGCCGGCCCAGTCGGTGGCGAATCCGCCGGGCTCGACGACGAGGTACCGGATGCCCAGCGGTGCGGTCTCGGCTTGAAGTACCCGGGTGAAGCCGTCGACCGCGAACTTCGCCGCCTGATAGGACCCCAGGCCCGGGTTCGCGCCGACACGGCCCCCGACAGAGGAGAACTGGACGATGGTGCCCGCCCCCTGAGCTTTGAGGACCGACAGGGCTGCGGTCGAGACGTTGTAGACGCCCCAGAAGTTGGTGTCGAACTGTCGACGGAAATCCTCCTCGGACATGGTCTCCACCGGCGCCACGTTGGCGTACCCGGCGTTGTTGACCACGACGTCGATCCGGCCGAAGGCGGCGACCCCCGCCTCGACGGCGGCGACCGCCGCGGTTCGATCGGTGACATCGAGCGCCACCGGCAGCACCCGGTCGCCGTAGCGGCGGACCAGTTCGTCGAGTTGCTCGGGTTTTCGTGCCGTGGCGACGATCTGGTCGCCGGCTTGCAGGGCCGCGACCGCGAGTGCGTGACCGAAGCCGCGCGAGGAGCCGGTGATGAGCCAGGTTCGTGTTGTCATACTTTTAGCAAAACACTGTTTTGTTATTAACGCAACCGCGTTGCACTACAATGCGGAGTATGAGTTCGACCTCACCTCAGCGAGCACGCAGCACAGAAGCCAAGCAGCAGCGCGAGCAGACGATCCTGGATGCCGCCCGGTCGTTGGGCGCCCAGCACAGCGTGCGCGAGGTCACCCTCACCGACATCGCCGCCGCTGTCGGCATGCACAAGTCGGCCATGCTGCGCTACTTCGAGACCCGCGAGCAGATTTTCCTGATGCTGACCGCTGAGGGCTGGCGAGAATGGGTGCAGGCGTTGCGCATTCAGCTGTCCGCACTCACCGATGCCGACCCGGAGACGATCGCGGCAGCTCTCGCACAATCGCTCACGGCTCGCCCCCTGTTCTGCGACCTACTCGCCCAGGCGCCGATGAACCTGGAACGCAACGTGTCCCTCGAGGCCGCATACGCGTTCAAGAAGGCCGTGCTCGCCGAGGTCGACACCCTGAACACCGCACTGCGACAACAGATCCGCATCACCGAGCCCGCGGCCGTCGACGTCATCTCCACGGCGACGGGCATGGCCGGAGCGCTGTGGCAGATGGCCGCACCCGGCACCGGCCTGCGCACGCTCTACGAATCCCACCCCGAACTGGCGCACGCGGTCGTCGACGTCGAACCGAGACTGACGCGCATCCTCACCGCCCTGCTGACGGGAATGGCGCCGACCTGACCGAATCACCAAGGGCACCTGTGGAATTCGAACCGGAGGTGGCGACCTCCCGGTCGTTCGCCCGAGCGTCGGCCTTCGGCAGTAGCGCCAGGAAGTTGCGGACGAGAGCTCGATCGTCATCGGCTCGGTGAGCCACGTAAACCGTTGTCGTGCCGTCTGTTTCGGTGAGTGGCACGATGCGGACGGTTGGTGGCGCGGTGAACGTCGCGCTGCGGGGTGCGATGGTGACGCCCAGCCCCTCACCCACCAGATACAGGATGGTGGTCCAGTTGTTGCCTTCCTGGACGATGCGGGGCCGGTAGCCGGCTTCCACCAGGGGCCGCAGGTTCTTGTCGTGGGCGTGGGCCCCGGCGGCGCGGGGGAAGAACACCAGCGCGTCGTCGGCGAGGTCGGAGCCGGTGAGGGCGGGGCGGTCCGCCAGCGGGTGATCGACCGGCAGCACTGCCATGAACGGCTCGGTGACCAGCGGGAACAGCACGGTGTCGGGCTGTTCGTCGGGGTCGCGCACGATCGCCATGTCCAGCGCACCGTGGCCGAGCTGCGCCATCATGTGGCTCGTGTAGCCCTCGATGAGGTCGATCTGCACCAGCGGGTAGCGGTCCCGGAACTGCCGCACACTCCGCAACGGTGTGAGCGGCAGCACCGATGGGACGAAGCCCAGGTAGAGCCGCCCCTGGCTGCCCTGGCCGATGCGCGCGACCTCGTCCAGATCGCGGGTCGCGTGCGCGAGGATGGCCGCGGCCCGCTCACGCAGCACCTCACCCGCCGGAGTCAGCGCGACACTACGCGAGGTGCGGTCGAACACACGGGTTCCCAGAAGCGTTTCCAGCCGCTGGATCTGCTGGGTCAGCGCGGGTTGAGCGATGTGCAGCCGCCCGGCCGCCCGTCCGAAATGCAACTCCTCGGCCACGGCCAGGAAGTACCGCAGATGCCGTAGTTCGACCCCATCAGCCATAAGTTCAACGTATCAATCGGACCCGTCAAGTATTGGACGTGATCATTCGCCACCGGGCATGCTGACGAGGTGACACAGCAGACCGCATCCGTTACCGCCGAACAGATCGACACCATCGTCGTCGAGCCGATGTCGGGCCCGGCCGACGCTCGCGCGTTCAAGGAACTCAACGAGGAATGGATCGTCGAGCTGTTCACCCTCGAACCCGCCGACTCGGTCAAACTGGACAACCCGGAACGCGAGATCGTCGCCAAGGGCGGACACGTACTCATCGCCCGCGACGGCGAGGACATCGTCGGATGTGTGGCACTGGTGGCGGAGGGCGACGGCGTGTTCGAGCTGTCGAAGATGGCCGTGGCACGCAACCGGCGCGGTCGCGGCCTCGGCCGGATCATCCTGCGCGAAGCCATCGACTACGCCCGACGCCAGAGCGCCACCACGCTGTTCCTCGGCAGTAGCACCAAACTGGCCGACGCTGTGCACCTGTACGAATCGATCGGCTTCGTACACGTCCCCAGCGACCAGATCGGCCCCATGCCCTACGAGCGCGCGGACGTGTTCATGCGCTACGAGCTGCGCTGACAGCTACACCGGACGCGGCTGGCATCACCGGATAGCCAAGTGCGCGAGAACATTCCACGTCGCGGCGTGTGACATCGGTTGAGTGATTCACGAGATCTGTTGTGCCCGTCGGATCAGTAGTGTGCATACGGCCTGTACCGCAGGACGGGCGCGGCTTTCCTCTGAAGCGATATCGCATCGCGATGCTGCGACACGATCCCGACGACCGCGCGAATACCGGTCAGCCCCGGCAAAAGCCAGGGCTGACCGGTATATCTGTGTTCCGTCGGCTCCGGGGACCTACTTGGCCGGGTTCACCGGGGGCTGATTGATAGTGGTGAAGTACTGGACCGCGGCAGCGATCGCCGCCGGGGCGGTGATCAGGATCTGGCCCGCGAGGGTACCCAGCGCGCCGACGGCGACGATGCCGCCGAGGCAGCCGATGGCCGCCGCCGGAATGAATGCGCCGAACAGACCGACGATCGTCGCCGCGGCCACGGTCGCACCGGCGATACCGCCGAGCACGCAGCCGACGGCACCGCCACCCAGGCCGCCGACCAGGGTGCCCAGCGTGGCGCCCATGGTGATCGTGCTGGTCAACCGCGACCAGGCGGCCTGCTCACGGTCGTACGGGGTCTTCCACGGCGCAGTGTTCTCGTACGGCAGGGAGACCGGCTTGTAGGTCGCGTGCGCCCTGTCGAACTTCGGCGTCAGGGTGGCCGTGCGACCGGCGATATCGGCCGCGATCGGGAACTCGAAGTCATCGACCCGGAAAGTCAGCGGCATGCCGGCGACCACGGTGCCGTTGGCCGCCTTGACCTTGAAAATGCCGTTCTGCACAACCATCGATCCGGCATCGGTTGTGACGATCGACTGGGTGTCGGTTGCGTGGGCGGTGAAGCCGACCGCGGGCTGCGCCGGGTGTTGCGCCGGGGGCGCAGCGCCGGCGGAACCGGACGCGATCCCGACCGCGGCCACCAAACCCGCGGTCACGGTGACGATTTTCCTCATCTTTGTTTCTTTCCTCTCGGCCGGTCTCTGTGAGACCCACATCACTTCCGGGTAGGAAGTGCTGGAACGATGCCCCAGCGCGTCGCGCGATGTCAATGGATCGGGTCCGCTCAGCTGACCGGCCGACTTCAGAGGCCGGATCGCTTCGCCTCCGGTTTGCTCAGCGGACCTCATTCGTTTTCAGAACCGGGCGGCTCATCGATACTCACTCCTCGACGCTCCCGTTCCCGCACATCGAGATAGGCACCGAATGCCCGCGAAAACCGGACAATCCACCGGATTCCTCCGACCGGAGATATCGGACGGGGTTGGGACCGTCACGATCGACCGCCCACCGGCGAACGCGTTCGATCCCGCGTTGATCACGGAATTCCTGGCGGTGCTCGCGCCGCTCGTGCAGGACCCCGACGTGCGGTGCATCGTCCTGCGAGGCACCGGCAGATTCTTCGTCGCGGGCGCCGACATCGGGGTCATGCGTGAACTCACCGAGGCCACCCAGCGCGCGATGCGTCCGTGGGTCGAGGTTCAGCGGATGCTCGAAACCGCACCGAAGCCCGTCCTGGCGGCCCTCAACGGGCATGCGTTGGGCGGCGGAGCCGAACTGGCTCTGGCGTGTGACATGCGGGTGATGACGGAGTCCGCGACCATCGGCTTTCCCGAGATCTCGCTCGGGTTGTTTCCCGGCGCGGGCGGCAGCCAGCGCTTGCCCCGGCTGCTGGGCGCACATCGCGCCAAGCTGCTCATGATCGAAGGCGCCCGGCTCACCGCCACGCAAGCGCTGCACATCGGGCTGGTGGACCGGGTGGTTCCCGACGCCGAATTCGACGACTGCGTCCGCTCGACCGCGCACGCTTTGGCGGCCAAGCCGACTCGCACGATCGGACTGCTCAAACGCGTTGTGCGCGAAGGCGCTTCGTTACCGCTCGAGCAGGCACTCGACGTCGAGTTCGCGGCGGTGCTCGAGCTGATCCGGACAGCCGATGCCGCGGAGGGCCTGCAGGCGTTCCTCGACAAACGCCCACCCACTTTCACCGGTCGCTGACCCGAGAATCCGAAGGGATCCAACACATGATCAGAGTTCTCCGGCGATACGGGGTCGCCGTGGTGGCGACAGTCGCGGCGATCACGATCGCCGCCACCGCGTGCACCCGGCCGGCGACGCAGGCTGTCGGCAACGCGGGCGACCTGGTTCGCATCTCGGTCGGCGTCGACCCCTCGTACGCGCCGATCTTCCTTGCCGACAGCGAGGGCATGTTCGCCAAGGCCGGACTGCATGTGCAGGTCATCCAGACCGAGGGCGGCGCGGCCGGGGCGCAGAACGTGGTGGCGGGCACCTCGGAACTGTCCGGGAACGCGGACTCCACCGCGCTCACCGTCATGGCCGGCAATCCCGGACTCCGGGCGCTCGGCGTGTACGAGGATTCCGATCGATACTTCCGAGTGGTGCTGCGCAGCGGCGTCACGCCGAAGTCCATCCGGAAGATGGGCGTCTTCCCGGGGATCGGGCTGTACTTCACCGATCGCTACCTGCGCAGCGTGGGTCTGGATCCGGCGTCGGTGGCCCTCGTGACGACCAGTCCTCCCGAGCAGCCCGCCCTGCTGGCACGCGGCGATATCGACGGGTTCATCTCCTTCGATCCCTGGGTCTCCCGAGCGGTGGCCTCGGGCGGGCAGATCGCCGGGACGACGGGCAACTTCGGCGCGAAATACTCGCAGTGGCTGCTGGCGTCACAGAGCTGGCTCTCGGGCCACGAGAAACTCGCCGGACAGGTGTTCCGCGTGATCGCGCAGGCCGCGGACATCATCGCGGCAGATCCCGACCGGGCGGCGAAAGCGGTGGCGAATGCCATCCACATGACTCCGGCCGAAGCGCGCGGCCAGCTGACCCAGATCGATTTCAAGGGACGCGATTTCACGTCCGCCGATATCCAGCAAGCACGAGAACTGGTGGACTTCTTCCGCGGTCAGGGAAAGCTGAGCGGGCAGATCGATCCGCAGGGGGTCATGCTCAGCGGCTGGTACCCGCAGAACGCGCGGTAGGCGCCGGGCCAGGCCCGGTCGGCAGAACACACTCATGAACCTCCACCGGCCCCGGCCCTCGTGCCCGGTGCAGCGCCGCGGGAGGCTCGCACACCGTACGGAATGGAGTACCAGTGGCCGAATCCACTGTCCGCGTCGTGGAACTGTCGAGCCCGTTCACTCGATTCGCCGGGCGAATACTCGTCGGCCTGGGCTACGAGGTCATCCTGGTCGAGCCCCCGGAGGGCGACCCGGCCCGCCGTGAACTCGACGGATACGCCTTCGCCCACTGGCACGCGGGTAAGCGGTCGGTCGTGCTGGATCTGGCCGCCGAGGACGATCGGGACGCGCTCGAGCGTCTGGTCGCGGGCGCGGACATCCTGCTCGACGGCACCGACGCTCGATCGGAAACTCTTGCCTTCCAGCATGATTCACCGGTGCACGTCCGCGTGACGCCATTCGGCGAGTCCGGCCCGCACAGCTCTTGGGCGGCAACGAATCTCACGGTCGCCGCGATGGGCGGCATGATGGCGCAGGTCGGTACGCCCGACGCTCCGCCGCTGTGCCTGCCCGAAGGACAGGCCGAGCAACTGGCCGGGGTCAACGCGGCGATCGGCGCGCTGCTGGGCCTGCGCGCCAGGCGTTTCGGCCCGGCGCCGTTCGTCGACATCTCGGCGCAGGAGTGCGTCGCAGCGAGCCTGGAAGCGGGCACCCTGGCATACCTGCACGAGGATCGTGTTCCCGGTCGGCCGGGACGGGTGCATCCACTGGTGCCACACGGATTGTTCACCGCCGCAGACGGTTTCCTCGGCGGCGGACTCGGCGGCAGCCCCCGGATGTGGGACGAAACGCTGCGCTGGCTGATCGAGGAGGGCGCGCAGGAGGATCTGGACGACCCGCGCTGGCGCGATCCGGTGGAACGGAAAATCCACCAGGATCATATTTTCGCTGTCCTGCAACGCTTTCTGGCGAAATGGCCGAAAGAGGAGTTCGCCGTCCGCGCCCAGGAACGCAAACTGCCCTGGGCCGCGGTGGACGGCCCCGCCGAACTGCTCGTCAATCCGCAGCTGAACGACCGCGACTTCTTCCTGGATGTGGTCTCCGGCGACGAGGTGACTCGTGATCTGGGCTTCGGCTTCGCGTTCCCGGAGGGTCGGCGGATCCGTGAACTCGTGGTCCCCCGGCTCGGCGCCGACCAATCGCTGATATCCGAAAAACGCACTGTCGCAAGTTCATTCCCGCAACACGAGGCGCAGTCCGGCAGAGGCAGCCTCGACGGCATCCGGGTGCTCGACCTGACCTGGGTCCTGGCCGGCCCCTACTGCACCAGAATTCTCGCTGATCACGGCGCCGAGGTCATCAAGGTCGAATCGCTGGGCCGCCCGGACCCGACGCGCTTCTCCCCCGCCATGCACCTGTCCCGCGGCCCGCACGACGATCCCGACACCAGCGGCTATTTCAACGACGTCAACCGGAACAAGCGCAGTATCACCCTCGATACCCGCACACCCGAGGGCCTGGCGGTACTCGCCGACCTGATCGCCGCCAGCGATGTCGTGATCGAGAACTTCAGCTCGTCGGTGCTGCGGAAGATGGGGCTGGGCTACCAGCGGCTTCGCGAACTGCGACCCGACATCGTGTACGTCTCGATGTCTGGCATGGGCCACACCGGGCCACGCAGCAGCTGGGTGTCGTACGCGGACATCGTCTCGGCCAGTACCGGTCTGACGGCGCTGACCGGTTGGGATGCCGACGACGTGGTCGGCGTCATCTACGGCCACGGTGACATCGTGGCCGGACTGCAGGCGGCCACGGCCACCCTGGCGGCGCTCGAACACCGCGACCGCACCGGCCGCGGCCAGCACGTGGACCTCTCGCAACTCGAGGCGATGGCCGCACACATGGGCACCGCGGTGATCCGGTCGACCGGGACCGGGCAGGTTCCCGAACCCCGGGGAAACACCGAGGACGCGTGGTCGCCGCACGGCGTGTTCCGCTGTCTGGGCTCCGATCGCTGGGTGACGATCGCGGTTCGCCACGACGCCGACTGGCATGCCCTGTGCGCGCTGATCGAACGCCCCGATTGGGCGGATGCCGACGAGTTCCGCACCGCCGAGCGACGACGGGCGCGCGACTCGGAGATCACCGCCGCGATCACCGCGTGGACCAGGACGTTGCCCGTCCAGGCGGTCACCGAGGCCCTGCAAGGCGCGGGCGTGCCCGCGGGCGCGGTGCAGGACGGCCGGGATCTGGTCGAAAGCGATGTCCATCTGCGCGCTCGCGGCTTCTACGTGCGGCGTGAGCATCCCCGCGCGGGCGCCTTCCTGCACGAGGGCGCACCCGTCCGGATGAATCGCGCGATCAGTGAAATCCGCACCGCCGCACCACTTCTGGGCGCCGATACCGATTCGGTGCTGCACGACGTGCTGCGGTACCCACCTGACCGGATCGCACAGCTGCGTGCGGCGTCGATCCTCTCCTGAACCACTCACCCGCACACGAAGGAGATATATGCGCGCCGCGCGGCTACACAGTTTCGGTGAGGCACCCGTCCTCGACGACATCGACATCCCTGCCCGGAAGGCGGGCCAGACGCTGGTGCGGATCGACGCGGCGGCGCTCGGCCACCTCGACATGACCGTGGCCAGCGGCACATTCGACATCAAGCCACCGCTGCCACACATCGGCGGCACCGACGGCGCCGCGACGGTCGTCGAGTCGGACACTTTCGCGGCGGGAACGCGGGTGCTGGTCCGGGGCGGTGGCATCGGGCTGACCAAGAACGGTTGCTGGGCAGAGTATCTCGTCGCGGCGGACAGAGCGTTCACGCCGTTCGACTCCGATCTGCCGCCCGAGGTGGCGGCGACCTTCTTCCTGCCCAGCACCACCGGGTACGTCGCCGTACACGACATCGCGGAGGTCCGTGCCGGAGAACGCGTGATCGTATCCGGCGCGTCGGGTGCGGTCGGCTCGATGGCCGCCCAATTCGCCCTGCTCGCCGGCGCCGCGGAAGTGATCGGCGTGGTACCCCGGCAGGACCAGGTGGAGTTGCTGCCCGACGGGGTACGCCCGGTCGTCGGCCGGGGCTCGGCACTGGCCGAGCAACTGGGTGACGAGCCGGTCGCCGAGGTCCTGATCGACACCCTCGGGGGCGATATGCTGCCCCCGCTACTCGGCCGCGTCGTGCCGGGGGGACGAGCTGCGCTGATCGGTTACACACTGGGCACCGAACTGGCTCTCGATCTGCCCAACTGGCTGCTGAGCGACGTGAAGATCCTGCCGGTCAACATGATTCGCAAAGGAGCCCGGCAGGCCGAACTCGCTCCCGACCTGATCGGCAAGCTCGCCGCGGGCGAGGTGCGGCTGGCGGTGCAACAGTTTCCGCTCGATCGGATCGCCGACGCCCTGCAACTGATGCGCGAAGGCAAGGTGGCCGGGCGCGCCGTCGTCGTGCCATGACCAGCGACGCGCTGCACGGCGAACCGGGACTTCCCGCGGCGATGACCATTCCCGCACTGCTCGTTCTGCGGGCCCAGGAGTGCGGGGAGCGGATCGCGGTGCGTGCCGGGCCGGTCGCGGTGAGCTATCGCCAACTCCTGGTCCGGGCAGCGTCCATGGCGAAAGCCCTACACGCGCAAGGAGTTCGAGCCGGAGACCGGGTCGCGGCACTGCTGGACAATCGCGTGGAGCTCGTCGACCTGTTCCTCGGCTGCTCGTGGCTGGGAGCCGTCGTCGTGCCGTTGAATGTGGCCTTGCGGGGCGAGGGTCTGCGCCACGTGCTCGTCGAGTCGGGGGCACGCCGGCTGCTGACCGAGCCACGGTATGCCGCACAGGTCGAGGCGACGCGGTTCGCGGGCGTGTGCTGGCTGGTCGGCTCGGATACGGCCCCCCGGGTCGATTCGGCGATGACCGATCCGCCCCGCGCACAGGCACCGGTGACCGATCTCGATCTCGCCGCGGTGCTGTTCACCTCGGGTACCACCGGCCCGCCCAAGGGCGTTCGCTGCCCGCACGCCCAATTCCTCTGGTGGGGTGCGGGAGTCGGGCGCTCGCTGGGTCTGCGTGCGGGCGACGTCCTGTACAACTGCCTGCCGCTGTTCCACACCAACGCCCTGGGCACACTGTTCCAGGCGCTGGTGTGGCGCGGCACTTTCGTACTGGGAGAACGGTTTTCGGCAAGCGGTTACTGGTCTGCGGTGCAGGAGTCCGGCGCCACGGTGACCTATCTGCTCGGCGCCATGGTGCCCATGCTGATGAACCGGCCGCCGTCCCCGAGCGAGCGGGCCCACCGGGTGACCCGGGCGCTGTCACCCGCCACGCCTGCACACCTGTACGAACCGTTCCGCAACCGCTTCGGTATCGACCTCATCGACGGATTCGGTACCACCGAAACGAATCTCGTCCTCGGGTCGCTGCCCGGCCGTCGCCGGGACGGCTTCATCGGCACCGTGCTGGACGGCTACGAAGCCGGGGTCGTCGACCAGGGCCGTCCCGTCGCCGACGGCGCCCCGGGCGAACTGGTGGTCCGGAGCCTGCGGCGCGGTGGATTCGCGGCCGGATATCTCGGTGAAGCCGTCCCGGCGCAAGGCGCCTGGCTGCGCACCGGAGACCGGGTGATCCGCGGCCCGGACGGCTGGTTCCGATATGTGGACCGGCTCAAGGACGTGATTCGCCGGCGCGGGGAGAACATCTCGGCGACCGAAGTGGAGTCGGTACTGTCCCGGCACCCGAACGTCGCGCAGGCCGCGGTCTTCCCGGTGCCGTCCGAGCTCGCGGAGGACGAGGTGATGGCCGCGATCGTGCCGCGCGAGTCCGCCGTGCTCGACCCCGCGGACCTGCTGCGCTTCGCCGAGGCCGACCTCGCCCACTTCGCGCTCCCCCGCTACGTCGACCTGGTGGCGAGACTTCCGCTCACCGAAACCGGCAAGGTGCGCAAGCAGGAATTACGCGCTCGCGGAGTCGGGCCGGACACCTGGGACGCGCAGCGCCAGGGCTTCCGGCCGACCCGTACTCGATGAGCGGAGTCAGCGCCCGCACCCGTTGAACGAACACATCGCGGCACTGCACGCACTCTCGCGCGGTGCCGTCTCACCCGCGGTATGCGTGCAGCGCATCGCCTGCAGTGTCCGCGTGATACCCACACCCGCGGTCCGCAAAGCGCCGGTGATGCGGCTGACGTTGAGCCGGGCGGTGGGCGCGGTCACCGACAAGGCGCCCGCAAGCACGCGCGGGCCGCTGAACACCGGCACGGCGACGCTCATGTAGCCGAGCCGGGTCTCCTCGACCTCGACCGCAAGTTGCTCCTTGCGCATCCGCTCGAGCTGGGTGCGCAGCACGCCCACGGACATCGTGGTGCGGCGGGTGAGCGCCGTGAACCCCTGCTCGACGACCTCGTCGAACACCGACGGGGGCGAGAACGCCAGGATGATCTTGCCGGTGGCCGTGCAGTACAGCGGCAACCGGCCCGCCACCCGCGACTGCTGGTTGAGTCCGCGGTGACCGACGATCTTCTCGATGTAGAGCACATCGATACCGTCCCGAACCGCGAAGTGCACCGTTTCCTGCGTGGCCAGCAGTAGATCCTCCATGTACGGCAGCGCCGCGTCCCGCAGGATCCGCTGCCGGGGCACGAGTTGACCGAGTTCGAACAACCGCAGACCCAGCCGGTACTTGGTGCCCGCTCGTTCGAGCAGGCCCCACTCCACCAACTCGCCGGCCAGCCGATAGACCGACGCTTTCGCCACGCCGCTGCGGCGGGTCAGTTCGGTCAGGGACAGATCACTGCACTCGCTGTCGAACGTGTCGAGAATCAGTCGGGCTTTGCCGAGCACGGTGGGCATGTCGGTGCCGGACTGCTGGGCTTGCGCAATCGGCACCACGGGTCCGATTCCACCGGGTCCTCGAGTAGCTGTCGTCAAGGGATACCTCCTGGTGGGCCGCGGCGAGCGGAACTTGTCGATTCGGCCGACCACGGCGACACGCTCACCTGATGTCGTCACGCTACGGGCCGGATGCCATGAGAGGCACGTCACAGGGTTCGCTCAGTGGACCCGTTTCACAGTGTTTACATCGGCCCCGGTGACCTCGGTCGATGCGAGGAACTCTCGCGTCACCGCGGCTATTGCCGCGGCCTCGCGCTCGATGAGCGCGACGGTACCGTTCTGGATCGTGGCGCTGCGGACCGAGCGGGCCGCGGTGAGGTGGGCGCTCAGCAGCGGGAGGTTGGGCATGGAGAACGGATCCTCGCCCGCGCCGATCAGGAGTACGGGGGCGGTCACCGAACCGATCCGGTCCTCCATCCGGTAGCGAGCGCACGCGCGGTGTCCCTCGGCCGGGTCGACGCCGGGGGCGAGGGCGTCGCGGACGAACCGGTCCAGTAACCCCGCGACCGGTACCGGATAGTACGGTCTGCGCAGTTCCCAGAGCGTCCGCAGATGCGCACCGTCCTCGCTCTGCTGCGCCCGGTCCACACCGGCTCCGGTCGCGTGGTCGGTACGGTAGCGCTCATCCGTCCACGGACAGGACGACAGCACCACCGCGGCGATCCGTTCGCTGCCGGTGGCAGCCAGCTCGAGCGCCACCGCGGCGCCGGTGTGATGCCCGAGAACGGCGGCACGGTCGACGCCGATCGCGTCGAGCAGTTCCCACGCACCCTGGGCGTAGAGCTCGATGGTCTGCGGCGCAGGGAGTTTCGCGCTCGCGCCGAAACCCGCCATGTCCATCGCGATCACGCGGTGCTCGTCGGCGAGCAACGGGATCAATTCCCGGAACTCGTCCCAGGAGCGCGGCGTCTGGTGCAGCAGGAGCAGTGCCGGACCGTCCCCTTGCTCGGCGTAGTGCAGCTGACCGAAAGACGTGTCCGCGTAGGCGAATCGGAGGTTCGCGCCCATCAGTACGCCGCCACCATCGGTGTGTCGACGCCGACCGCGTCGATCTTCGCCGCGCCGCCCGGATTGCCCACCGGCTCGGTCCGGGTCGGCAGGATGTCCAGGAAGAACCTCTTGTTGTCCTCCTTGAATTCCGGTGCGGCCTTGCGGTCCACGGTGATCGCCTCCACCGGGCACGCCAATTCGCATGCGCCGCAGTCGATGCACTCGTTCGGGTTGATGTACAGCTTGCGCTCGCCCTCGTAGATGCAATCGACCGGGCATTCCTCCATGCACGAGCGGTCGGTGTAGTCGATGCAGGCCTCGCCTATCACGAATGCCATCTCCTCAGTTCTCCTGTTCGGTGGAATGCCCCGGGAAGATCTCCGCGTCCGGATCCAGGACGGCCGCCGCGTTGTTCACCGCGGTGGCGGCCTCCCCGAAACCGACCGCGATGAGACGAACCTTCCCGGGGTAGTCGGTGATGTCGCCGGCCGCGTACACGCGCGCGAGGTTGGTTTCCATGCGGGTGTTCACGACGATGTGCCGAGAATCGATGTCGAGTCCCCATTCGGTGAGCGGACCCAGATCCGCGGTGAAACCCAGTGCGGCGATGACGGATTGGGCGGGCAGAGTGGTCGTCGAGCGGTCGAGCTTGTGCGCGATGTCGACCTCGGCGATCCAGCCGTTGCCGCGCACGGCCGCGACGTCGGCGTTGACCAGTACCCGCACCGAGCTGTCGGACACCTTGGCCACGGTCGACCTGTGCGCCCGGAACCTGTCGCGTCGATGGACCAGGGTGACCGAGTTGGCGATCGGCTCGAGATGGACGGCCCAGTCGAACGCGCTGTCGCCGCCGCCGACGATCACCACGTCCTTGCCCTCGTGCACCGACGGGTCGGGAACGAAGTAACTCAGTCCCCGATCGAGGAAGTCCTGGCCCTTCGTCAACGGCCGGGGTGTGAAGGTACCGATACCGCCGGTGAGGACGACCGCGCCCGCGGTGATGGTGCGCCCCTTGCTCGTCGCGACGACCGCATTGCCGGACGCGTCGTGGGACAGGCTCAACGCCTGCTCCCCGAGCAGATAGGTCGGGTCGAACGGCGCGGCCTGCGCGAGCAACCCGTCGATCAGGTCACGACCGCGCACGGACGGAAATCCCGCGATATCGAGAATGGACTTCTCCGGGTACATCGCGCTCACCTGCCCGCCCGGCTCGGCGAGCGCGTCCAGCACCGCAACGCGCAGCCCGCGGAATCCCGCGTAGTACGCGCCGTAGAGTCCCGCCGGGCCCGCGCCGACGACAAGGATGTCGACGCCGAGTTCGGTGGTGGTCGAGAGGAGGGGCGATTCGTTCACAGCGCGAACGCTAATCAGCTTACGGCCCTTGATAAATGAACTCGGTCCGGTCAGCAGACTCCGTCCGGATCGAGTTCGGCGCACGAAACGGGCCCGGCGGCCACGCGACGTGGCCGCCGGGCCCGGCGGATGGAAATGACGGATCGTTTTTTCAGGCGGCGAACAGTTCCGGTTCCTCCGCCGCGATCTTCTGGATGATGGTCGAGTACGCGAACCAGCCGACCTTCTCGGTGCCCACCGCCTCGTAGGTCTGAGCCGCGATCTTGTCGTGCAGGACAACGGGTTCCCCGGCCGCGCGGGCGGTCAGTTCGGCCTGCATCGAGCGTTCCATCGACACGTACCACCACACGGCGCTCTCCACCGAGGTGCCGACGGTCAGATGTCCGTGGTTGGTGAGTATCACGGCCTTGTTGGCGCCGAGCGCCTGCGCGATACGGCGACCTTCCTCCTCGTCCAGTGCGACGCCGTGGTACTCCTCGTACATCGAGTGGTCGTCGTGAAATGCGCAGGCGTCCTGCGTGATCGGGGACAGCAAGCGGTGCAGCGAGGAGAACGCCTTGCCCTGCAATCCGTGGGCGTGCACGGCGCCGACGACCTCCGGCCTGGCCTCGTGCACTTTCGAGTGGATCACGAACGCCGCCCGGTTCAACGGGCCCCGGCCGGACAGGATCGTGCCGTCCGAGGCCACGTGCAGCAGTTCGTCGGGCATCACCGTGGCGAAATGCCGCCCGAAGGGCGCGGTCCAGAAGGTGTCGGGGCGTTCGGGGTCGCGTGCTGTGATATGCCCGGAGATGCCCTCGTCGAGCCCGAACCGCGACAGGATGCGATAGCCGCCGATCACCGCGGTTTTGCGACGCTGCCGTTCCTCGTCGAGATCATCCGATTCCGGGCGGCCCGGAATCCCGGCCAGCTCGGCGATTGTGGAAGGCTGATCCATTGTGGCCCTTTCTATTTGACGCCGTACCGGGACAGGAATTTCGCCGAGAGCAACCGCAGCACGCGGTCGAAGACGAACCCCATGATGCCGAGCACGATGATCCCGACGAACGTCCAGTCGATCCGGCCGTAGTTGCGGGCCTGCCAGATCATCGAGCCGATACCGCGATCGGCGGCCACGATCTCGGCGGAGACGATGGTCAGGAAGCTGTTGCCCATCGCCAGCCGGGCTCCGGTGACGATGCCCGGAACCGCCGAGGGCAACACCACGGTCTTCATCAGTTGCAGCCGGTTCGCGCCCAGATTCGTCGCGGCTTGGAGTTTGTTCTCGCTGATCGCCACCGTGGCCGCGATGGTGCTCACCGTCACGATGAACACCGAGGTGTAGAAGATCAGCACGATCTTGGAGGTTTCGCCGATACCGAACCACACCACCGCCAGCGTGACGAAGGCGATCGGCGGGATGAAGCGGAAGAACTCGATATAGGGATCCAGCAACTGACGCACCAGGTTGACGCGCCCCATCAGGATGCCGATCGGGGCGCCGATCACGACGCCGAGGCTCCAACCGAGCAGGATTCGCTGCGCGGACGCCGAGACGGACGCCCACAGCACGCCGCGCTGGGTGAGTTCGACCGCCGCGGACCACACCTCCCCCGGAGAGGCGATGGTCGTCGGCCCGTACCACCACGCGAGGAAGGACCACACCGCGAGACCGAGCACCCCCGAGGCCACCCACAGCAGCGCGGTGCGGGTCACCCGCCCTGCCGCCGCGAGCGATTTGCGCTGTGTCCGTTTGGCATTCGCATTTCCAGCCGACGCTGCGGGGCGCTGCACGATGGCGGTCACAGCTCGTCCTCCTCGATACCCTGGTTCCGCAACGACGCCACGACCTCGGCGCGGATGTCGTCGCGCAGTTGCTCGTACAGATCGATCACCTCGGGATGGGCGCGATCGCGCGGGCGGGGCGCGTCGACCTGGTAGATGCTCTTGATGCGGGCCCGCGGTCCGGCGGACATGACCACCACGCGGTCGGCGAGCGTGAGCGCCTCGTCGATGTCGTGGGTGACGAACACGACCGTGCAGCCGGTGTGCCGCCAGATCTTGTCCAATTCGATCTGCAGGACCTGCCTGGTCTGCGCGTCGAGGGCGCCGAACGGCTCGTCCATCAGGACCAGCGAGGGCTGGTTGGCCAGCACACGGGCGATCTGAACGCGTTGGCGCATACCGCCCGAGAGCTGCGAGGGAAATTTGTCACCCGAGTGCGGCAGGCCCACCATGGCCAGGTATTCCGCCGCGATCCGTACCTGTTCGGCCTTGTTCGCCCCGTGCATGCGCGGTCCGTAGGAGACGTTCCCGCTGACGGTCATCCACTCGAAGAGCGCCTCCGAACTCTGGAAGACCATGCCCGCGTGCGGGTTGCTTCGCCTGACTGTCGTACCGTCACAGCGGATTTCCCCGACGGTGGGTTCGATGAAGCCCGCCATCGAGGACAACAGGGTCGACTTCCCGCATCCGCTGGGGCCCAGGAGACAGACGAATTCGCCCTCCCGCACCTGTAGATCAATTCCCGAGACGATATCCGCGGCGCCGAAACTTATTCCGAGGTTTTCGATTTCGACGGGAACGCCTTTGATTGCTGTCACACTCATTACGCACTCTTCTTGTACCAGTCGGTGAGCATCGCCGACTGCAGGTCCGGTTGGTCACTGAGGGCGCCGATCTTCTTGTAGAAATCGACGACCGACTGCGCCGACACGATGTCCTGCGCGGTCAGATTGTGGACACCGAAGTCGATTTCCTTGATCGCGGTGATGGTCTGGTCATCGGCCACGTTCACCGCGGATTTCGTCGCCGCCGCGGCAGCCGGCGGATCGGATTCGACGAGCTGCGTGGCCTTGTCCAGAACCTGGGCGACCTTGCGCGCGGTGTCCTCGTGCGCGGCCAGCCACGGCTGGGTCGTGATCGCCCAGTGGTGGTAGAGCCAGTTGTAGTCGCCGGTCCGGGCGACGACATGTCCGGTGTGCTGGCTCAGCGCCGCGGCGGGCCACGGCTCCCACAGCACGTATCCGTCGATGTCGCCGCGGCTCAGTAGCGCGGGCATGTCGGTCGGGGTGGCCGTGATCATCTTGACCGAGTCCGGCCGCACACCGTGCGCTTCGAGATATTTCTCCGTGGAGATCTGGCTCAGGCCGGGAACGATGCCCATTTTCTGCCCCGCGGCCGGTGCATCGATCCCATTGCGCAACACGACTTTGATGTAGTCGCCGGAGGATTCGTAGGAGTACATCGCCCGCAGCGAGGGATTCTCCCGCAGCTGCGCGATGGTGGTGGTGTCGGAGCTGCCCGCGATCTGGACCTGCCCCGTCGAGAGGGCGTCGACGGCCTCACCGCCCCGACCGAACTGCACCAGCTGCACATCCAGACCTGCCTGCTTGAACAGTCCCTCGTGCTCGGCGACGAAGAACGGCGCGTAGGAGGCATCGATGCCCACCGCGATCCGGATCGAACCGCCCGCCGAATCGGCGGTGCTGTGCGTGGCCGGGCGGCTGCACGCGGCGGCCGCCACCGTGGCAAGGACTACCGCTGCGAGGGCAGCGCTACGGAATTGAGATCGCCAGGCCATATACCGACACCTTCGTTCTGTGATCTGGGCCGCATTCGTGCGGTGGTGTGAAGCAACTTAGCCATGTACGTCAGGGCTGGAAATCATCTCGGTCCGCCGAATGAACCCGCAGCGACGGCCTTACGCCGACGCAACATCCAGCACGTCACGGGCACTGATTCCGGAAACATCGCCGCAATATTCCATTGCGGCCGAAGTATTTTCACAGGGTCCAGTGCGGGCGGTCACCCACGCAGACGCGCGCCACGTTCTGCGCCGTCATCGCGTAGATCTTCCGCCGCGCGGTGTCGCTGCCGCCGGCGATGTGCGGACTCAACAGCACGTTGTCCAGGGCGCGCAGTGGACTGTCGGAGGCGAGTGGCTCGACCGCGAAGACGTCGAGCGCGGCGCCCGCCACCGAGCTGGAGCGCAACGCGTCGACGAGCGCCGACTCGTCCACGACGGCGCCGCGCGCGACATTGACCACGAACGCGCCGGCCGGCAGCATCGCCAACTCGCGCGCGGAGATCAGCCCTCGGGTGTGTTCGTTCAGCGGCACGGCCAGGACCAGCACGTCCGTGACCGGGAGCAGATCGGCCATCGGCAGAAACCGCGCCGTTGCGCCGGGGTGAGCGGCGCGCGCAGTGTAGGCGACCTCGCATCCGAACGCGGCGAACAGCGTCGCGCACTGACGCCCGATCGCCCCGAAACCGACGATCCCCACCCGGAGTTCGCCCAGGTCGCGGCAACCGCGCGCGAGTATCCCCTCCTGCGGCCAGCGCCCCGCCGTCACTTCGTCGTGCGCCCACCGCATCGATCTGCTCAGGTTCGCCGCCGCGACGACCGCCCACTCGGCGACCGACGCCGCGTTGGCGCCCGGGGTGTTGGCCACCGGAACTCCGGCAGCCGCCCATGCCGCCACGTCGATGAAGTTCACACCCGCGCCGGGCTGCTGGATCAGCTGCAACCGACGGCCCAGCGCCACCTCCGCGGTGCCCAGCGGTAGCGCACCGCTCCAGTCGCCCACGACGACATCGGCGGTCGGCAGCAACCGGTGCAGTGCGGTGACGCTACGCGCCGCCGGACGGACGACGTGCCCGGCCGCGCCGACCGCATCGCGGATGCGCTTGCCGAGTGCGTCGTCCTCGTCCGCGGTCAGCAGCACGATGCGCTTCATCGATCCGTTCCTTCTCGAAAGTCGTTGTACCGCAGCCATGAACGGGCGGTGGCCGGTCATGCACCACCATGCGTGACCGGCCACCGGTATCGGCATCGCCCTGTCTCAGGCCGGTGCCGTGGCTTTCGCGGACGCTTCGGCCAGGAAGTCCAGGCTCAGCGGGTTGTACTGCTCGGCCTGCTCGTGCTGCGGCCAGTGGCCGCACTCGGGGTAGAGCTGCAGCCGCGCGCCGGGGATGTCCTCGGCCATCTTCTTGGCCTCCGGGACGTCACCGAAGGGATTCTCGTGGCCCCAGACCACGAGCGTCGGCGCCTGGATGCGCGCGAGCCGGTCCGGCCGCAGCAGGTTGCGTTGCCGAATCTCCATCTCCTGCAAGGACAGCAGGTTGTGGATGTTCGCGACGAAATCGGGCTGATGATAGATCCGGTGCCGGACTTCGACGAGTTCCTCGGTGGCATCGGCCGGATCGTGCATCAGCAGCCGCAGCCGGTCCCGCGTCAGTTGAATGTCGTTGCTGCGCACTGCTTTCGTGGTGGAGGTCTTGATGCGATCCATGATGGCGGGGTTCGCGACCGTGCCACCCGCGGCGAGCAGCTGCAGCGACAGCACGCGCTCGGGAAGCTCACTGGCCAGATGGGCGGCCACCCAGCCGCCGAGCGACTCACCCACCAGATGTGCCCGCTGGATTCCGACCGCGTCGAGGTAGTCGACCAGATGCTCGACGTAGCGCGGGATTTCGTAGGGATAGTCCGGTTTGCCGGTGTAGCCGTGTCCCAGCATGTCGATGGCGTGGCATCGGTACAGCGGCGCGTGCGCCGGGATGTTGCGCGCGAACGCCTCGAGATGGCCGCTGGTGCCGTGCAGGAACACCACCGATTCCTCGCCCGTGCCGGCGCGCAGCGTGCGGGTGGGAATACCGTTCGCGTCGACGGTCGTCAGGCTGAAGTCGAGCCCGGCCAGTTCGTTCCAGATTGTCATGATCGTGTCCTTCGTGATGACGAGTTGCGATGAGAGGGGTCGAGAACGGCGACGCCCATTCCGGTGAGCCATTCCGGAATAACCTCGTAGACAAGGCGTTCCGCCGGGATGTAGTCCAGGATCGCGGCCATCATCAGCCAGGTGCGCAGCTCCTGCGCGCCGTTCCCGGCCGCCTCCTGGACATAGGTCGTGGTGTACTCGGCGAGTTCGGCCGCCTTGCCCGCCGCGAAGAGATCGAGCAGGTGATCATCGAACTCGGGCGTGATGGCGGCCTGCGCGGCCCGGATGATCTCGCGGCGGCGCACGTCGTAGTCCGACCAGTTCTCCCGGCCGTCCAGCCACGCTCGGACCATGAAATCCTCGTCCTCGCCGTGCGGGTCGCGCCAGTCCGGCCAGGGCAACCGGTGCGAGAGCCCACCGGACGCGATGACGACGACCCGCTTGTCCGCCGGGAAACTCGCGATCGCCGCGCGAATCGCGGTGGCGAGTTCCGCGGACCGCGCGAAGGTGGGCAGGGGTGGCGCGAAAACGTTGACCACCAACGGCACGATCGGCACATCGAGTCCGTCGAGCAGGTACTGGATCGCATGGGACTGCCCGTGATCGATCTGCAGCCGCGCCGAGTACGCGAGATCGAAACGGCCGCTTTCGATCACGGTGTTCGCCAGGTAGCGGGCGAACTCGACGTCGACCGGCTGCGGCCCCTTCGGTGTTCCGGATTCGCCGCTCGAAATACATTCCCCCACACCGAGAGTGAAGGCCGGAATGAGATCCAGCCAGAATCCGCGGAAGTGGTTGGAGCCGATGATCAGCGCGACATCCGGTGCGGCGGCCGCGATCCGTTCCCGCGCGGCGTACAGAGCGTCGCGGAAACGCTCGGCTTGCGCCTTGTGCGTGGTCTGCTCCCAGTGGGTGTTCATCAGAGTGCTGTGCGAGGCTCCGACCCCCAGCACGATCGTCGCCATCAGGCCATCCCTACTTCCTCGAGACTCCGGGTGACCGTGTCGAGTGCGACACGGACCAGATACTTGGTGAGCTTCTCCGCGTCCCGCAGGTCCACCGTGTTCATGCCCATCGCGAAATCGACCTCGAACGGGGCGTCCACGACCTTCGGCATGCCGACCCGCACGGCGGGAATCCCGCGGCCGCGCAGGATGTTCGCGTCGGTCGCGCCGCTCGCGTCACGGAACTCCCGGTGCGGAACGCCTTCGGCCGCTTCCCATGCCTCGACAGCCTTGCGGCACAGCCACATCCGTGGATCCGAGCCCTCACCCGGGATCGCCAGTATCTGCTCCACGTCGACGCGGATATCCAACTCGGCGGCGATCCGCCGCACGGCCGCGACCAATTCGCGTTTGGCCGCGGTGGGCGTGGTGCGCGGGCTCAGGCGCAGATCGACCATCATGCGCACGCAGGCCGGGGTGAACGACGCGGTGCGCTCCCAGCCGCCGCGGATGTTCGCCACCATGCCCTGCGGCTGGACGAGCCCGTCGTCGTGCGCTCGCGAGTACTGCGGAAACCATTCCTCGAGCCGGGTGGCCACCGCTCCGGCCAGGGCCACCGGGTTCCGGTACGGCAACCGGTGCCGCGAGCCCACGTACGTGTGGCTGCCGTGCACCGTGATCTCGAACCAGGCCAGGCCGACCTCTTCCCACGAGACGGTCCACCCCGGTTTGGCGATGAGGGCGTAATCCGCCCACACCCCCTGTTCGAGCAGGAAGGAGCAGCCGACGCCCTGACCGGTGTTCCGCCGCGGATTGCCCACGCCGGGACGAGCATTGGTCGGCATCCCGCCGGCCCCGAACCCCAGCAGCAGGTCTCCGGTGAGCGGCACGCCGGCCGCCCGGATCGCCTCCCCCGCGGCCAGCACGCAGGCGGCGTGCCCCTTCGGGTTCGAGGCGCCCAGCCCGATGACGTAGTCCTGGACCGTCGTGGCTCGCGCGACCATGTCGGCGCGCAGCGATTCACCGACCCACGGCAGATCCTCGTCGGGGTCACCCGTGGTCACGGTGTCGATCGGTGCGTACAGCAGCAGATCCGGTCCGGTGCCGTCGCCGCGCACCCGGCCCCACGAATTGGCTTGGCGGTCATCGAGATACATCGTCTGCGATTCGATGTCCGCCGCGGCCAGGGTGGTGGTGATGTGCCGGGCCAGCGGCGCCTCGTCACCGGTGGGACTCGCGATGTCGACGAGGCCGGTCAGCAACTCGCGCAACCGGTTCCGGTCCACCCGTGCGCAAGCCGCCTCGGCCCAGCGGCGTCGGCGGGGGTCCAATCCGGCCAGCGCATCCGCTTCCGCGACGGTCATCGACGAACCTGGTGTACCTGGGTGTTGCTGTGCCGCGCGAGGATCCGCCACACGGCGGGCGCGCCCACGACGGCCGCGCCGCCCGCGACGAAGGCGATCAGTGTCTTGAGCATGTACTTCCCCTATTCACTGGACGGGACGGAGCGTGCGGAGGCCGCCTCACCGGTGCCGTTCTGTTTCGCGGATGCCCGTCGCGCCCGCGCCTGCGCCACCGGTTGCTTGACGAATTCGACAGCGGCCGTGAGCTTTTCGGCGTACTCCTCTTCGGCGAGATTGCGCCAGACGGTCAGCGAGACGTCGGGCCGGTACAGTTTTTCCGGCGGCGCGTCGGTGACCTCGACCATCCACGCGTCCTGCCCGGAGAACTGACCGTGGAACAGCCAGCGAATCGCCCCGAGGTACTTCGCGTAGAAGCCGAGCTTGTGCACCCCGGTCACGAAATTCACCATCAGACCGACATATCGGTGATTGTCGTCGTCGACCGGCACGTAGAACTCGTAGTGGATGAAGTTGGGGTAGGAAATGCGCAGCACGCCGGGCATGGACAGGGACGCGAAGCCCGGGAAGTTCTGCGCCGCGATGACCGGATTCACCTCCAGTCCGGCGCCGACGTTGCCGATCTGCGAGACCTTCGTCTCGTCCGGCCGCTTCTTCCACCACCGCTTGTTGGTCCACGTCCCCACGCCGGGGAATTCCGCCTCCCAATACACCTCGTCCTGGACGCGGTAGATCCATCGGCCCTCGCGCACGATGCGGGTGATGTTCCAGGTCGGCATCGGCTTGAACAGCCGCCACAGCGAGGTGCGGTGCAGATATTTCGCGTGCCCCTCATCGAAGCCGTTCTCACACGCGAAACGCCAGTTACCCGCGCGCGGCTGAATACGACCGCCGACGATGCCCTCGTTCTCGACGAGTTCGCGCGGCAACTGCTCGTCCAGCGGCGGGGCGGGCTCGCGGGTGATCGGGATGTAGACCCAGACCAACCCCAGCCGCTCCTGCGCCGCGTACGTCTGCACCTCGACCTTGCCGCAGATCTTCGAATCGGGGCCGTCGGTGATGACCGCGACGAGCTTGCCGTCGGTCAGGCGATAGGTCCAGCCGTGGTAGGGGCAGCTGACCGTGCCGGGGAACTGCTGGTCGCCTTCCGACAACGGCACCCCACGGTGCGGGCAGCGGTCGTGCAGCGCGTACACCTGCCCCGCGTCCCGGATGAGTGCGAGCTTCTCGCCGCAGATCGTGTAGCTCTGCGGGGTTCCGGTGATGTGGTTGGACCAGGTGACGGGATACCAGTAGCCGCGGTACCCGCTGCCGGCCGCGTTGTACTTGGGCCAGGCCGTCCAGTCCTGCCTTCCGGCCGCACGCGGACGCTCAGGCACCTCCTGCGCGGCTTTCGGCGCCTCGACACCAGTCATGTGAAGTCCTCCCGAGACGAGATGAGTGATAGTGCGAATACTCGGCGAGTCCTGGCCGGACGCCAACGGATTCGGTTTGCTCAGCAGACCGGGTCCGCGTGTGCGACCACCACGGCCTCACCTTCGGCGCACAGCACGCCGTCCCCGGTGTGCTCCCGCAATTCGAGCGTGACGAGCCCGTCGGCGATCTCGCCGACGACGCCGGTCACGACGAGCTCACACCCCACGTACGCGGGCGCGCGGTTGCGCCATCCCACGGAGACCACGCCGCTCGGCCCGCCGGCGAACTCGGCCGCCGCGCGGAACAACAACGCACCGTGTAGCTGGGCCATCACCACGGGCGCGTCCAGGCCCTCGCTCGCGGCGTGGACCGGGTCGTAATGGATGCGATGCGCGTTGTGCGTGAGAGCGCCGAAGCGCAGCAGGCGCACCGGGTCGGTCCGCAGCACGACAGGCTCGATGCTCTGGCCTGTGACGGCATGCGCACTGTGCGGGGCCGTCATCGGACGATGAACCGTTCGGTGACGGTGGCCAGTACTCCGGCCCGCGCGGCTCGAAAGACCTTCGACACCGTCATCAGGAGAAACTCCGAGCCCGGCCGGCCTTTGCACGCCACGTCATCGAGCGTGCGCCGCACCGCGATCGGATCCCCGAGCGGCGTCTGCCGATGGAAGGCGATGCTCTGCCCACCCGCCATCAGGCGGACGTCCAGTCCATCGGTGCCGGGGACCTCGTCGCGGAACATGCCGTCTTCGCGGTAGTCCCCGTCGACGCCGCCGTCGGGCCCGCGCAACAAACTGGGCAGGTACAGCGGATGCACCTGGAAGCCCGTCGATTCGGGGTCCAGCAGCCGGGGATCGCGTTCGCCGCACGCGCGCGCGAAGGCCACCGCCTCGGTAACTCGCAACGGGCCGAGATCGCGGTGCTCGACGGCGCCGAGGAGGGCGCGAGCCCGATCCCGGGCCGTTCGCAGATCTGATCGCATGCGCCGCAAGCTAACCGCGCGCACCGGGGCACGGCCACAGACCGGGACCGCCCAGCGGACCCCGATCCTTCACACCACTCGCGAAATGACGTCAAGTGTGCGCATGGCTCAACTACCGAACAGCTTGTACGCCGACGCGGCGGGCGTGAAGTTCCACTACCACGACCTCGGCGCCGGGAGTCCCACGATCTTCCTGCACGGCGGCGGACCGGGCTGCACCGCGTGGTCCGACTTCGGTCCTGTCGCACCGCTTTTCGCGCGTGACCGCCGGGCGATACTGGTCGACATCCTGCAGTACGGCCGGTCGGAGAAGTGCACGATCACCGGGCCGATGTGGGATTTCCACGCGGCGAAGATCGTCGCGCTGCTGGACGAGTTGGCCATCGACCGCGCCGACTTCGTCTGCAACTCGTGGGGCGGGACGATCGCGCTCAACCTCGCGGCCAAGTACCCCGACCGGGTGCGCGCACTGGTGATCACGGGCAGCATGCCGGTGTTCCACGGTCCGCTCGCTCCGCTACCGGAGAACGGCCACCGCGGCCGGACGGCCCGGGACGTCTACTACGGCGGAGAAGGTCCTACCCGGGAGAAGATGCGTCAGCTGATCACCCGCCTCGAGTGGTTCGACGGCGACAAGCTCCCGCGCGAGACCCTCGACATGCGCTACGAACAGAGTCTCGACCCGGAGGAAATGGCTCTCGCGGCGGCGTCGGACAACCCACGGGGTGACTGGCAGGATCTCACCGCCGAACTCGGGATGATCACCGCGCCGGTGTTGTTCGCCTGGGGAATGTACGACGCCTTCCTCACGCCGGACTACCCGTTGATGCTGGCCAGAATGATCGAGCACGGGCACCTGTACGTGATGGACAAGGCGTCGCATCACCTCCAGGAGGAACGGCCGTACGACTACTACTCCGTGGTGACCGGTTTCCTTGACCAGCAACATCCGTGACGCGGTCCCGGTGCGCCCGCCCGAAGGCGCGGACCGGATTCGACTCGTGCTCGTCCTGGGGGTGCTGACCGCGCTCGGGCCGTTCACCGTGGACATGTATCTGCCTGCGCTGCCGACGATTTCGGCACATTTCCATACGACCGACACAGCCGTGCAGCTCACCTTGACGGGCACGTTGGCGGGACTGGCGATCGGCCAGCTCGTCGTGGGCCCGCTGTCGGACAGCTATGGGCGGCGCAGGCCACTGCTCGTCGGCACCGCTGTGCACGTCTCGGCCTCGGTGGCATGCTTCTTCGCACCTTCGGTCGCGGCACTCGGCGCCCTGCGCGCTCTCCAGGGTTTCGGCGCCGCCGCGACGGGAGTGATCGCGATGGCGGTCGTGCGCGACCTGTTCGTCGGTCGCGCCGCGGCGGTCGTGCTGTCCCGGTTGATGCTGGTGATGGGTGTCGCGCCCATTCTCGCGCCATCGGTCGGCGGGCTGGTGCTCAGCGCGGTCTCGTGGCAGGGGGTGTTCCTCGTACTGGCCGGGCTCGGTGCGGGCATGATGCTGCTCGGCGCCTGCGCCCTTTCCGAGACACTGCCGCCCGACGCGCGCGCCGAACGCGGAATCTCGCACGCGCTCAACGGATATCGCACCCTGATCGGTGATCCGCGGTTCCTCGTCCTCGTGTTGGTGTGCGGGTTGGGCCGGTCGGTCCTGTGGGCCTACATCGCCGGGTCGTCCTTCGTGATGCAAGGCCAGTTCGGGCTCACGTCGCAGACCTACGGTTTCGCCTTCGCGGCGGGGGCGGTGGTGTTGATCGGCGCGTCCCAGTTGAACGTCGTGCTGCTGAAGCGATGGTCCCCGCTGTGGATCAGCCTGGTCTCGCTGCTGGTCAGCACGACGGTCGGTGTGGCGTTCATCGTCCTCGCGGCAACCGCGACCGGCGGGTTCGCCGGTTTCGCGCTGCCGGTCCTGGCCCTGCTCGGCGCCACCGGATTCGTGATGCCGAACGTGCCCGCACTGGCGTTGTCCCGGCACGGCGCGATCGCGGGCACGGCCGCCGCGATGGTCGGCTTCGCACAGTTCGGCGCGGCGGCCGTGGTCGCACCGATCGTCGGGCTGCTGGGAAATACCAGCCTCGCGGTGGCGATCGTGACGACCGCATCGGCCGGGCTGGGTTTCGCCGCTCTGGGCGCGGTGAGCAGCAGGCGTCCGCCGGTCCCGGGCGCTACGCCGAGCGCGCGAGAGAGCCCAGTGTCCGGGTGATGCCGGCGCCGGCGGTCTTCAGCGGGCCGGACATCCGCTCGAGTCGCATCCGTGCGGTGGTGGTGGACATGCCGACCGCTCCCACCAGCGCCGAGTGCGACCCGAACACGGGCACCGCCGCGCTCACCACACCGACGGCTACTTCCTCGGCCTCCACCGCGAGCATGTTCCGCCGGATCGTGACGAGTTGGCGGTGCAGATGCGCCGCCGACGCGACCGTCCGCCGCGTGAAGGCCGGCAGCCCGTTCTCGACAACCCCGGTGACCACATCGGCGGCGGACAACGCGAGGATCGCCTTGCCCGTCGCGGTCGCGTACAGCGGCAGCCGTCCCGCGACCCGAGACGGCATCTTGATCGCGCCGTGGCCGACGATCTTGTCGATATAGAGGACGTCGAACCCGTCCCGAATCGCGAAATGCACCGTCGCACCGGTCGCGGCATGCAGTTCCTGCAGGTACGGCAGGGCCGCGTCGCGCAACATCCGTTGCGTGGGCACCAGCTGCCCGAGTTCGAACAGACGCAGGCCGAGACGGTAGCTCGTCCCGGATCGTTCGAGAACACCCCACTCGACCAGCGCGGTCGCCAGCCGGAACGTCGTAGCCTTGGCGACCCCGCTGCGGCGTGAGAGTTCGGTCAGTGACAGCTCCCCCGCCTCGGCATCGAATGCCTCGAGCAGCAATTGCGCCTTACCCAGTACCGTTTGCACGATCGCCTCCACGAACTCGGGCGGTCCACTCTCCAGACCAGGTCTGCACACCATACCGTTTGCCCGCATTGCGATCCATGGGGGATTTCGCCGCAAAAAAGTAAGGACAGGCTGCACAAAAGTCAGCGCGGCGAAAATTGCTGACGAATTCCCAGGGCGTCCGGTCGCCACCTCGCCGCCGCTGCGGCCGGACCAGGACACCCCTACACACGATGCGATCGAAGATGTCTTCGCCAGCTCCGAGGGCTCGCCTCGCACACCGCAGCGCGGAGCCGAGCGCAGCAAGGCCTCGGCCGCAATGGCACAGACCCAGAAGCATCTCAGCTCACAGTCCGCTTCACACGCTGCAGCAAACCGACCACGTACACACCCCGGCGTGTCGCAAATTCAACACGCCGATCAATTTTCGCCGCAGCATCCTTTCAGCAATCTCGCATCTCTGAGTCCAGCCGTTCCGCCACCAGGTCCGGAACGAAGTCCGGTCCGAGACCGTCAGGGTCTACCTCGAATACGGACGAGCGCAGCACAGCCACCGCAAGTTTCTGCATCCCGAATAAAGTCAGGCGACATACGTTGCAAGCAAACGTCTCTGGGACCTCCGGATGCCCCAGTCGGCGGTGTGCGCGATCTCTACGTCAGGCAGGCTTGGATCGTGGGCGTACTCGATGTGGGGTTCCGGATCGAGTGCCTGATTCGTACAAACGAAACCCACCCTTTCGACAGGCCGATGAGCAGAGCCAGGCCAGCATGCCAGCTGCGAGTCCTGTAT